>NZ_QTPQ01000053.1:0-49343 GCF_003853425.1 Burkholderia sp. Bp9140
CCCCCCCCCCCCCCCCCCGCCCCCCCCCCCCCCCCCCCCCCCCCCCCCCCCCCCCCCCCGCCCCCCGCCCCCCCCCCCCCCCCCCCGCTGCAAAACGGATTTGCAAAGGAAATCTGTACTGATGTCCTTGGCGTGTGGCCTGCCGCTCGGCAAGCACCAAGTTCGTATCGGGGAAGTTGCCCGGGGTCGCTTTGCCATGACCTCTTGCCCCAACGCATGCGAATGTCAGTTGAGCCTCTTGCGGCGTCCAGCCGCGAACCCCATGCGTCTGCCTGTCGAGCTGATGCAGCTGCGCGTTGCTACCACAGTGTAGTGTCCGTCGCCAGCCGGCATCACCTCGGATGTCGACGTGCGTGCCGGCAGTAGTGTCAAGGCGGTGAGGGTGGCTAAACGCTTCATATGCCCCGGCGATTGGGGCCACCCACCTCGCAGCCGGGGGAGTTCTGGCTAAGCGTGGATCGGGTCAAACCTAAAACGAAATTCGGACGCTTTATTTAGATTGTCTGGCATGACGTCCCCTCGCTATATCCTGGGCAGCGATTGAAGAAGGCGCCGCATCCTGTGTCAAACGCATTTGAAATCTGAGCCACTTCGCGCCTGATCGCGCAAAGTAAAACTGAGCCAGTCGTTACCTCTTCGATGACGAAACGTGACCGGCTTGGCGTTGCAGTTTCAGCCTGTAGCTGTCTCCTTTGATCTGGATAATGTGGGCGTGGTGCAGGATGCGGTCGAGCATCGCTGCAGTCAGTGTGGTGTTGCCGCCGAAGGTTTCGTCCCACTGCGCAAACGGAAGGTTGCTGGTCAGGATCATCGACCCGCGCTCGTAGCGCTTGGCGACGATCTGGAAGAAGTGGCTAGCCTGATCCCCCGAGAGCGGCAGATAGCCGATCTCGTCGACGATGAGCAACCTCGGGCCGAGAATGTTGTGCCGAAGTACGGCGTCGTATCGCTCCTGTCGGCGCGTGGCCTCGAGCTGCAACATCAGATCCGCCGCCGTGATGAACTTCGTCTTGATGCCGGCCTGTGTCGCGGCATACCCAATGGCGATCGCGAGGTGGGTCTTGCCCACGCCTGACGGGCCTAGCAACACGGCGTTCTCACCCCGCTCGATGAAGCGCAGGGTGGCAAGCTCGTCGATCGTCTTGCGCGGCGCCCCGACGGCGAAACTGTAGTCGTAGTCATCGAGCGTCTTGATGGCGGGGAAAGCTGTTATTCGATGATCCCTTTGACATCGAGCGCCGCTATCAGCCTGGCGAGCGGCGCCATGGTACGAGCATGGGCGAGACAAGAAGCGCAAACCATACGTGTTTCAGAAACTCTGGGCCGATATTGTTCGCGATCTCGGTCTTGACGATCTCCATTTCCACGACTTGCGGCATGAGGCTGTCAGTCGCTTGGTGGAAATGGGGTTGAGCGATCAGGAAGTTGCCGCGATAAGCGGGCAGCGTAACACCGACTGGTTCTTGAACGACTTGTACTCTTTCTTGCCAGGAATGGGGATCACCACCATCTTGGCTACACATAGCCGATATGTCGTCGACGTCAATCGTGATCCCAATTTGGTAGCCCCCGGGGCGTGGTCGGATTCACCGATTACCCTCAGCACCTACGCTGGCGAAGCGATCTATTTGCATGAGCCAACCGCAGCGGAAGCCGTCGGCAGGATTACCTCTTTTCATCGGCCCTTTCATCAGAGGCTAGAGGCAGAAGTTGATGCAATGGTGGAAAATTTCGGTCGCGTTTTGGTGCTCGATCTGCACTCCTTCATGGGACCTACGACTTTCGATGTTTGCCTTGGGAACGGTGGCCATTGCACCACGTCCGTTCAAACGTTCCAGACATTCTTCGCGGCGTATCGAGATGCCGGATTTTCCGTAGGCGACAATACTCCGTTTCGGGGCGGGTACATCGTTCGGCACTATGGTCGGCGTTCGAACGTCGAAACTCTTATGATCGAACTTCGCTACCCGAACTATATAGACTGCTCGCTCATCGATGAAGCGCGGCCTAAGATCGATTACGCACGCTTGATGACTGCGGCTGCGCGAGCACAGGATGTGATTACCTCTGCACTCGAGAGGCTAATAAGCCTCTGAGGGACGTTGTTATCAGACCGCTTACCATGAAACGGATGCTCGAGCCGCGCGCCGATTTGTGCCGTGGTGGACTCGAGCGGGATCACCGGATCCTTCAGCGCACCGCCCTGCATCGGCTTGATGTTTCACCGCTTGGCTGCCACGCGCCACTTCACGGAATCGCCCTTCATTTCTTCATCGCGGGCGACGTGACGAGACGCTTCATCGACAAGACGCCGGAACTGCTCGCATTCGCGAAGCGCGGCGATCGCGCGACGAAGCTGCCGCGCTATCTCTATACGATCTTGGTCAGCAACTCTTTATCCATGCCACCCACACACTGGTCAGCTCATGCATCGTAGATGCACAACCCGCGCTCTGCTGAAAACATTTTGGATATCTGAATAGTAACGTCGAGGCAGTCTTAGTGCATGACGAGCATTCACTGCGAAAGTCGCTATACCATGGCGCCGGCTTGCAGGCCAGATTGCAGCGTCAAAACGGTGTGTTGAGAGGTACGATCAAAGTGTATCGGTGTCACGGAAATGCCGCGGGCACTGATGATTGCGGCCTCGGTGTCAGGCGCATCCGGGCGGCGACCATGTCGGAACCGCATCCAGTGATAGTCAATCTCTCGTGGATCGATGTGCGCAAAGACGTCGATGCTCTCGAAGTAACCTGTCCCTTGCCGCGTAATAGCGAGTGGCCCAGCCTCCGATGCATCGCAGTCCGGAAAATTCACATTCAGACAGGTGGGAGCGTCGTGAGTAATCGACAGCAGTTTTCGAAGAACAGCGGGTGCAAGTGCGCGTGCGGTATCCCAGCGTACGCTTTTGCGGTTCGGTACCGCCTGGCTCAGTGCGATTGAGGGCAGGCCGAGCAGGAGGCCGGTCATGGCTGCCCCGACCGTACCGGAGAACATCGTCTCGATTCCAAGATTGGCCCCGCGATTGATGCCGGACAGCACAAGCGTCGGGGTTGTGTCCTTCATCAGATGGCGCACCGCCATGACAACGCAGTCGCCTGGCGTGCCATGGACGCCGAAGCGGCGTTCGCCACGTTGAGCGATGCGCAGAGGTGAATGCAGGCTGATCGAATGTGATGTTCCGCTCTGGTCGCGTTCGGGCGCCACCACCCATACTTCGTGTGCAAGTTCGGCCGCGACCGCTTCAAGAACTGCGAGCCCCGGCGCGTCAATACCATCGTCGTTGGTTAAAAGTACGCGTTCGATGATAGGTTCGATGTCGGACATCGTGTGCTCCTTTTGTGAAGGGATAGCCCGGTGACGCCGAAACACAGGATGCGTTTGAGGCCGACCCGTGAAAATCGGTCGGGTCACCGGTCAGACATGTAGATGAAGGGCGGAAGGTTGACGGTGTGATGCGTGCAATCACTGGGAGTCTGGCGGGCGAGGGCTCGTGACTGCACCCATAAGCGAATACTGTCAGTAGTCTTGCTACGAAGTAGCGCTTTCGCGTGCCGCCAGGGCGGCGATACCCGGACTCGTCAGGGCCGGCGAACCTGGAATCAGTTGAGCGATTTCACGGGCAGCTTCGATCAGCAGCGGAGCGAACTCGTGCAGCCGCTTTTCGGGTAGCCGGGAAAATGGGCCCGCGACACTGATGACACCAATGGGTTTCCGGGTGAGCGGATGCCTCAATGCAGTGGCGATCGCCGCCATCCAGTCGGTAAATGTCTGGACGGCAATCGCGTAACCCTGCTCACGCGCAGTGTGAATGTGCGCGAGTACCTCGGCGAGGGTCTCTGGCGCCTGTGGGCCATATTCGTCGCGGCTTCCCAGTCCTTGTCTTTCAATGATCTCAAGCGCCTGATGGTCGTCCATGCATGACAACCAGGCGTAGCCTGTCGCCGAACATGACAGCTTTGCAATCATGCCCATATCAGGGTCATATCGCAGTCCGGATCGCGCACCTTGCGACTTGGCGACCCACGTCAACTGATCATTGTCTGCGACGGCGAGGCGAACCAGTTCTCCTGTTGCCGTCGCCAGCCGGTCCAGCACCTGCTGGGCGGCATCAATGTAACCGCTCGAGGCGAGATGACGGAACGCCAATACCTGCAATTTGGTTGTCAGGACATATACGCCACGATCCTGCTCCTGGCGCACGTAGCCGTGATCTGAAAGCGCTGTCAGTAGTCGATGGGTCGCACTACGCGGGATTCGCAAATTTTCTGAGATAAAGGTGAGCGATGCCCCAGCGTCGCTACCCGAGAGCAGTTCGAGAATTGCCAGTCCTCGGTCGAGCAATCCCGAGTACCCGGGCTCGGGCGATGTGACTCCGCCTGCCATCCATACCTCCTTCCGTTTACGACATTGAGCGTTCATTGTACTGGAAGTTTATTCCACTCTGTGTGGAATAATCTTTCTCTCCGGACCTTGCGACATGGCGGCCGGTGTGTGTTCAGCCGGTCGCGCACCTAGACTGGCGCGTCTCCAGGATGCCGAATGCGTCCCGTGTCGACGATGACCAGAGGTAGCGTCCTATCCGTTCTCAACAGCACAGAGATGGGATGGAACAAATTTCCTGTGACATTGGAATTCAATTCCACTAAACTTCTCTCATCGATTGGGGGAATAGGAGGTGGAGATGGCGGAGCGTGAGATGCGCTGTGACTTGCTGGTGATCGGCTCGGGGGCGGCAGGCCTTGCGGCGGCGGTCACGGCCGCCTGGCATGGCCTGAGCGTGGTCGTCATCGAAAAGGACGACGTTCTGGGTGGAGCGAGCGCCTGGTCGGGCGGCTGGATGTGGGTGCCCGGTAACCCGCTCGCCCAACGGGCGGGCATCAATGAAGACCCACAGCAACCGCGCGTGTACCTGCGCAACGAACTGGGTGCGCGCTATGACGCGGCCCGTATCGATGCGTTCCTTGACCAGTGCCCGAACATGGTTTCGTTCTTCGAGACGCACACCGAGCTCAAATTCGTCGATGGCAACGAGATTCCCGACATGCATGGCAATACCCCCGGTGCCGCCACGCGAGGGCATCAGGTTATTGCGGCGCCGTACGACGGGCGGAAAGCGGGAGCGCTGATCAAGCGATTGCGAAAGACGATGCCCGAGACGTCGATTCTCGGCATGCCGATCATGGCCGGTGCCGATCTGTCCGCATTTCTTGGTGTGACGCGCTCATGGCGATCCTTGTTCCATGTCGTTCGGCGCTTTTCACGGCATCTGCTGGATCTTGGGCTACACGGTCGTGCAATGCAGTTGGTGAATGGCGTGGCGCTGATCGCGCGTCTGGCGAAGTCGGCCGAGAATCTGGGCGTCACGATGATGGAGTCCGCTCCCGCCAAGCGCCTGATTTATGACGAAGGTGCCGTTCGCGGTGCGGTTGTTTCGACCCGTAATGGGGAGATCCAGATTCATGCTGCCCGCGGGGTCGTGCTGGCTACGGGTGGTTTTCCGAACGACATTGAGCGCCGCCAGGCTCACTTTCCCCGCAACCCGACTGGCAAGGAACATCTCGCACTCCCGCCGGCCGGTTGCAGTGGCGACGGAATCACGCTGGGTGAATCCGTCGGGGGGCGACTGGTGACCGATCTTGCATCGCCCGCGGCGTGGGCACCGGTGTCGCAGGTTGTCCACCGCGATGGGCGTGTGGGACATTTCCCCCACATTATCGATCGTGCCAAGCCTGGAGTTATTGGTGTACTGCGCAGCGGCAAACGCTTCGTGAACGAAGCCGATGGCTACTACGACTACACGAAAGCAATGATTGACGCGGTTCCGGAAGGGCAGGAGGTCGCATCGTGGCTAATCTGCGACCACCATTTCCAGCGGCGGTATGGGCTTGGTTACGCCCGGCCGTTTCCGGTACCGCTTGCCCCGTTTGTCCGTAGTGGCTACCTGAAGCGCGGAGATTCGATTCAGGCGCTGGCCCGCGAATGTGACATCGACCCTGATGCACTTGTGCAGACGGTGCGCACATTTAACGAGCATGCCCGGCGTGGTGAGGATCCGGTATTTGGTCGTGGCTCGACGCCATTTAACCGCAAAGGGGGAGATCCGCTACATGATGGCCCGAACCCCTGCGTCGCGCCGATCGAACATGGACCGTTCTACGCGGTCAAGGTGCTGCCGGGTAGCTTCGGAACGTTCGCGGGCCTGAAGACCAACGGCGCCGCGCAGGTGCTGGGCGACGGTGATCTGCCGATTACAGGTCTCTACGCGGTGGGCACCGATATGGCGAGTGTGATGGGGGGCTTTTACCCGTCTGGCGGGATCAATCTTGGGCCGGCGATGACCTTTGGGTATATCGCAGGGCGGCATGCCGCGGGGATCAACGAGATGGGGGGCGACGATGCGGACGCACCGAGCCCGGCTTTGGAGAGCAGGCGAGCGGAAATGTGTATCGAACTCGCGGGCGTGCGAATCGCATAGTCGAAGTGGGAGTTGGCAGGGCGATCAAGTTCCACTTCTGGGGACCACGCCGTAGTTAATAGATCAGACTTAAATATCAAAAGTACGATTAGTACAACGATACAAATGATTTAAAGGACCGTGACCCAAGTGGTGCCGACTGGCGGCTGAGCTGCACCGAGAGATCGACTTAAAGAAGCCAGACGGGGCGGCGTCGAGCTCCCAGATTTTGTCGGGGTCGGGCTCAACACGACGCGGCCCTGCTGCGAATACGACCAAAACAGTGCGCTAAATTCAATTTTGGAGACATCATGACAGTAGAGACGTTGCGGGATGAAATCACATCGGCCGCCCGAGATGCGGGCCGGTCCAGCGATGCGGCACACGCATCGGGTACTGGCCATGCTCGAAGGGCGGCAATCGCCGGATGGATCGGCAGTGCGCTCGAATACTACGATTTCTTTATCTACGGCACAGTAGCGGCACTGGTCTTTCCTCAGCTCTTTTTCCCGCCGGGAGATATCGCGGCCGCAACGCTGGCGTCGATGGCGACATTTGGTGTTGCGTACGCGGCGCGGCCGCTCGGATCATTCCTGATGGGGCACTTCGGGGACCGGCTCGGTCGAAAAGTCGTCATGGTGGGCACGCTGTTGCTCATGGGAATTTCGACATTTCTCGTGGGCTGTCTGCCAACCTATCAGAATGCCGGTCTACTGGCGCCAGCCTTGCTGGTGACCCTGCGTTTCCTGCAAGGTATTTCTGCTTCGGGAGAACTCGCGGGCGCGAGTTCGATGTGCTTCGAGCATGCACCGCAGCACCGGCGCGGCTATTACACCAGCTGGACACTGAGCGGCACGCAGGGCGGCCAGGTCCTCGCGCCTGCCGTGGTCTTGCCGCTGGCGGCCTTTCTGCCTACCGACCAGTTCATGGCCTGGGGTTGGCGCGTTCCTTTTTGGCTTAGTGCGATCGTCGTTGTTGTGGGCCTCGTTGTACGAGCAAAGCTCGAAGAGACGCCGGCCTTTGAGAACAAGGCCGCACACGAAAAGGTCAAGAACATGCCGCTGAAGGTTCTGTTCGCGAGCTATCGCAAGGAACTGACCCAGATATTCTTCACGGTGCTGCTAGCCTCAGTCGGCACCACGTTTGCCGTGTTCGCGCTGTCGTTCTCCCGCATCCAGAGTCAGCCAATCAGTACCTCGACGATGCTCTGGACGGCTGCGCTTGCAAATCTGCTGGCGGTCTTCACCATTCCGGTCTGGGGCGCGTTGTCAGATCGGGTAGGGCGTCGGCCGGTGTTGGTTGCAGGCAACGTCCTGTGTGCGATCGGCTTGGTGTTTTTCCTCTGGTCGATCACAACGGGTCATGAAACATGGGTGCTTTGTTTCGGGGTTTTCCTCGGGGGTCTGGCATACGGGATGAACAACGCCGTATATCCGGCGCTGTTTGGCGAACGCTTTTCGACGGATGTCCGCATGTCCGGGGTGGCTGTCGGCACGCAATTGGGTGTCGGCGTGGCGGGATTTGCTCCGCTGATCGAGTCGGCGCTGATGGGCCGGTGGGGCACCCAGCCGTGGGTTCTTCCCGCCGTCTTTGCGGCTACTGTCTGTCTGATTTCGTCGGTTGCGGCACTGACGATGCGCGAAGCTCACACGGTGCCGTTGGAACAATTAGGACGTCGCGAAAAACAGGGTTGATGTCTTGGTGTCACGATTTTTGTGGAAGTTTTGGTTAGGAACGGATGATGAACAAACTTGATCTTGCAAACCGCGTGGCTATTGTGACGGGCGGCTCGGGTGGAATCGGACTGGCTATTGCCGAACGCCTCATCGCTTCCGGTGCGAAAGTCGTTCTCTGGGACCTCAAATCAGACGCAGTGCAGGCCGCGGCAGAACGGGTAGGTGCAGTGTTGACGACCCAGGTTGACGTGACCAATGACGAGAGCGTGCAAGCGGCAGTGGAATTGGCCGCGTCGAAGCTCGGGGCGATTGACATCCTTGTCAATTCAGCGGGAATCAACGGCGCCATCGAAAAGGTCGAAGCATATCCGGTCGATTCGTGGCGACAGGTGCTTGAAGTCAATCTCACTGGGACGTTCCTTTGCTGCAAGGCCGTGATCCCCTATTTGCGGCGGGCTCGCAACGGCCGAATCGTGAACCTGGCGTCGATCGGCGGCAAAGATGGCAACCCGAACCAGTCTGCCTATAGTGCATCGAAGGCGGGTGTGATGGCACTTACGAAATCGCTGGGCAAGGAACTGGCGGACACCGAGATTCGGGTCAATTGTGTTGCTCCGGCTGCGATCGAATCCGAAATGCTCTCGGCCATGACAGACGCTCAACGGAAACTCGTTGTCGACAAGATTCCGATGGGGCGACCTGGTCGGCCGGATGAGGTCGCTGCACTCGTCGCTTGGTTGTCGACCGAAGATTGCTCCTTTTCGACTGGTGCTACGTTCGATGTGTCGGGCGGGCGTGCGACGTACTGACGGGGAGATCGCCGGGCGCGCACATGCGATTCGGCGTTTCTGAAACAACGATTTGGGAGAAGAGATGACTGTACCTGAACTCCGGCCACTGTCGCTGGCCGCACTGACCGTTCTTGAGCTGACGCCACCTCAGATGGTTCGATGTGCCAGCGAGTCGGGATATGACTATGTCGGTCTGCGACTGCTGCCGGCGACCGAAACTGAGGTGCATCACGACGTCATCGGCGATGCCGCGCTAAAGCGCGAAGTCCTCGCAGTATTGCGAGACACGGGGGTGCGTGTGCTCGACGCGGAGATTCTGCGGCTCAAGCCTGAGACTGACGTGCGCGCATATTTGCCGATGCTCGAGACCGCTGCGGAACTTGGCGCACGGTACGTACTGGTGGCTGGTAACGATCCGGACGAAAACCGCCTGGTCGACAATCTCGGCCGTCTTTGCGATCTTGCTGAGCCGCTGGGTCTTTCGCCGTCTGTCGAGCCGATGCCGTGGACCGATGTCAGGGACATCGAGGCGGGCGCGCGCGTCATTCGTGCGAGTGGTCGGAAGAACACCGGGCTCATCATCGATCCGATTCACTTTGATCGCGCTGGAACATCGGCCGATGCATTGAGTGCGTTGCCACGGGAGTACTTTGGTTACCTGCAGTTTTGTGACGCCAGCCCACAGCGCCCGACTGACCTGGACACATTGCTTTTTCAGGCGCGTTGTGAGCGCATGATTCCCGGCGAGGGGGGCATTGACCTTCGGGGTATCCTGCGCGCCTTGCCGATGCATCTGCCAGTCAGTGTCGAAGTTCCCAACCAGCGCTGGGCGCAGAGCACACCGGCACTGGCACGCGCGCGCCGCTTGCGCGAGGCGACGCTTGCAGTGATTGAGTCGGCGCTGGCGGCACCCGGTGGTTGCCGCGGCGTGTAAGGACCTGCGCCGCGTGGCGCGAACATCCATTAACTCCGGGTCAAACCTTCGGCTGCAGCCCCAAAAGCGCCTTCGGTAAGACCCGATCGAGACAAACCCGCTAAGCGACAGAGAAGAGGAAAATGGCGAAGGCACGCTTGGCAGTAATTGGCGCGGGGGCAATTGGCAGGATGCATGTTGAACGAGCGCGTTCGCATGCCGACGTTGAAGTTGTTGCGCTCGCGGACCCGTCGTCGGCCGCACAGGAGTTTGCGCGGGCGAACGGATTGCGCTGGTTTGCGGACTACGCCGTGATGCTGGACGAGATTCGTCCCGCAGGGGCGATCGTTGCGACGCCAAATGCGACTCATATGGAGATCGGACTGGCCTGTATTGCGCGTGGTGTGCCGGCGCTCATTGAAAAACCGATTGCGGACAACGTTCAAGACGCCACGCGCCTGACGCGCGCGGCGCGTGACGCGGGTGTGCCGCTGCTAGTGGGCCACCAGCGGCGGCACAATCCGATCCTGCGCCGCGCGCGGGAGGTAATCCAGTCCGGCCGCCTCGGCCAGCTCGTCGCTGCAAATGGTCTCGCGGCATTTTTCAAGCCCGATCCGTATTTCGATGTCGAGTGGCGGCGTACCGTGGGCGGTGGCCCGGTGCTGATCAACCTGATTCACGATATCGACATCATGCGCTTTCTGATGGGCGAGATTGTCGAGGTGCAGGCGCAGTCCTCCAATGACGTGCGCGGGTTCGAAGTGGAGGACACCGCAGCCGTGCTGCTACGCTTTCAGAACGGCGCGCTCGGCACCTTGGCTGTTTCGGATTGCGCGGTGTCTCCGTGGAATTGGGATCTGGCAGCGGGCGAAGCGGCCCATTATCCGCGCCAGCAGGTCAATACGCATTTCCTGCTTGGCACCAACGCCTCGTTGACACTGCCGCTACTCGATGTCTGGGAATACCGCGACAACAAGGGTTGGCACGAAGCTCTGACGGTTGAGCGTTGCACGCCACACGCAGCTGATCCCTACTACGAGCAGTTGCGACACTTCTCGGCTGTCATTGCCGGGAAGGAGGTGCCGATTTGTCCGGCCATTGACGGGACGCGCACGCTGGCCGCGACGCTGGCTATTCATGATGCAGTGGTTGCGCGCTCAACCGTGACGGTCCCCGATGTGGAATAAGCTCTTGTAACCGGGTAATACGGATGAAAGCAAGCGTTGAGATTCGCAATATGTCGTTGGCCAACTTGACGGTTGGGCGTACGCCACAGGCGGAGCTTGTCTGGGCTGCAGCAAAATCCGGTTTCGGGAAAGTCGGCCTCCTTGTAATGACGGCCACGTCTCATCCGCTGCACCACGAGGTCCTGGGCAAACCGGAGGTCATCCGTGAGATCAAAACGGCGCTTCGCGAAACGGGCGTGCGTGTCTTTGACATCGAGGCATTTGTGTTATCGCCACTGACGGATCTGGAGCGCTTCAAGCCAGCACTTGAGCTCGGTGCGGAACTCGGCGCGACCCACATTTCATCCATCGGTACCGAACTCGCACCCCATGCGACTTTTCTTTCCCGCCCGCAGCGCATTGACCTTTTTGGTCGTCTGTGTGAGCAGGCCGCGGGTTTCGGTCTTTCCGTTGGCATAGAGTTCATGTTGTACCGCGATATCAGGACTTGGCGGGACGCATTGGATCTTGTTGAGGCCGCGGGCAGTTCCAACGCCGGCCTGATTCTTGATGTCCTCCACTTTCACCGGGGCGGCGGTACAGCGTCGGACATCGGGCAAATTCCGGCGGAACGGATTGCATATGCACAGCTGAGCGATTGCGAGCGGATCGCCCCGCCTCTGGAAGGACTTGCCGGTGAAGCGCGTACGTCACGGCTTCATCTCGGCGACGGTGTCATCCCGCTGCACGGGATTCTCGGTGAACTTCCAGCGCAGGTTCAGCTCGTCATAGAGACACCCGTTGCCGCCGAAGCGACGTCTTCGACGCTCGAGCGAGCACAGTCAGCGGCCCAAAACATTACTGCTTTCTTTTCTACGCGGTACGAGGCTCCCGGCGGCGCATAAGTATCGCGTTCCGGACGGTGCGAATCGAAAAGTAGGAGGCTTTGGCAAGGAGCGCTCAGGAGCAGCCGGGTGAGGTGGTAGCCGAGATCGGCAAGCTCCAGGTGAAGCTTCAGTGGTATCCGATGTCGTTTGAATGCACCTGCCACGCTTGAGATTGGCGTCCGACTGCATTTTCTGGATGCGCGCAGACTGTGCGCATCCACGTGCAACCAATCGCCGTCTTTGAATCCGGGGCATACCAGGTCGGACGTTCGCTTTAGACGAGGCGCTTTCTTGTTTATCAGCCGGCGCTCTTATTTCGTGCGCTGCGAGTCACGGTGCCCGAGACCAACAGCAGCTGTGTCGTTGGCTTGCAGAGCGGCAGCCAGTATCGATAGAACAGATTTCGTTTGCAAATGCGAACCTCGGCGACAGCTTTCTTTGCATCGAATCTGCTAAGTGATTGATTTCATTAGAGCGTGAGAAGGGGGCTTTAGGCGGGGACCCACCGACGCCGCGATGGAGGTGCGACAGCGCGCGTCATCGGGGACTCGTGACGTTTTAGACTTCATCTCGAAGAAGCCAATAAATACAAGGGTTTGGCAGCGTCAGAACAGTTTTCTTTGCCGGCGCCTACGAGGTTGCAGGCTACCTAAAACAGGTTTCTTTGCCCTAAAACGACAGCACAGGTTTCTTTGCTCCGGGACAGGTTTCATTTGCAAAGAACCAGCAGGTGGTGCGCGCGGCGGCGCGCGGGATGGAAAGCGCTGACAGTTAGGTCATAATATGGCATTCCATGCCTGTGTCCGGCTCCCGGCCTGCCGCAGGCCAAATACCCGTTTCCAGAGTGCCGCCCATGCAAGACCTCAAAATCGACCGCAATGCCAAGACGTTGCGCGAACTGACGCTCGACAAACTGCGCGGTGCGATCGTGCAGGGCTATTTCCGGCCCGGCGCGCGGCTCGTCGAACGCACGCTGTGCGATGAGCTCGGCGTGAGCCGCACGGTGGTGCGCGAGGTGCTGCGGCACCTGGAGACCGAAGGGCTGGTCGAGACCGTGTCGCGACAAGGGCCGGTGGTTGCGAGGCTCGATCCGGAGCAGGTGGGCGAGATCTACGAGCTGCGCGGCCTGCTCGAAGCCAATGCCGCGCGCGCATGCGCCGAGAGCGCGACACCCGAAGTCGTGCGGCAGCTGCGCGAGGTCCGCGCGGTGATCGAGGATGCGTTCGAGAAACAGGAACTGCCGCGTGTGCTCGAGTACACCGAGCGCTTCTATGAGACGCTGTTCGAAGCGGCCGGCAAGCAGGTGTCGCTGACGGTCGTCAAGACGCTCAACGCGCGCATCAACCGGTTGCGCGCATTGACCATCGCGATGCCGGGCCGCGGCGGCGACTCGAACACCGAGATGAACCGCCTGCTCGACGCGATCGAGCGGCGCGACGGCGATGCGGCTTCGGCAGCGTCGGCCGCGCACATCAAGCGCGTTTCCGAGCTGGCGCTGTCGGCGCTCGCGCGGCAGCAGGACGAGGCAGTCAGCGACACCTGACGGAATCCCGGGCGCGGGATCGAGACGCGCGCGTGAACAGCAAAGGCCGCCGGCACCCTCCCGGCGGCCTTTTGTTTTGTCTGTCGATTCGACTGGCACGACTCATGGTATTCCATAATACGATGTTCATTGTTGTAGCCCATAAGATGGCATACCATAATCTCATCGAGTAACGCAGGGACCACGGGAGCACGCCATGACTGAGTCGATGACCGGATCAATCGCGCAACAGGCATTCGACATGCTCGGATTCCGCCGCGCGCAGGTGGGCGCGATTCTCGAACATCGCGACGGGCTCGTGCTCGTCGATACGCCGCAAGGCGTGCGCTTGCCGACCGGCATCCGGCTCGGACCGGCGAGCGACGCGGCGAGCCTGCGCGGCGTGCTCGCGAAGCTTGGCCTCAACGCGCATCTCGACTGCCTGTTTGCCGTATTCGAATCGGCCGGCGGGCGCGGCCCGGGCGTCCATATCTATTACCGCGGCCGCGTGATCCCCACCGGTTCGCCGTGGTTCGACAGCAGCATTCGCATCGTGCCGCTCTGGCAGGTTCCGTGGGACGAGATCACCGATACCGCGGTGCGCTCGATGCTCGAACGCTACGTGCATGAACGCCGGCAGGACGCGTACGGCATCTATGTCGGCGACACGGAAGCCGGCACGGTCCAGCCGCTGGCCCTCGCGCACTGACGGCATCGGCCGGCAGCGGCGCGCCGCAGTGATGAAACACAAGATCGAGAAGCCGGCGCGACTGATGCCGCCGGCCGGAGTACGCGTATTCGAATGGCTGCCGTCCCGGCGGCCGCGAGCCGCAACCGTTTCCCCCTGGAGAGAGACCATGAGCAGCAGAAGCATCCCGCGTGTCGCAGCATCCCGCCTTGCCTGTATCGCACCGTTGGTCGTGCTGTGCGCCGCGCCCGCACTGGCCGCGGACCCGATCGTGTTCACGAGCTGGGGCGGCACGACCCAGTCGTCGCAACAAAAGGACTGGGCGCAGCCGTTCACGCAGGCGAGCGGCATCAACGTGCTGATGGACGGGCCGACCGACTACGGCAAGCTCAAGGCGATGGTCGACAGCGGCAACGTGAGCTGGGACGTGGTCGACGTGGAGGGCGACTTCGCGTATGCGGCGGAGAAGGCCGGCCTGATCGAGCCGATCGACTATTCGGTGGTGAAGAAGGCCGAGCTCGACCCGCGCTTCGCGACGCCTTCCGCGGTCGGCAGCTTCTATTACTCGTTCGTGCTCGGCTACAACAAGGCGAAGTACACGGGCGCGCAGCCGCAAAACTGGGCGGACCTCTTCGATACCAAGCGTTTCCCGGGCAAGCGCACGTTCTACAAGTGGTCGGCGCCGGGCGTGCTCGAAATCGCGCTGCTCGCCGACGGCGTCGCGCCCAACAAGCTGTATCCGCTCGATCTCGACCGCGCGTTCAGGAAGCTCGACTCGATCAAGGGCGACATCGTCTGGTGGAGCGGCGGCGCGCAGTCGCAGCAGCTGCTTGCATCCGGCGAGGCGCCGGTCGGCATGTTCTGGAACGGCCGCCTGCATGCGCTTGCACAGACCGGCGTGCCGGTCGGCATGTCGTGGAACCAGAACCTGACCGCCGCCGACATGCTCGTGATCCCGAAGGGCGCGAAGCATCGCGACGCGGCGATGAAGTTCCTGGCCGCCGCGACGAGCGCGCAGGCCCAGGCGAAATTCGCGGCCGATACGGGCTATGCGCCGATCAACGTGAAGTCGGCCGCGCTGATGGCGCCGGCCATCGCCAAGACGCTGCCCGACCAGTACAAGACCTCGCAGATCAATCTCGACATGAAGTACTGGGCCGAGAACCGCGACGCGATCGCGAAGCGCTGGTACGCGTGGCAGTCGAAGTAAGCCCGCGGAACGACGTACGGACCTGAACGCCGTTCAGGAAGCCGAACCGGATCGAACCGGCCCGGTCGAGCAACGAACCTGCATGGGGCCGGCGGTAACGGGCACTGAAGTGCCGACGCTGGCCGACAAAGGAGACACCATGCCAAACGTATTGAGTACTGTCACGCATCCGCCCGCGCCGGCCGCGCGCAAGCGGCGCGACTGGCGCAGCATCAGGCTGGTGACGCCCGCGATGCTGCTGCTCGTGATTTTCTTCCTGCTGCCGGTGCTGTCGCTGCTGTTGCGCAGCGTGCTCGAGCCGACGCCCGGCCTGCACAACTACGCGCAACTGCTCGGCTCGACGACGTATGTGCGCGTGTTCGGCAATACGTTCCTCGTGGCCACGGTCGTGACGCTCGTCACGCTCATCGTGGGCTTCCCGATGGCATGGCTGCTCGCCATCGCGCCGCGCAAGCTCAGTTCGGTGCTGTTCGCGATCCTGCTGCTGTCGATGTGGACCAACCTGCTCGCACGGACGTTCGCGTGGATGGTGCTGCTGCAGGGGACCGGGCCGATCAACCGCGCGCTGATGGCGATCGGCGTGATCCATGAGCCGCTCGCGCTCGTGAACAACCTGACCGGCGTGACGATCGGCATGACCTACATCATGCTGCCGTTCCTCGTGATGCCGCTGCATGCCACGCTGCGCGGCATCGACCCGTCGACGCTGCGCGCCGCCGCGGTGTGCGGCGCGAGCCGCTGGCAGGCGTTCTGGCGCATCCTCGTGCCGCTCGCGATGCCGGGCGTCGCCTCCGGCGCGCTGATGGTGTTCGTGATGGCGCTCGGCTACTTCGTCACGCCCGCGCTGCTGGGCGGCCCGTCCTACATGATGCTCGCGGAACTGATCGCGCAGCTCGTGCAGTCACTGCTGAACTGGGGCCTCGCCGGCGCCGCGGCATTCGTGCTGCTCGCCGTGACGCTCGCACTCTATGCGTTGCAGCTGCGCTTCACCAACAGCGCGCGCGCCACCACGGGAGGTCGCTGAGATGAAACAACCCCCACGCTCACTACGTTCGCTGTCGACCGGAGTTTGCGCTTCAGCGCTTGCTCCGGTCCCATGCAAAGCTCCCCCCGAGGGGGCGTCAGCCGTCCACGGCCGTCTTTGCAAAGCCGGCCGGCTGCGCGGGCGCGGAGCGATGCTCCGCGAATTCCCCGCTACGCCCCTTTGGGCGGCCCGGCGGGAGGACTGACATGTTGCTCGATTTCGATCGCCTGGGCGCGCTGCGCTGGATCCTCGTGGCCGTGGGCGCGGCCGTTGCGCTGTTCCTTTTGTTGCCGATCTTCTTCATCGTCGCGCTGTCGTTCGGCGATTCGCAGTGGCTCATCTTTCCGCCGCCGGGCTGGACGCTGGAGTGGTACCGGCAGCTGTTCACCGATGCGGGCTGGATCGACTCGCTGCTGACCAGCGCGAAGCTGGCGGTGATCGTCACGGCGCTTTCCGTCGCGATCGGGTTTCTCGCGTCGCTGGCGCTCGTGCGCGGCAAGTTTCGCGGCCGCGAGGCCGTGCGGGGCTTCTTCCTCACGCCGATGGTGCTGCCCGTCGTCGTGCTCGCCGTCGCGCTCTATGCGTTCTTCCTGCGCATCGGCCTGAACGGCACGATGACCGGCTTCGTGATCGGCCACCTGATCATCGCGCTGCCGTTCTCGATCATCTCGATCAGCAATTCGCTCGTGAGCTTCGACACGGCGCTGGAAGACGCCGCGCTGATCTGCGGGGCGTCGCCGCTCACGGTGAAGCTGCGGGTCACGCTTCCCGCGATCCGGCTCGGCCTGTTTGCCGCCGCGATCTTCGCGTTCCTCGCATCGTGGGACGAAGTCGTGGTGTCGATCTTCATGTCGAGCCCGACGCTGCAAACGCTGCCCGTGCGGATCTGGGCGACGTTGCGGCAGGACCTGACACCCGTCGTCGCGGCCGCGTCGTCGCTGCTCGTCGCGCTGACGACCGTATTGATGCTGGCGAGCGCCATCGTGCGCCGCGCACGTGCCAACTGAGGTAACACGCTATGACTGCATTCCTGCAAATCCAGCGCCTGCGCAAGACCTACGACGATGTCGTCGCGATCGACCAGGTGTCGCTCGACGTCCGCAAGGGCGAATTCATGACCTTCCTCGGACCGTCGGGTTCGGGCAAGAGCACCACGCTCTATATCGTCGCGGGCTTTCAGGAGCCGACCGACGGCCGCGTGCTGCTCGACGGCAAGCCGCTGCTGTCCGTCGCGCCGAACCAGCGCAACATCGGGATGGTGTTTCAGCGCTATACGCTGTTTCCGCATCTCACCGTGGGCGAGAACGTCGCGTTTCCGCTGCGGGTGCGCCGCCGGCCGGAAGCCGAAATCCGCGCGAAAGTGGAGCAGATGCTGAAACTCGTGCATCTGTCCGAGTGCCGCGACCGGATGCCCGCGCAGCTCTCCGGCGGGCAACAGCAGCGCGTCGCCATCGCGCGTGCGCTCGCGTACGATCCGCCCGTGCTGCTGATGGACGAGCCGCTCTCCGCGCTCGACAAGAAGCTGCGCGAGGAAATCCAGCTGGAACTGCGCCGCATTCACCAGGAAACGGGCGTGACGATCCTGTATGTCACGCACGACCAGGAGGAGGCGCTGCGCCTGTCCGATCGCATCGCCGTGTTCAACCAGGGCCGCATCGAGCAGGTCGGCACCGGCGAGGAGCTCTATGCGAACCCGGCGTCACGCTTCGTCGCGAGCTTCATCGGCAATTCGAATTTCCTGCCGGTCAAGGTGACGAAGCACGGCGACGGCCGCATCGGCGGCGTGTTCCCCAACGGCCTCGAGATGGCGTCCGACATGTTCCATCCGACGCTCGCCGCCGGCGACGAAGGTGCGCTGATGATCCGCCCGGAACAGATGCGCATCTGCTCGCTGCAACGCGCCAGCGGTTCGAATGATTCGAGCGGCACGGCAGGCCTGCCGGTGACCGTGCGCGACGTCACCTATCTCGGCGATGCGATGCACTACGCGGTGGCGACGCCGTGGCAGCAGGAAATCTCGATCCGCATGCCGGCCGCTCACCGGCACGACAACGGCATCGTGATCGGTGCGCAGGCGCTCGTCGACTGGGACGCGCGCGACGTGCGCCTGTTCGCGCAAGCCTGACGGCGGCAGCCATGCGTCCCGCCCTGCCGTCCCTGAAAGTCCAGCGGCCCACCGCCACGCTGCGCGAGCTCGCGCTCGAGAAAATGCGTGCCGCGATCCTCGACGCGCATTTCCAGCCGGGCGAGCGGCTGGTCGAGCGCGCGTTATGCGAGATCCTGGGCGTGAGCCGAAGCGTCGTGCGCGAGGTCCTGCGGCATCTGGAAACGGAAGGGCTGGTCGCGTCGATCCCGAACCAGGGGCCGATCGTCGCGATCCTCGACTTCGACACGGCGGCCGAGATCTACGAAATACGCGCGTTGCTGGAGGGCGAGGCGGCGATGGCCTGTGCGCAGCATGCCGACGAGCCGCTCGTGGCCGATCTGGCCGCGTGTATCGACCGGATCCAGCAAGCGTTCGACGCACAGGATCATGCGACGGTGAAGGCGCTCACGTCGGCATTCTATGAGCGCATGTTCATCGCCGGGAAAAAGCACGTCGCGTGGGAGGTCGTGCAGACGCTGATCGCGCGGATCAACCGGTTGCGTGCGCTGACGATCGCTTCCGACGATCGCGGCCACCAGGCGGTCGAGGAAATGCGCGAGATTCTCGCGGGCATCGCGACGGGAAATGGTGCGGCGGCGCGCGAGGCTGCCATCGCGCACGTGCACCGGGTAGCCGAGATCGCGCGCAAGCTGCTGGCCCACGGTCACGAAAGTGCGTCGTGGCGTCAGGCGGGGTAGTGCGTACTACTTCGCGGCGGCGTGCCTGTCGACACGACTTTGCACTGCGAAATGAGAAACGGGATCGCGAAGAGCGGGAAGTGCTGCCCGCGCAGCGTCGCTGCCCACCGTCTTTTGAAATTTTCGGTATCAGCGGCCCGGATTTTCCCGGGGCCGCCTGATGCATTTTTATCCCGGAAGGAACGAACGTGGAATTGAAAACGCTGTTGAAGGATCCGGCGCTTTTGCGTCATCAGGCTTATATCGATGGGCAATGGTGCGAGGCCGACTCGGGCGAGCAATTGGAGGTGTTCGACCCGGCGACGGGCGCAACGCTTGGCAGCGCACCGCTGATGGGCGCGGCGGAGACGTCGCGCGCGATCGACGCCGCGAATGCGGCATGGCCGGCGTGGCGTGCCAGGACGGCGAAGGAGCGCGCGCGCATCCTGCGCCGCTGGTACGAACTCATGCTCGAGCACGCCGACGATCTCGCGCTGATTCTCACGGCCGAGCAGGGCAAGCCGCTTGCCGAGGCGAAGGGCGAAATCGTCTACGGGGCCTCGTTCATCGAATGGTTCGCCGAAGAGGGCAAGCGCGTGGCCGGCGACACGCTCGCGACACCCGCATCGGACAAACGGCTCGTGGTCGTCAAGGAGCCCGTGGGCGTGTGCGCGGCGATCACGCCGTGGAATTTCCCGAACGCGATGATCACGCGCAAGGTCGGGCCGGCGCTCGCAGCCGGCTGCCCGATCGTCGTGAAGCCGGCCGAGGCGACGCCGTTCTCGGCGCTCGCGCTGGCGGTGCTTGCCGAGCGCGCGGGGGTGCCGAACGGCGTGCTCAACATCGTCACCGGCGACCCGAAGGCGATCGGCGGCGCGATGACGGGTAGCCCGATCGTGCGCAAGCTGTCGTTTACCGGATCGACCGGCGTGGGGCGGCTGCTGATGGCGCAAAGCGCGCCCACCGTGAAGAAGGTGACGCTCGAGCTCGGCGGGAACGCGCCGTTCATCGTGTTCGACGATGCCGATCTCGATGCCGCCGTCGAAGGTGCGATCGCTTCGAAGTACCGCAACAACGGCCAGACGTGCGTGTGCACCAATCGCTTCTACGTGCATGACCGCGTGTACGACGCGTTCGCCGCGAAGCTGGTGGCCGCGGTGCAGGGTCTGAAGGTGGGACACGGCACCGAAGGCGGCGTGACGCTCGGGCCGCTGATCAACGATGCGGCCGTCGACAAGGTCGAAGCGCATATCGCGGACGCCCTCGACAAAGGCGCGACGCTCGCCACGGGTGGCAAGCGGCATGCGCTCGGGCACGGTTTCTTCGAGCCCACGGTGCTCGTGAATGTCACCGCGCAGATGGACGTGGCGAGCGAGGAAACGTTCGGGCCGCTCGCGCCGCTGTTCCGCTTCTCGAGCGACGACGAGGTGGTGAAGCTCGCCAACGACACCGAGTTCGGGCTCGCCGCGTACTTCTACAGCCGCGACATCGGGCGTGTCTGGCGGGTGGCCGAGCAGCTCGAATACGGGATGGTCGGCATCAACACGGGCCTCATTTCGAACGAGGTCGCGCCGTTCGGCGGCGTGAAGCAGTCGGGGCTCGGCCGCGAAGGGTCGCATTACGGCATCGACGATTACCTCGTCGTCAAGTACCTGTGCATGGCGGTTTGATCGCCGGTTCGCGTGACCGGGAGGGGAACCATGCGGCTCGGCGCGTTCATCATGCGGTGCTGCCCGCCTCGCAACAGGGCGACGGGGATCGGGCCGGCGCCGGGACTCAGCCGGCTCGACGCGCGCCGGGCGGGCAAATCCGGCTTGCCGGGCTCAAGTGCCTCAAGGCAGATCGGTGAACCGATCGCTGCCTTCCTGTTGCAAGGGAGGCGCCGTGTAACCCGGCACCGCCGCTGAAAATTGCTTCTGCAATCCGTTGTCGGTCGCCCCCAGCCCCTTCAATTGCAGTTGCACCATGATCCGCGTGCCGGACGTGGTACTGGTGGAACTCGTCGCGTACAGGTACTTTTCGCCGGCCACGCCGAGGCTCCAGCACGACGCGTCGTACTGGATGCCGACCAGCCCGGTTCGCAGGCGGCGCGCGTGCAGATCGTAGTCGAGACGGGCGACCGCCGACAGATGCTGCGTCAGCGGCCACTGCGCGGCCAGCACCGCCTGGCTGACCGGCTCGACGTCTTCGCTCGCGTACGAATAATCGACCGCGCGGTTGTAGCGATACGACATGTTCAGGACCCGCTGCTCGCCGGGCGACCAGCCGAAGCCGATCGATGCACGCCGCAGATAATCGTTGATCTCGTCGTACTGCGCGGCCTGCTCGGCGTTGAAGCCGGCGCCGAGCTTGTATGAGGCGCCGGCCACGAGCCCCGTGCGCGAGAACGTCGACGTCGAATCGCTCGACGTCAGCGTGACCTTGGGCGCTTTGAAGTCGTACTGCTGGGCGAGGACGAAACGGGCACGCTCGTCGCCCGTGGCCGGCTCGATCAGGCGCGACGTGAGCGCCGCGGTGATCCGGTTCGCATCGGCAATGCGGTCGTGCCCGACGAACGTATTGTCGGAGAACAGCTCCCCGATCCCGAAGTCCGTCACGGCCGTATCGAACAGCGGTGCATGGTACTGGTTGCGATACGGCGTATAGACGTAAAAGAGGCGCGGTTCGAGCGTCTGCAGATAGGCGTGCCCGAACAGGCTCACGCCGCGCTCGAAGCGCAGCCCGGTATCGACGGTCAAGGTCGGCACGTTCACGTCGAACCGCTTCGGCTGGCCGCTCGGCGCGTCGCTGCCGATCGACGTGAGGTCGTAGCTCGCGAAATGCCATTTCAGTTTCGGCGTGAAGAACCAGCCGGGGCGCTCGACCGAGTATGCGACATACGGATCGAACACGAAGCGATTGCCCTGTGTCGTGCCGGAGACGGTCGACCGGAAGCGTGTCGCATCGGCCTCCATGCCGAAGTCGAAACCGCCGGCGTTGTACCGCGCGTAGCGTACGTTCAATTGCGGCTCGCTGGAATAGATCGTCGTGCTGTCGAACGATTGCCAGTGCTGGACCCTGAACAGAACGGACCACGGCGCGTGCGAATAGGTCAGACCGGCTTCCTGGCGGTACAGCGTCGACGACGCGGCCGTGCCGGACGATGCCAGTGTCGACGCCGCCGACGCATCCGACACGCGGTCGCCGTACAGATGGAATCCGAATCCGTTGCCGATGTTCCAGTCGTGCCTGAAGTGCAGCGAATAGCGATTCGTGCGGGTCAGCCGGTCATCGGGCAGGTATGCGATCGCCAGTTCGCCGCTGTAGGTGGGCGATAGATAACGATAGTCGGCGCCGAGCATCGTGCCGCGTCGCTGCATGGTGCGCGGCGTCAGCGTCAGGTCGTAGTTCGGCGCCAGATTCACGTAGATCGGCTGGGTGACCTCGACGCCGTCGGTCGAATCGTACGAGACCGTCGGCGGCAGGAGCCCGGTGCGTCGCGCGCTCGACAGGGGAAACGACAGCCATGGGCTCGCGAAGACCGGCACCCCCTGGAAGAACAGCACGCCGTTGCGCGCGACGCCGGTATCGTCGCCGCTGTCGATGTCGAAGCGCGACGCCTTCAGGTACCAGTCCGGCCGATCGCCGCACGCACAGGTCGTGTAGGTGCCATGCTCGACGGACGTGCGTTCGGCGTCGACGACATCGATGCGCGCCGCGCTGCCGCGGCCGCCGTTCAACGTGAAGCGATATGTCGGTGCGACGATGTAGCCCTGGTTCGCGTCGATGCGGAAATGGGCTTCCGGTCCGAAGAAGAGGCGCCCGCTGTCCGCGAGCACGACGTCGCCGTATGCGTCGGCGACGTCGGTGTCGAACGCGTAGTGAATCGCATTGCCCTTGACGACCGAATGATCGCGGCGCAACTCGGCATGGCCCTTGAGGGCGACGTCGGTGTCGGCGGTGGTGCTTGCCGCGTCGCCGAGCGCGATCGTCGCGGGGCGTTGCCCGGTCGAAGCGGGATGATCGGCAAGTGTGGCAGCGGAGCGCAGGGTCCAGTCGGGCCCTGCGTCCGTTTGCGCGTGCACGATGCACCACGGCAGGTGGAGCAGCAGCCATACGAGCGGTTTCACTCGCGGGCGGCCCGGCAGAGAACGTGAATTCAAGAGAAACGATCCGGCGAGAAAGCGTATGCGACGACGTGGCGGATGACGTCCGTGTCGGGCGGCGTCACTGGAAGGTCGCGCCGGGCGGCGGCGCCAGAATGGACGCGATGCCGGCGGCCTTGCAGAGCGCCTCGAGCATGGCCGGCACTTGTCCGCCCGGAACGGAAAAGCCGAGGGCGGGCCCGCCTTGCAGATGAAAGCGGACGAACACGTGCGGCGTGTCGTCGATCCGGCCGATTTCCCAGCCGGTCGTCGGCAGCGCGAAACGCGCGTCGTCGTTCCCGTTCGCGAGCCGCGCCGAGTGCTCGATTGCATTCGGCAGCGCGACCAGCAACGCATTGAACGTCGAGCGATGCAGCGAGAGCGTCGAATGCGCGCCGTGCACCAGCAGGAATTCGCCGTCCTCCGACATTTCCATCGCGCGGACCGAGCACATCCTGAGCGTCGCGAATTCAGCCATGGGGCGCCTCTCCCGGCCACGCGACGCATGCGGCCGGCATCGCCAGGCGCCGCGCAGGCGTGGCAATCCGCGCGATGCTGCCGGTTTGCTGCAGCAGCACGAATGCCGCCGGCGACGAACTGCTTTTGAGCACCACCGCAAGGATGCTCGCTGAAAGATACCGAGTCATGATCGACCTCGTCTCGCATGTCTGAAAGGGGGGAAGCTGCCTTCGCGTGTCGCGAAGGCGTGACCGTTCCGTTGTCCGATTCGGCATGACGTGGGGAACGGGACGGCCGGCCGCCGCGCCGAAGCGCGGCGTATGCGTCAACCGGTCAGAAGCTGTGCCGCAGGCCGACCGTGACGATCGCCTGGTGATTCGAACTCGATGCGCTCAGCCCGTCGATCGATGCGGTGATGCCGCTGTCGCCCGCGCCGTGCACGTGCTGATACACGCCCCGCAGATACACATCGGTGCGCTTCGACAGCGCGTAGTCGGCCGTCAGGCCGGCCTGGTTCCACTTCGGCCGCACGCCGTCGATCTGGCCGTCGGTATAGGTATAGGCCCCCGTCACGCTGAACGCGGGCGTGAAGTTGTAGCGCGCCTGCACCTCGTAGTTGTTGAAGCGTGCGCCGCCGCTGCTGAACGACAGGCCGTCCGACGTGCCCGAGGCGGAGGCGCCGATGCCGATCAGGCCGCTCAGGCGCGTCTGCGTGAAGAGCGCGCCGACGGTCGCCGCGCCGAACGAGTAGTTCGCGCCCAGCCCCCAGGTTCGTTGTCCGCTGGCCGTAAACGTCGTGTCGTCGGACACCGCGCCGCTCGTATTGGTGGTCGAGCCGGGGCGGCCGAGATTCAGGTATCCCGCACCGACGTTGAGGCCGCCGTAGTGATAGGACGCACCGAAGCTGTATGCGCGATTGTTCGAGAAGCCGGTGGAATTCGAGAAGCCGTACAGGCCGCTGAACGTCAGACCGCCGTAGTCCACACTCTGATACTTGACCGCGTTGTTGACGCGGAACGAATCCTGGACGTTGTCGTTGTCGTACGGATGAGAAATCCCCGACATTTCCAGTGCACCAAGCGTATCGACGATGGAGTCGTATTGACGGCCGAGCGTCAGCGTGCCGAACCGGTCGCTCGACAGGCCGACGAACGCCTGGCGGCCGAACAGGCGGCTGTTCTGGCCGAGCTTGCCGTTCATCACGTCGAAGCCGTTTTCGAGCGTGAAGATCGCCTTCAGGCCACCGCCGAGATCTTCGCTGCCCTTCAGGCCGAACCGGCTGCCGCTCAGCACGCCGCTCGTGGCCGCCACGCTGCTTTTTCCTCCCGCGTTGCTGGTGTAGGTCACGCCCGCATCGATGATCCCGTACAGCGTCACCGAACTTTGTGCATACGTGTTTGCGGCGCACAGGCCGAAAACGCCGGCGGCAAGAAGTGATTTTTTCATTTAATTCTCCGAAGCAATGAAAAGCGGATAAACAGGTTCCGTCCTCGCGATGCCTGTTTCGCCGTGAGACCGGCATCGGCGATCCCGGTCGAAGCGCATTAGATCGCAACGGGCAATTCAGTAGATTTACGCGGTCGTGCATAGATGTTTCCGCACGTTACGGCGGCAATCGGCCGTCGGCTCGACCGCGGCGCACCGCCACACCGGCCACCGCCGTATCCGGCATGCCGCGCAACGTGCGGCGCACGCCGGTGCGGTGCCGGCATCGCACCGCGCGGGTCTTCCCGCGGGAAACATGCGGAAATCGAAGGAAACGTCCGCGTGATCGCGGTGTAACCGAAGCGGGAAGGTCGACTCCTACACTTGGCCGCTCGACTTTCATCGATCATCCGCATGTTCAATCAAGCACTGAAGAGATTTGCCGCACTGGGTGTGCTGCTCTCCGGCGGAATCGCGTCCGGCTATGCGCATGGCGCGCAGCCGGCGACGATTCGCGATATCCGCCTCAACGGGCTCAAGCGCATCGAAGCGCGCACGATCGGCTCGTACCTGCCGGTCAGGATCGGCGACACGTTCACGGAAGAACAGGGGGCGGCCCTCATTCGCACGTTGTATGCGACGGGCTTCTTCAGCGACGTCAAGGTGTCGATCGGCGACGGCGTGCTCGTGATCGACGTGGTCGAGCGGCCGACGATCGCCGAGGTCGATTTCGACGGCACGCGGGAATTCGACAAGGACAACCTGAACAAGGCGATGAAGTCCGTCGGGCTGGCGCCGGGCATGCCCTGCGACCGTGCGCTGCTTCAGCGGGCCGAGCAGGAGCTGAAGCGCCAGTACCTGACGCGCGGGTACTACGCGGCCGAGGTGAAGACCACGGTCACGCCGCTCGATGCGTACCGCGTAGCGTTGCTGTTCTCGGTCGCGGAAGGCCCGAGCGCCAAGATCCGCCAGGTCAGCTTCATCGGCAACAAGGCGTTCTCCACGAACACGCTGCTCGGGGAAATGCAGCTGTCGACGCCGACGTGGTCGAGCTGGTACACGAAGAACGACCTGTATTCGAAGGAGAAACTGACGGGCGACCTCGAAAACGTCCGCGCGTACTACCTGAACCGCGGCTATCTGGAGTTCACCATCGATTCGACGCAAGTCTCGATTTCGCCGGACCGGAAGGACATGTTCCTGACGCTCTCCGTTCACGAAGGCGAACCGTACACCGTATCGGCGATCCGGCTGTCCGGCGATCTCCTCGGCCGCGACGCGGAACTGCGCAGGCTGGTGACCGTGAGGGCGGGCGAGCGCTTCTCGGCCGAAAGGTTGCAGCAGGCGACGAAGGCGATCGTCGACAAGCTCGGCGAGTACGGCTATGCGTTTGCGAAAGTGAACGCGCAGCCCGATATCGACCAGGCGACGCACCGGGTCGGGCTGACGCTCGCGGTGGATCCGGGCAAGCGTGTCTACGTGCGCCACGTAAACATCGTCGGCAACTCGCGCACGCGCGACGAAGTGATCCGCCGCGAGATGCGCCAGTTCGAGGACGCATGGTTCGACTCGAACCGGATCACGCTGTCGAAGGACCGGGTCAACCGGCTCGGTTACTTCACCGATGTCGACGTGTCGACCGCACCGGTCGAAGGGACGCCGGATCAGGTCGACCTGCAAGTGAAGGTCGCCGAAAAACCGACCGGATCGATTACGCTCGGCGGCGGCCTGTCGTCGTCGGACAAGGTCGTGCTGACCGCCGGCGTGACGCAGGACAACGTATTCGGTTCGGGCACGAGCCTCGGGGTGACGGTGAATACCGCGAAGAGCTACCGCACGCTGACGGTCACGCAGACCGACCCGTATTTCACGATCGACGGCATCCAGCGGATCACGAGCGTCTATTACCGGACGACGTTTCCGCTCTATTACTCGTCGTCGAGCGACACCAGCTTCCGGATCGTTACCGCCGGCGCGAACCTGAAGTTCGGGATTCCGTTCTCCGAGACGGACAGGGTCTATTTCGGCACGGGGATCGAGCAGCACCGGCTGACGACGGATTCGAGCACGCCGCAGAGCTATCTCGACTACGTCAATTCGTTCGGCAACGTGTCGACCACCGTGCCGGTATCGGTCAGCTGGTCACACGATGCGCGCGACAGTGCGCTGACGCCGAGCCGCGGCTATTACATGCAGGCGTCGTCCGAATACGGGACGCCGGCGACGAAGACGCAATACTACAAGGCCGACGTCAATGCCCAGTATTACTATTCGTTCGCGCGCGGCTACGTGCTCGGCTTCAACGTGCAGGGCGGCTACGGCGCCGGCCTGGGCGGCAAGCCGTACCCGATCTTCGAGAACTACTATGCGGGCGGGATCGGCTCCGTGCGCGGCTACGAGACGAGTTCGCTCGGCCCGCGCGACACGAAGACCGGCGACCCGATCGGCGGATCGAAGCTCGTCGTGGGCAACATCGAGCTGTCGATTCCGCTGCCGGGATCGGGTTACGACCGCACGTTGCGCGTGTTCACGTTCGTCGACGGCGGCAACGTCTGGGGCAACGAAGGCAGCAGCACGGGCGCGAACGGACTGCGATATTCGTATGGCGCGGGGCTGTCGTGGATCTCGCCGATCGGACCGCTGAAGTTGAGTCTCGGTTTTCCGATCGTGCGCCACAGCGACGACAAGTATCAGAAGTTCCAGTTTCAGATCGGCACGTCGTTCTGACGCGGGCCGGGACGACGCCCGCCGGATCGGACGGGCGCCGCCAGGGTGTCCGGCGCGGGGATCGGTAAACCGGTATCAGGTATCGGGAGGCGGCCGCTACAGCGGAGGTCAATTCCTGAACCGCAACGACGCCGGGTGCGGCACGAAAATGTAGCCCTTGCCGCGCATGGTCTGAATGTAGCGATGGCTGTCCGTCGCCTGCTCGATCAGCGCGCGCAGCCGGAACACCAGCACGTCGAGCCCGCGTTCCGACTGGTCGAGCTCGGTCTTGCCGAGCAGCGACAGCATGTTCGTCCTGGACAGCGCACGCATCGGATGCAGGACGAATACCTTGAGCAGCGCGAATTCGCTCTCGCGCAGGCCGAGATCGCGGCCGGCCCGGTAGACGCGCCGGGCGAGAAAATCCACTTCGATATCGCCGAACCGGTAGCACTCCCGTATTTCGGGGGTTGCCTGCGGGCTCGCGTTGAAGCGTCGCAGCACGCTGCGAATCCGCGCGGCCAGCTCGGTCGGGTTGATCGGGTCGACCAGGTAATCGTCCGCACCGAACTCGAGCGCGAGGACCTTGTCCGCGATGTCCGGCGAACGGCTGAGCACGATCACCGGCATGTCGTGGCCGGCCTGGCGCAAGCGGCCGATCGTCCCGTGGGCGTCGCTGACCGGTTGGCCGGCACGCAGTACGATGGCGGACGGTATCTCTTTCTCCATCCGGTCCAGCAGCAACGATGGATCGTACAGGACGGACATCTCGATCTGGTACTTGTGAAAACAGGCACGAAGCATGTCGCGCACGATCTGGTCGGGTTCGACGACGAGGATATGGGTAGTCATGGCGAATCGACGGTATGGATGGTCGAAAGGAGGGCGCGGCGTATTGCGACGGATGGCGGGATGCGTCGCGATGCCGAATGCGTGGCAGCTTAGAAAGCAATTGGGGAATGAGAATGGGTAAATTGAGGAGAAATTGTGGAAATCGCGCGGGGGGCGCCACGCGCCGATCCAATTTGGGGACAATCCCGGCACGACGCGCGTCAGGCGCGCTAAATCGCTTATGAAACTTGGCATCGCATCGAAACTGTTCCTCGCCATCCTCGTGCCGTGCGCCGTTGCGGCAGTCGCGATGGGCGTGGCGCAGCGGATCAGCTTCGAGAACAACTTTCGCGACTACGTGACGAGCCGCAACGCGACACGGAGCGACCAGCTCGCGCAACGTCTCGAACGGACGTACGCGGCGCATCGGAACTGGACGTTCGTGACCGACGGCCCACGTGCGTGGGCCGGGTTCATCGATGCGATCGACGGCGGTCCGTTCGATGTGCCGCCCGGTCCGCCGGGCCCGCCGAAGATGATGGACGCGCCGGCCGCCGGGCCCGGGGAATTTTCCCCGCCGCCTGAGCGGCGTGCGTTGCCGGATCCCGTGGCGCCCGACTTTCGCAGGGGGCCGCCGGCGATCCTGTACGACGCCGACCGCCGGCGCATCGCGGGCATGGGGCCGCCACCGCCGCCCGGTGCGCCGCTGCGCCCGCTGAAGGTCGATGGCAAGACGGTCGGCTGGTTGTTTGCCGACGACCGCGGGGGGCCGTTCCATGCCGCGGATCTGCAATTCCGGGCGGAGCAGCTCCGGATGACCTGGATCATCGTCGGCGCGGCGGCCTTGCTGGCGGCGCTGCTCGCGGTCGTGCTCACCCGCGCGTTCCTGGCGCCCGTGCGGCGCATGGTCGACGCGGGCCACCTGCTCGCGAGCGGCGACTACACGGTGCGGATTCCCGAACTGGGCGGCGACGAGTTCGGCCAGCTTGCCGGCGATTTCAACCAGCTTGCCGCATCGCTCGAATCGTCCGCGCGGGCACGGCGCGATTTCATCGCCGACATTTCGCACGAACTGCGCACGCCGCTCGCGATCCTGCGCGGCGAGCTCGAGGCGCTCGAAGACGGTGTCCGTCCGCCGAGCGCGGCGACGTTCGCGTCGCTACAGGCGGAAATTTCGATGCTGAACCAGTTGATCAGCGATCTCCACGAATTGTCGCTCGCCGACATCGGCGCGTTGACGTTCGAGAGCCTGCCCGTCGATCTCGCGCACCTTGCCGAGGGGGCGACCGAGGCGTTCCGCGAGCGGCTCGCGTCGAAGCGGCTCGATCTCGAGCTGGAGATTCCGGCGGAGCCGGTGCAGATCTCCGGCGATCCGTACCGTCTCACGCAATTGATGCAGAACCTGCTCGAAAACGCGCTGCGCTACACCGATCCGGGGGGCAAGGTACGCATAGCGGTCGAACCCGGCGACGGCTGGCTGAATGTCGACGTGCAGGACTCGTTCCCTGCAGTCCCCGAGCCGCTGCTCCCGCATCTGTTCGACCGCTTGTTCCGCGTCGACGCATCGCGCAGCCGGCAGAGCGGCGGCTCGGGGCTCGGGCTTGCGCTGTGCAAGCACATCGTCGACGCGCATGGCGGTACGATCGCCGCCATGCGCTCGCCGTACGGCGGGCTGTGGATTCGCATGCGCTTTCCTCTTGCCGGTTTGCACCATGAACGCTGACGCGACCCCCGCCCATATCCTCATCGTCGAAGACGAGCCGAAACTGTCGGCGCTGCTCGCCGACTACCTGAAGGCGGAGGGCTACGAGACCCGCATCCTTGCGGACGGGCGCGAGGTGGTGCCCCACGTGCAGCGGCACGAGCCGTTGCTCGTGCTGCTCGACCTGATGCTGCCGGGCCGCGGCGGGCTCGACGTCTGCCGGGAGCTGCGCACGTTTTCGGCGGTGCCGATCGTCATGCTGACCGCGCGCGTCGACGAGATCGACCGCCTGCTCGGCCTCGAACTGGGCGCCGACGATTACGTGTGCAAACCGTTCAGTCCGCGCGAGGTCGTCGCGCGGGTCAAGGCGATCCTGCGGCGAGTCGACGGCACGATCCGCCCGGCGCGGGCCGGCGAACCCTCCGCGTTCGTCGTCGATCCGGACCATCACATCGCCCGGCTCGACGGCAGGGACCTGAACCTGACGCCGGTCGAGCTGCGACTGCTGTCGCTGTTGCGATCGACGCCGGGGCGGATCTATCCGCGCGACCAGTTGCTGCGCCGGCTGTATGACGACCACCGGGTCGTGACCGACCGGACCGTCGACAGTCACGTGAAGAACCTGCGGCGCAAGCTGCAGGCCGTGCGTCCCGATCACGACTTCATACGCTCGATCTACGGCGTCGGATACCGGTTCGAGCTCGAAGGCGACGGGAGCTGATCTCCACGATGTCCGACCGACGGATCGCTCGCGCTGCGAGCGATCCGGGTTCGATCGCGCCCGGCCGGCCGAAGCGCTTGCCGGCTTCGTTGCGGCGAGGTCATGCGCGGAAGTCCGGGGTAATCCGCCGTAACCATTCCCGTGCGTGCTTTTGGGAGCATACGCCGTGTCGTATTTGCTTCCGGGAGGACAAACATCTTGAAAAAGCAGGCAACGATTCTTCTCGTCGCGGTGACCATGTCAAGCATGCCGCTTGCCACGTTCGCGCAACAAGGCATGGACAGCGATCGCCCCGACGCAGTCTCCGGCCATCAACAGCATGACAATCCGGGCCGACCGGACGCACCGCCGCCCGCAGACCGTGCAGGCCGTCCCGACGGGCCGCCGCCAGGCGCGCATGCCGATCGTCCCGATGGACCGCCCCATCGCGTGGCCGGTCCGGTTCCGCACAGCGACTGGCATCGCGGCGGCCGCGTGCCGAATGACTACCGTGGACAGAAGTACGTGCTCGACGACTGGCAGGCACATGATCTTCAGCCGCCACCCGCGGGTTACCAGTGGCTGCAGGTCAATGGCGACTTCGTGCTGGCGGCGATCGCGACCGGTGTGATCGCAGGCGTCCTGCTTGGTCCGCATCACTGAACGACAACGGAGACAGCCATGAGAAAAACGCTTGCAATCGTCGGTCTGAGTGCACTGATGCTGATGCTCGGCGGGTGCTGCTGGTGGCCGTACTGTTTCGGCCCCGGCGGCCCCGGCGGCCCGGGCGGCCCGGGCGGGCACGGCGGTCCGGGTGGATACGGCGGCGGGGGAGGCGGTCCCGGCGGCGGCCCGCAGGGCGCGATTGCCGTGCCGCGGTCCTCGAGACTGGGCTGACGCCGTGGCGGTGCTGGTCGTGCCGCAGGGAGAGCCGGAGCGGGCGGTGGCCCGCCGGCCGGCGTGATTCGATTTCGGTCCGTGGCACATTACGGCGTCGGACAAGGCGCTCCCGTGCGCCGGAACGTCGCCGCCATGAGATAGCCGTAGCAGTCCGCATTCTCGACCGCGCGATCCGGGTCGTACGGCGTCAACGAATCGTGCTCGGACCACCGGATGCAGTTGCCCATGGGCTTGCCGGGCGTCCAGAAGCAATCGTGGGCGTACGCGTGATCGAGCGTCTTCGCGGCCAGATGGGAGAATTCATGCGCGAGCGTGAGGTAGCGATTGTCGAGCCCGTCCTCTTCCGCCAGCTTGTAGCGCTCGTCCAGATAGACGAACAACTGGCCCGCCTGCATCGGGTCGACGTTCGTGAAGACATACGCGTAGTAGTCGGGTTGCCCTCGCTTGGACCACGTGCAGCTCCAGCTGATCTTGCGCGAGATGACCTGCCGCATGCGGTCGATGACGCGCCGAACGCCGTTCAGCGTCGTCTCGTCGGCGCGGCCGAACAGGAATGCGATCCGCGCGGACATCGTGCCGTCCGGTGCGGCGAGCAATTGCGCCATGCGATCGAGATCGTCAGGAAGGCGACCGAATGCCGCGTCGGTGGCATCCAGCACCTCCTGTTGCAGTGATCCCTCGGAAACCTTCCTGGTCACGTCAGTCAGGTAAGACAGTCTCATTTCGTGCTCCTTGTATCGTTGATCGGCATCGCGTCGGGTTCGGACGCCGGGCGAGGCCAGCCGGCGCGTCACTTCACCCGTACGATAGGTGCGGGAGCGGAAGGTCGAAATGGGCCACACGTCATGCTCGAGGGCCCGTGAACGCGTCCCGTGCGCATCGGCCCAACCGGTTCGACTCGGGAGACGGTTACTCAGTCCACGCGCGTGCAGCGCCGGTGTTGCACGTCAGAATCATTTTTCGTTGATTTTTGGGCGCGTTTGCCGATGTCCAGCAAATGCCGGTGGCGATCGCGCGCGTCCCATGCGACGCCGCGCCAAATCGCATCACATCGTCCATCGCGATGCCCCCGTGGGCTCCGTCCCATTGCGCTATCACGTACGCCGTATCGACGCTGTAACGTTTTTGGCGCGATTTTCCCTTGCCCGGCGCATTCCATGGCTGGAGGCTGTCCCGGCGGCGTGGTTGCGAGACTGGCACGTTGTTAGCTTCACGGGTTGTGGTGGAAACGATAGCCGCGCGCGCGTTCGTGATCGTCCGACGAATCGACGTGCATGCGTCGCCGGGGCCGCGTCCGAAACGCGGCACGTTCGCTCGCCGCCGCTAGCCGATGGGGGCCACACGGCCCGGATGCCGGCCGCTCGATCACGATGTGTGAAACGCGCCGGAAGCAACGTGTTGGGCATCGGCAGTCATCCCACCTCCGACGGGAGAGCACAATGTTGGCCAAGTCGATTCGAACCCTACGAGCCCTTCTGATCGTCTTCACCGTTTGCGTGATGACGTTCGCACCCGGTCGGGCAAGCGCACTGTCGAACCAGTTGCTGTTGCTGCTGCCGGACAACTTCACGCTGCCGGACCCGCGTGTGTCCGCGTGGCTCGATTCGGCGGCGGAGGAGGGACTGCAGATCTCGCTCATCAGCGACACGCAATTCAAGCAGGGCGGCACGTCGCTGCAGCAGTATCAGGGGCTCATCCTGCCGGACCAGGTGCATACGACCGCCGACGATACGCTCGTGACCGCAATCCAGACTTACGCGCTGAACGGCGGGCGCGTGATGCTCGTCTATGATTTCGGTGTACTGAACGAGGCGGGCTTCTATCCGGCCGGTCAATCGCGGTTCAGCTCGATGGCCGGCGTCAACTACGTGCTTTACGATACGTTCGGCGGAAGCATGATCGGCCTCGGCCCGGTGACCGGGATGGGGAGCACGTTGCGCGCGCTGCAGATTCCGCCCGGGAAGTCGATGACATGGTCCGGCTCGACGACGACCGCAGCGGCGTTGGCCGCGACCACGGCGAGCACGTCGAGCGGCTCGACGACGAATCAACTGCTCTTCCTGCAGCCGAGCACGTCGAACCCGGGCGGGCTTGCCGGTTACAACCATCAGGCGTATTTCACGTACAAGATGGATAACGGGCGCATGAGCGGCCTGCCGCTGAATCTCGGGCGCGTGTCGACGGGGGGCAAGGTCGGATCCGGATCGTATTCGCCGACATCGACGACGCTGTCGTCGGTATCGACGGCGGTGAAGGGTGCGACGTCGCTCGTGACTGCCTCGCCATCCGCGACGACGGACGTGCTCGAAGGAATTTCCGGCTACGTATACGGCTTCCTCACCTATCCGAGCTACGTCACGCAAGGCACGTATACCGGCACGACGCTGCTGACGTCACCGAACTTCGGTCTCGTCGCCGGCTATCAGGTGTATGGAAATGGCGGCGTGATGTTCGTCAACCTGCCGCTCGCGTATCTCGACGGACAAACCGACAGCATGCCGATCCACGGCTTCCTGCGTTACTTCACGACGAACATCCTGTCGATGCCGCACCTGTCGCTGCAGCCGCGCGCCCAGGCCGGGATGGTCCTGAACTGGCACTTCTGCGCGGCAGACCAGATCCAGCCGGCGCAGTACCTGAAGAATTTCGGCGTCTGGAACAGCGGCCCGTACTCGATCGTGATGACGGCCGGTCCGGACGACGTGACACTCGGCGACCGGCTCGGGATCAACCTGACGAACAATACGCCGGCGAAGCAGCTGGTCGCGTTCCTGCTCAAGCGCGGGCACAAGGTCGGCAGTCACGGTGGCTGGGCGCACGACTACTGGGGGGCGAACGCCAGCGAAACGAACGCGAGCACGTTCACGCAATATCTGGTGCTGAACCACAATGCGATCCAGTCGGTGACGGGCAAGCCGGACGTCGAATGGGCGGCACCGGAAGGCAACACGCCGACGTGGGCGGTGAACTGGCTCGAGTCGAACGGCTATTCCGGCTACTACTTCACCGGCCATACCGGCAATGCGCAAACGCGCGCGTATCGCAACGGTTCGCTGCTGAATCCGGGCATCTGGGCGTTTCCGGTGATGCCGTTCGGCAAGTATGCGACGTTCGAGGAGTTCCAGGAATTCGCGGTGCCGACGACAGACGTCCAGAACTGGTATCAGTCGCTGATGGATTTCGTCGTCGCGAACCGCACGAGCCGGCTGATCTACATGCACCCGCTGGGCGCGTCGTGGTATCCGAACGTCGTCACGACGCTGCTCAGCTATGCAGCGTCGCTCGCGACGACCGGCCAGTTCAAGTGGTTCACGATGGACCAGCTCACGCAGTTCGACCGGCGCCGTCTGCTGGTGAACTGGACGGCGACCGATACCGGCACCAGCTGGACGTTCAGCGCGACGCATCCGGCGAATCTGCAGGACATGACCTGGCTGTTGCCGAAGAGCACGTACCAGTTGCCGAGCGTGAAAAGCGGGAGCGCGACAGTCGTGAGCACCGATCCGAACAACTGGCTGGTCATCGCGGGCACGGGCAAGTCGCTGTCGTTCACGAGCACGAAGGCGCACTGACGCACGTCGGCTGGTTCGCCATCGGGGGAACACCATGAAGCGCGCTTCGTTCACGCGTGGGCTGCGCATGCTCGTCGTATCGGCGAGCGTCGCGCTCACGCTCGGCGTGTCGTTCGCGCAGTCCGCGGCCCGGGCGCCGCGCGCGTTTGCACGGCCGCCGCTCCATCTGCACGGATCCGCGAAACGGAACCCGGTCGGCCTGTCGCCGCAGCAGATCCGCCGTTTCTACGGGTTCGATCAATTGCCGGCCCGCGGCTACGGCGGCGACGATCAGGTCATCGCGATCGTCGACGCGTACGACAACCCGAACGCCGAAGCGGACCTGCGATTGTTCAGCAGCACGTTCGGCCTGCCGCCGTGCGCGTCCCCGCGCTGCTTCTCGAAGGTGTACGCGACGCCCGACAAGCGTCCGCCTCCGCCCGACGCACTGTGGGCGATCGAGAGCTCGCTCGACGTGCAGTGGGCGCACGCGATCGCACCGAATGCGCGGATCGTGCTGGTCGAAGCCGCATCGAGTTCGCTCGATGACCTGATGAGCGCGATCGCGCTCGCGACGAGTCCGGCCCCGGGCGGGCTCGGCGCGAAGGTCGTGTCGATCAGCTGGGGGGCCCCCGAATTCCTGGCCGAGACGCAATTCGACGGGCAGTTCGCCAGCGCGAACGGTGTGTCGTTCGTCGCTGCGTCCGGCGACGGTGGTAATGGCATCGACTACCCGGCCGCGTCGCCGTATGTGCTGGGCGTCGGCGGCACGTCGATCGCGACCGATGCGAGCGGCGCCTACGCGGGCGAAACGGCATGGGCCGGCAGCGGCGGCGGACAGAGCGCGGTCGAGGCGGAGCCGACGTATCAGTCGAACTTCGGGACGCCATCGGATAGCCTCGGGCTGCGCGGCGTGCCCGATGTCGCGTACCACAGCGACCCGGCATCCGGCTTCGCGGTCTACGACTCGTACGGCTACGCGGGGCAGCGCGGCTGGTTCGTCGTCGGCGGTACGAGCGCGGGCGCACCGCAATGGTCCGCGTTGATCGCGATCGCGAACAGCTTGCGCATCGCGCGCGGCAAGACGACGCTGAACGCGGTGGGCGCGATCCAGAGCGTGCTGTACGGGCTCGCATCGGGCGCCTACGCGGCGAACTTCCGCGACATCGTCAGCGGCTCGAACGGCGCATGCGGCACGCTTTGCACGGCGGCGGTCGGATACGACTACGTCACCGGCCTCGGGCGCCCGATGGCCGCCAATCTGGTCCAGGCGCTGATCGCCGCACCTTGACACGGCGATGCGCGCCGAACGCACGACGGCGCGCATGACCGGCTTCCCGGCCCGGGTCGGTCATCGGATTGGCGAATGGCTCGCCATGTTCGATCTACTTCAGGTCCCGGGCCACGCGAAACCCGTTTGCCGAAAAACGGACGCTGCTGTCGTATTTGAAGCGTGTCGAGACTGGCATGTAGGCCGCACCATCCCTCCACGAGCCGCCGCGGATGACGCGTACCTGGCAGTTCGGCTCGTCCCACGAGCGGCCATCGGCAGGCGCATTCTTGTACGAGTTGTGCCAGCAGTCGCTGACCCATTCCCACACGCCGCCCGCCATGTCGTAGAAACCGAGCGGATTGGCCGCGAACGAGCCGACGTTATCCGGTGCATCGGCACGCCACGGCGGACCGCAGTCCTTGCAGTTCGCGTTGCCAGGGCGCATCTCGTTGCCCCACCAGTAGCGCGTTGCGGTGCCGCCACGCGCCGCGAACTCCCATTCGGCCTCGGTCGGCAGCCGGTAAGACTTGCCGCTTATTTTCGACAGCCACTTCACGTACAGTTGCGCATCGTCCCAACTCAGGTCGCGCGCGGGCGCGTTCGCGACCGTATTGCTGTCGCCGGGCAGGCGCGGGCAGGCGCCTGCGTCGCGGCAGGCGTTCCATTGCGCGACAGTCACCACATACTTCGCAAGCGCGAAGGAATGATCGAGCGTCACGCGATGTGACGGTTTTTCCGACGGATCGCCCGCATTGCTGCCCATTGCGAACGTCCCCGGACTGACCGCGAGCATGGCGGGGCAGGCAGGGCAATCCCGGATTTCATTGGCGGCCGCCGCACCCCCTTTCTGCGGAGGTGCCGATGGCGATGCCACCGCGGCGGGAGGCGGTGCCTTCGGCGGTGAGCCGGGCGTGTGCGCAGGCGCCGGCGCCGAAGCGGGGGCCGGTGCCGGCGTGGAGCTCGCCGTCGGTGCGGGCGCGGACGCCGCAGGCGCCTTGGGCGCGGCCGCGCGCAGTCGTGCGAGACGGGCCTGCGCCAACTGCGCGAAGCGGCCGTTCGGGTAAGTCTTCAGATAGGCCTCGTAATCGCCCGCCTCCTTGCTGTCCTTGATCGACTCCCAGAACGTCATTTCGTACTGTTCGGCACTGTCTTTCGGCATCACGCCCCGGCTATCGAGCGCGACGACGCCGACGTCGGCCAGCACGTCGGATCGTTGCTCCGTGCCGCCGCCGGAATGCACCACGCCGGTTCCGGCACGACGCGACCCGGTGAGCGCAGACGTTGCTGCCGCATCGGAAAGGGAAGACGCGATCCAGGGTATCTGCCGATGCCCGGTGGCGCGTTCGACCATCGCGCCGGCACGGTCAAGGACCTGGGCGATACCGAGTCCCGGCAACGCGAGCGTCCGCAGCAGCGCCGCCGTGTAGACACCATGCGTTGCACCGTCGGCCGCGCCTTCGCCAGGCGCGGCCGCGTAGGCAACGAGCGTATGCGGCGGTGGCTTGCGGGCCGCCACGTTGCCGGCACCGGGGGGCGCTATCAGGCAGGAATCCAGAATGATCAGATCAATGCGGTCGCCGTGTGGCCGCGACGTCGCATCGAACACGGTTTGCAGGTCGATACCCGTTCGCGACAGGCCGGCCGGCGAGCCGACGTCGGCATCGACCGGTGCGAGCCATGTCTTTCCACCCGCGCTGGCGCCGTGGCCCGCGAAATAGACCAGCCCGGTGCCGCTGGCCGCGATGCGGCGCTCGAACGCGGCAAGCCCGTCGAGCATTTGCCGCCGGGTCGCATTGCGCAACGTGATGACGTCGAAGCCGAGCGCCTGCAGCGCATCGCCCATCGCATCGGCGTCATGGACGGGGTTGGCGAGCGGATGGTCGCGATATGCACCGTTGCCGATCACGAGCGCGACGCGATGCGGCTCGATCGAGCCGGCGCGCGCGGAAGCTGCCGGCGGCACCGCAAAAGGATGCATGTCCTCGCCGGAGCAGGTGCTCGATGCCACCGAGATCGACGCAAGCAGGCATGCGGGCAAGAGTATTCGCCACATATTCGGCCCCCCAGGGTGCGCCGTCGGACGAGGTGCCGAAGGCGGAGCGCAGCCGTTGCCGGGTGTCCGGTCGCGGCGAGCGCAATGCCGGCTTGCGGCGGGCACGGCCAGGACACATTCAAGATAGCACGTGCGATCCGCGGCGATCACCGGATCCACCCGCGGGTTTTGCAAAAAACAACATACGCGTCCGCGCATCGCGGCCGGCCCATCACCCTGGGACATCGTTATGTGTCTTCCTGTCGATTACGTCCTAAGCTGTTAGACACGCTCCACTGTCCGACGCCGCGCGCCGCCACCAACGCGAGGAGCAACACGATGCGAAGAAGGGCTACGTTGTTGGCTTTGGCCGCCACCGTCCTGGCGCCGAGGATCACGTTTGCCGCCGGGCGTACGCCTTCGCCGCCCGGCGCCGAGGCATACATCATCTGGCCGTCGGACGGTGCAACGATCACGGGCGGCAAGTTCTGGGTGCGCATGGGCCTGCGCAACATGGGCATCTGCCCGAAAGGCATCGAGCGGGCCAACGTGGGCCATCATCATCTGCTCGTCGATACCGATCTCCCGCCGCTGGACCAGCCGATACCGTCGGACCGGAATCACCTCCATTACGGCGCCGGTCAAACCGAGGCGCGCATCGAGCTGCCACCCGGCAAGCACACGCTGCAGATGCTGATGGGGGACCACGACCACGTGCCGCACGATCCGCCGGTGTACTCGAAGAAGATCACGATCACGGTCAAGTAGCGCACCATGCCGCGCCTGCCGCATGAACCGGGAATTGCCGCCATGAACAAGCTCATCCTCTTCGCCGTTGCCGTGACGCTGCTATGGACGGGGGCGACGACTGCAGAGACCAGCACGCATCCCCCGAAGGCCGTCGTCTACATCGGATGGCCCAACGATGGCCAGGTGCTGCCGGCCGGACGTCCGTTCCGGGTGTGGTTCGGCTTGCGCGACATGGGGGTCGCGCCGTCGCATGTGCAGTTTCCGAACACGGGCCACCATCACCTGCTGGTCGATACGGACCTGCCGCCGATGGACCAGCCGATTCCGTCCGACCGGAATCACCTGCATTTCGGCGCGGGCGAGACTGAAACCACGCTGGAACTTCCGCCGGGCAAGCACACGCTGCAGCTCTTGATGGGCGACGCCAATCACGTGCCGCAAAATCCCCCCATCTACTCGAAGAAAATCACGATCTACGTGAAGTGACGTCGCGCGCGCTCGCGCGAGCGGGCGAGCTTCGGGCGGCAACGCTGCCGCCCGTCGCGCGCGTGCAAGTGTCGGCACATTCCCGACATCCCGGGCCGGAACTGTCGGCGACGACCCATCACGCATCCTTGATCCGTGCGCCCCGCACACGTCGCGCCACCTGCCGTCGTCGTCGCCCGGCCCCGCGCCGGCAAGCCATCCGGCAACATTTCCGCGGATCCCGCGAGCAGCTGGCACGCCCCATGCAGCATGAGACGCGAGCGTGCAACGCTGCAGCACGAACACCAACACCTCCGCCCGATCCCGCATCGTCGCCGCGTTCCTCCCAAGGAGTCGATCGTGAACACCCACCTGTCGCCGGCTGCCTCGCGCAACTGCCGCGGTCTCATGCGGTCGCTGGCCCGCATCGCCGGTTCCGCCGGAGCATGCGCGGCGTTGCTGTCCGGCTGCATGGACCTGAACATGCCCGTCTACCAGCGCCCGGAGATGCCGGCAAAGACCACGTGGGCGCACGCGCACGGGCCCGTAACCGCGTCGGACACGGTCAATGCCGAATGGTGGAAGAGCTTCGACGATCCGACGCTCGACGCGCTCATCGACAAGGCCATCGCGGGCAACGTCGACATCAAGGTGCTGGCGGCGCGCATCGGCGTGGCCGGCGCGCAGGTCGGCGAAGTCCAGGCGGGCGCGCTGCCGAGCGCCAACCTCGGCGCGGGCGTGGACTTCGAGAAGAACACGCATCAATCGCCGTCGAGGACCTACAACCTCGGCAGCCAGGTGAACTGGGAGATCGACATCTGGGGCAAGGTCGAGAAAGGCGTGCAGGCGCAGAAGGCCGAATATCACGCGACCGAGGCCGACTGGCGCGCGGGCTACCTGACGCTCGTCGCCGACGTGTCGAGCACGTACTTCGAGATCCTCCAGTTCGACGACCAGATCGAACAGGAGCAGCGCACGCTCGACAAGAACCGGCGGATCCTCGCGATCTACCAGTCGATGTTTGCGAACGGCGTCGCGCCGCAGACGGAAGTGCTGCGGCAGGGCGCGGAGATCAACAGGCTGGCGAACCAGCTGATCGAACTGCACCGATCGCGCGACACCGCCGAGAACGCGCTGGCAACGCTGCTGGGCGTGCCGGCCGGCGAATTCAGATTGCCTGCCGGCCATCTCCGGCAGCGCGTCAAGCTGCCGGACGTGCCGATGGGGCTGCCCGCGCAACTGCTCGCGCGCCGGCCGGACGTCGTCGCCGCGCAGTATCGCGTGCTCGAATCGTATGACGAAGTGGGCGCGGCGAAGCTGGCGCAACTGCCGTCGATCAGCCTGACGGGGCGCGGCGGCACCGCGGCGTTTGCGCTGTCGGATCTCTTCAAGGCATTCACGTTCAGCTTCCTGCCGAGCATCAACCTGCCGATGTTCGACCCGAGCGTGCGTGCGCACATCAAGACGACCGACGCGCAGACGAAGGTCGCCGAGCAGCAGTACCGGCAGACCGTGTTCACCGCGTTCAAGGAAGTGGAAAACGCGCTCGTCGATCTCGACGCGCACAAGCAGCAGCGCGTGCAGCTTCAGCAGCAGAGCGAGCGTCTGCGCACCGTCGCCGCACAGGTCGAGGCGCAGCTCAAGGAAGGGCTCGTTTCGCAGCTCGAGGTGCTCGAATCGGAACGCTCGGTGGCGTCCGCGGAACTCGCGCTGCTCGCGAATCATCAGCAGATTCTGAGCGACACGGTCACGCTCTACAAGGCGATCGGCGGCGGCTGGCGCGCGGTCGAAATCTCGAATGCAAGCAGCGAGCCGGTTCGGCAAGCGATGCAATGAACACGCCAGCCCTGCGCAGCCGCGCAATCGGTAGCAGCCGATTGACTACCGCCATCCGTCGCCTAAACTTTTTTCACGATCGCGCCGCCACGTGCCTTGGCGGCGCGGCGTCACACGGGTGGTTCGAAAGCGCGTCGCGTTTCCTGCGCCGCGTGCCCATTGGCGGGCGCAGGTCGATCGTTGGTCGAATCATGGTTCCAGACGTCGCTTCGATTGCCGAGAAACAGGCCGCGCTCGACCGGCAGTTCGACATCGTGCTCAAGCCGGTTTCTCATCCGGAACTGAGCGAGATCCGGATCGACAAGGCGCTGTTCGCCGTCGGGCGGACAAACACACCGTTCGCGTCCGCGCGGCCCGAACTGGTCGCCGACCTGTCGCGCCGGCATGCGCGCATTTTCTTTGAAGGCAGCGCGGCCTATGTCGCCGATCTGGGCAGCAAGAACGGGACGGCCGTCAACGGTGTCGATGTCGGCGACAAGCCGCACCTGCTGCGCGACGGCGACGAACTGCGATTCGCCGGCGCGCTGGCGTACCGCGTCGCGTTCGTGCCGCGCGCGACGCGTCAGCCGGCGCGGCCGGCCGTGGTCACGCTGGCGCCGGAGCGCGACGATCTCGGCCTGCAACCGGTCATCATTACCGCCTTCCCGTTCCTCGTGAGCAAGACCGACGACACGTTCGCCTGCTACCGGAACGCGTATCCGCATCAGGTCAACTACCTGTCGCGCCGGCATGCGCACATCTACGTGCAGGACGGCGAGGTCTTCGTGGAAGACCTCGGCAGCACGAACGGCACGTTCGTCGACGGCCGGCGCCTCGACGAGCATGCGGCGCCGCTCGGCGACGGCGCGATGCTCGCGTTCGGCGGCGACCATTTCGTCTATCGCGTCGGCGTGCAGCGCGAACCCGGGCCGGACTCCACCGTGACGGCCGCGTCGGCGCCCGGCGCCGCCGCGAATGCGGCCGCCGCGGACCCCGACCGGACGACCTTCGTCGATACCGCGCATTCGTTCCTCGACATCTTCTGCACGGTTCCGGCCGTACAGCAGGACGACGAGGTCAACCCGCACGCCGCGCATGGCGCCGCCGAAACCGCGCATGACGCGCGCCACCGGCGCGCCAGGATCGAAGTCTTCCTGTCGGAGCTGAGCGAGGCGTTCGGCGGCAGCGGGCACATCGACCTGCACCGGCTCGGCTGGTGGAGCGGTGGGCTGCTTGCGGCGGCCGTCCTGCTGCTCGCGACGCTGTATTTCCAGGACGCGCCGCTGCGCGAGATGCACGCGCTGCTGGCGCGCGGCGACACCGCGCAGGCGGCGCAACTTGCCGACCGCCATCTCGCGAGCCATCCGGAAGATTCGGCGTTCCTCGCGCCGGGTACCGAGGCGCTCATCCGGTCGAAAGTACCGGACTGGATCGCCGCCATGAACGTGCGCGCCTTCGACCGCGCCCATGCCGTCGTGCAGGACATGCGCACGCTGGCCCGCCATAACGCCGACGCACGGCCGCTCGTCGAGGAAGTTGCGTGGATCGGCGAGTTGCAGGCGTTCGTGGCCGGGCACGGCGGGGCGGAAGCACCGATCCGCATCTATCGCGACGAAGCGCCGATCAAGGCATTGACCGGCCGCTGGAACGACGACCCGGGCGCGCATCAGCGGCAGCTCGACCGGATTTCGTCATACGTTCCGGCGTTCAGCGTGCTGTATGCCGACGCGCTCAGTCAGCTGCGCCGGCTGCAAAGCGACAACTCCGTCTATGTGGCGGCGCTCGAGCGGTTGCAGCGCGCGATCGCGTCGGCGCTCGACGACGACCGGCTCGACGGTCTCCCGGCGCTGCTTGCCGATAACGAGCAGCGCTATCCGCGCCTCGGCGGCCTCGACGCCGTGCGTGCCGATCTGCAGCAGTACCTGCAGTTCGAGAGCGACGCGCGGGCCGGGCATGGGCCGGCCGTGCTGGATCGCCTCAAGCAGTTCCGCTTCGCGACGCCGCAATTCGCTGCACATGTCGCGACGCTGGAACGGCTCGCTTCGTCGGGAGGGCGCGGTGAAGCTCGACAGTCTCCTTAAGCGCGCGCGGCAGGCGCCGTCGCCGGAGCCGCCACGTTCGCTGGGCGAGGCGCTGGAGGATCACAGCGCCGAAGGGATCGCGATCCTGACGGCGCGGCCGTGGCGGCTCACGCAGGCGACCATCATCGCGCTGGCAGGGCTCGTCGTGTGTGCACTCCTGTGGTCGTTCGTCGGCCGCGCCGACGTCATCGTGACCGCGCAGGGAGCGCTCGCGCCGGAGTCCGAGGTGCGCCGCATCTACGCGCCCGTCGACGGCGAGCTGGTGGACATCTATATCGCCGAAGGTCAGCCGGTCGAAAAGAACGACGTGATCGGCCGGATCAACGCGCGCGGCGCGATCGAGGCGGCGACCAACGCGCTCGATGCGCGCCTCAAGCTCGACGACGCGGAGCGCGAATGGAAGCAGTTTCCGGACAAGAAGCAGCTGATGGAGCGCAAGGCGGACGCACTGAAGCAACAGATCGAGGTCGAGGAGCACCTGCACCAGAACCGCATTGCCGAAGGCACCAGCAAGCTCGCGCAATCGCAGCGTGCGCAGATCGACGAAGCGCGCAGCAATATCGACAACGCCCGCCACGCGCTCGATCTCGCGAAGGACGAACAGGACAAGTACGCGCGCCTGTTCGCGCTGCCGGGCGGCGGCGGCGTGTCGCAGAGCCAGGTGGAGCAGAAGCGCAGCGCGTACCTGCAGGCCCAGGACAGCTACCGCGTCGCGCAGGCGCGGCTCACGCAGCTCGAGGCGCAGCAGAGCCACGAGTTCGCGCAGGCGAAGGCGCAACTCGAAGGCAGCGGCGAGACGCTGACCGGGCTGCGCATCCAGTACGACGCGACCGTGCGCGACATCGCGAACACCGAAGAGAAGCTGCGCCTGCAGGTGCAGACGGCGCGCCTCGCAGCCGATGCCGCCGCGCGGATCCGCTTCGAGAACATCGACAAGGACAATTTTCTGCTCGTGCTGGCGCCGGTCTCCGGCGTGATCACCGATGTGACCACGACGCAGCCGGGCGACAAGATTCTCGCCAACACCCCGCTCGGCAGCATCGCGCCGTCCGATGCGCGGCCGGTGGTGAAGGTCGCGATCGCGGAGCAGGACCGCGCGTTCCTTCATGAAGGCCTGGCCGTGAAGCTCAAGTTCAATGCGTTTCCGTATCAGCGCTACGGCGTGATCGACGGCACGCTCGAATACATCTCGCCGGCGACGAAGCCGCAGGCGCAGACGAAGGAACCCGTCTACGAAGGCCGCGTGGCGCTCGTGCGCAACGCGTACACGATTGCCGGCACGAAATACCCGCTGCGCTACGGGATGACGGCCACGGCGGAAATCGTGGTGCGCGAGCGCCGCCTGATCGGGTTCGCGCTGGACCCGTTCAGGCAGATCGCGGGCTGAGGTGGACTGACACGGCGTCGCGGAATGCAGGCAAGCGGGGACGCGAGGCACCGGCGGCGAATCAGGACGATCGCCGCTTACAGGATCAAGGGGAACGAGATGACGGCAATAGTGCGTATCGACGACGAGGTGATCGGCACCGACGACTTCATCCGCGTGCTGAAGCTCACCGGGCAGTTCGAGGGCCTCGTCGAACAGCAGGTTCGCGACCGGCTGACGGTGATCGCGGCGCGGAAGATGGGCATGCAGGTGACGCCGGAGGAAATCCAGGAGCGTGCCGACCAGTTTCGCCGCGTGCGCGGCCTGCACCGCGCCGCGGACATGAACCGCTACCTGGACGTGCTCGGCGTGAGTCTCGACGAGTTCGAGCGCTTCATCACCGACACGCTGTACCAGGAAAAGACGCTCGACACGGTGTGCAGCGATGCGGCCGTCGAAGCGTACTTCAAGCTCAATTCGCCGAAGTTCGACAGCATCGAGGTCAGCCACGTCGTGCTGGATTCGGAAGGCAAGGCACGCGAAATGATGGCGATCCTGGAGGACGACCCGAGCTGCTTCGGCGACATGGCGCGCGAGCATTCGATCGCCGACACGAGCGAGCGTGGCGGCGTGATCGGCAAGGTGCTGCGCGGCTCGCTGAAGACGGATATCGAGGCCAAGGTGTTCAACGCGCACGTGGGCGACCTGCTCGGGCCGTTCGCGGCGCCCGACGGCTCGTTCTTCGAAATCTTCTCGGTGACCGCGAAGCATCCGGCCGCGCTCGACGCCGACGTCGCGTCGGAGGTGCGCCGCCTGCTGCGCGAGGAGTGGCTCGCCGAGCGCGCGCAGGAACACATCATCGAGGCACGTTGATCACGGAGAATCGCATCGATGGACGCACAAGCCCCCGCCCCGGCCAGCACCCCGTCACTCGCGGCGTTTCTCGCGTCGGTGGAGCCGCTGTCGCTCTTCTCGCCCGACGAACTCGATCGCATGGCCGCCCATGCGCAGGTGCGCACCTACGCGTTCGGCGACACCGTCTGCAATCGCGGTGAACCGGCCGAGGGCCTGTATGTGCTGCGCTTCGGTTCCGTGCGCCTGATCGCCGACGAGCGCGGCAAGGAAACCAGCGTCGGCGTGCGCAAGGAACGCGAAGTGTTCGGTGAAATGGCGATGCTGCGCGACTACTGGCACGAGGTGTCGGTGCGCGCGTCGACGAAGACCGAGGTGCTGTGCATCCCGCGCAGCGCGATCGAGCCGATCCTGCGCGACAATCCCGCCGCGCAGTCGTTCGTGACGAGCTATGTCGCGATCAGCTCGGCCGGCGGTTTCGTGACGCGGCTGTTCGACCTGCGCGGCAAGCTGACGCGCGCCGAACTCGAGGAGTACGTGTCGAGCGTCGGCGTGAAGCGCGTGCCGGCCGGCAAGGAGATCGTCCGGCAGGGGCCGGGCGGCGACCTCCGGCTGTATGTCGTGCGCCAGGGCGAGGTGAGCGTGTCGTGCCACGAGGGCGGCAACGACTATCCGCTCGCGACGCTCGGCGCAGGCGAGATCTTCGGCGAGCGCGCGTGCCTGCTGCGGCAGGAGCAGGCGGCGACCGTCACCGCCGTCACCGATACGCGCCTGCTCGTCATTCCGGAAAAGACCGTGCACTTCATGCTCGAGCGCAACCCGAAATTGCGCGAGGTGCTCGAGGAGCGCATCCGTTTCGGCGAGCAGGAACTGACGCGGCAGAAGAAACTCGCCGAACGGCGCCGCCACCCGCTGCAGATCGATATCGGCGCCGACGCCGCGTTCGGCGAGCGCATGATCAAGCGTTTCGTGCTGGTCGAGCAGGCGGAGGAAATGGATTGCGGGGCGGCGTGCCTCGCGATGATCTGCCGTCACTACGGCGTCGCGATGACGCTTGGCAAGCTGCGCGATCTCGCGAACGTGACGACGCAGGGCGCGACGCTCGACAGTCTCGCGCGCACCGGCGAGGCGGTCGGCTTCGCGACGCGCGGCGTGCAGTGCACGTACGAGGCGCTGCTCGGGTTCGACCTGCCGTTCATCGTGCACTGGGAGGGATACCACTACGTCGTCGTGTACGGCGTGTCGAAGTCGTGGGTGCGTATCGCCGATCCGGCGCTCGGCTTCAGGAAGCTGAGCGTCGAGGCGTTCGAGCGCGGCTGGAGCGGCACCTGCCTGCTGTTTACCGCGAGCGGGCCGGCCGCGGCGCCGGCCGAGTCACGTTCGCCATGGGTGCGCTTCATCGGCTATCTGCGCCCTTACCGGAAGATCCTCGCGCATCTGTTCCTGGCGACGTTCGTGATCCAGGTGCTGGGCGTCATACCGCCGCTCATCATCCAGAGCATCCTGGATGGGGTAGTCGTGCACCAGAACGTCAACCTGCTGCACCTGCTGATTGCCGGGCTCGTCATTTCGCACGTGTTTACCCAGTTGATGACCACGATCCGCGCGCATCTTTCCAACTTCATGGTGCGCAGTCTCGACTTCGCGATGATGTCGCAGTTCTATCAGCATACGATGTCGCTGCCTTACTCGTTTTTCGCGCGCCGCAAGAGCGGGGACGTGTTCGCGCGCTTCCAGGAGAACCAGACGATCCGGGCGTTCCTGACGGAGTCCACCGTCACCACCGCGCTCAATCTTCTGATGATCTTCATCTACTTCACGATCATGTTTCTGTACAACGTGAAGATGACGCTGGTGCTGATCGCCTTCGTGATTCCGATCATGGTGCTCACGGCGCTCGCGACGCCCAGGCTGAAAGGCTATGCGCGCGAGATGTTTGCCGCGTCCACCGACGCGAAGTCGCTGCTGATGGAGACGCTCGGCGGCGTCGAGACCGTGAAGGGCATGGGCATCGAGCGGTCGGTCCGGCTGAAGTGGGAGCGCAAGTATGCGAAGGCGCTCGACGTCCAGTACCGTGCGCAGTCATTCAATATCCTGGTGGCGCTGGGCAGCCAGTTGCTGAATGCGGCGACCACCATCGTGATCCTGTGGGTCGGTGCGAACCTCGTGCTCGCGCATGAACTCAGCATCGGGCAACTGATCGCCTTCAATGCGTTCATGGGCAGCGTGCTGGCGCCGCTGATGGGACTCGTCGGCATGTGGAGCCTGATGAACGACGCGGCGGTGGCGATGGAGCGGCTCGGCGACGTCCTCGACATCGAGCCCGAGCAGCGGCCGTCCGAACTGGCCTCACGCGTGCTGCTGCCCGACCTGCAGGGCGACATCGGCTTCGACGGCGTGTATTTCCGCTACGGCGGCAACGAAACGCCCTACGTGCTCGAGAACATCAACTGCACGATCAAGCGTGGCGAGATGGTGGCCATCGTCGGGCGCAGCGGTTCGGGAAAAACCACGCTGGCGAAGCTGCTCGTGGGATTCTATGCGCCCACGGACGGCAAGATCGTGGTCGACGGATACGACATGAGCGCGATCGACAAGGCCTGCTACCGTGCGCAGATCGGTTACGTGATGCAGTCCAATCTGGTCTTCTCCGGATCGATTGCCGAGAACATCGCATGTGGCGACGCGAGTCCCGACTGGCGCCGCATGGAGGAGGTCGCCCGGATGGCCGACGCGCATGCATTCATCAGCAAACTGCCGCTCGGCTACGAGCAGGTGGTGGGCGAGCGCGGCGTCGGCCTGTCGGGCGGCCAGATCCAGCGGCTCTGCATCGCGCGCGCGCTGTATCACGACCCGCGCCTGCTCGTGTTCGACGAGGCGACATCGTCGCTCGACACGCAGTCGGAGAGCAACATTCTCGCGAACATGCACGAAATCCTGCAAGGGCGCACGGCGGTGATCATCGCGCACCGGCTCAGCACCATCATGCGTGCCGACAAGATCCTCGTCCTGTACGAAGGCGCGATCGTCGAACAGGGCTCGCACGACGAGCTGGTCGCCCTCCAGGGCATGTATTTCCAGCTCGTGCAGAAACAGCTGGGTGCCGCATGAAACTCTTCGACCCGCACGGATTCGGCAACTCCGCGATCTCGTA
>NZ_QTPQ01000054.1:0-49290 GCF_003853425.1 Burkholderia sp. Bp9140
CCGCACACCGCACACCGCACACCGCACACCGCACACCGCACACCGCACACCGCACGCCGACCGCCGACCGCCGACCGCGGCCGGCGTTGCGGTCAGCGAAACGTCAGTCGTCATCTTTGCCGAATTTCGATAACACGTCGTTTAATGACTCTCTAGCATCGATTCTCAGTCGCGCGGGCCGGCAGGCCGGCGCCTTTCAGGAGAATCCGATGAAAGCAGAGTCGAATGGCCGGCCCGCCGCCGGCGCCAAGTCGTCCGGCCAGCCCGTGCTGCAGCAGACGCTCGGGACCTGGCAACTGTGGGGCATCGCGGTCGGCCTCGTGATTTCCGGCGAATACTTCGGCTGGAGCTACGGCTGGGCGAGCGCGGGCACGCTGGGTTTCGTGATCACCGCGCTGTTCGTCGCGGCGATGTACACCACCTTCATCTTCAGCTTCACCGAACTGACGACGTCGATCCCGCACGCGGGCGGCCCGTTCGCGTATGCGCGCCGTGCGTTCGGCCCGACGGGCGGCTACCTGGCCGGCGCCGCGACGCTCGTCGAGTTCGTGTTCGCGCCGCCCGCGATCGCGCTCGCGATCGGCGCGTACCTGCACGTGCAGTTTCCGGGGCTCGAACCGAAACACGCGGCGATGGGCGCGTATCTCGTGTTCATGGCGCTGAACATCGTCGGCGTGCAGATCGCCGCGACGTTCGAGCTGGTCGTCACGCTGTTTGCGATCTTCGAGCTGCTGGTGTTCATGGGCGTCGTGTCGCCGGGCTTCGCGTGGAGCAACTTCATGAAGGGCGGCTGGTCGGGTGCCGATCATTTCAGCGTCGGCGCATTCCACGGGATGTTCGCGGCGATTCCGTTCGCGATCTGGTTCTTCCTCGCGATCGAAGGCGTCGCGATGGCCGCCGAGGAGGCGAAGAACCCGAAGCGCTCGATCCCGATCGCGTACGTGGCCGGCATCCTGACCCTCGTCGTGCTGGCGGTCGGCGTGATGGTGTTCGCCGGCGGCGCGGGCGACTGGACCAAGCTCGCGAACATCAACGACCCGCTGCCGCAGGCGATGAAGTACATCGTCGGCGCGAACAGCGGCTGGATGCACATGCTCGTGTGGCTCGGGCTGTTCGGGCTCGTCGCGTCGTTCCACGGGATCATCCTCGGCTATTCGCGCCAGATCTTCGCGCTGGCCCGCGAAGGCTACCTGCCCGAATGGCTCGCGAAGGTGCATCCGCGCTTCAAGACGCCTTACCGCGCGATCCTCGCGGGCGGCGTGGTCGGGATTGCCGCGATCTACAGCGACGAGCTGATCCAGTTCGGCGGCCAGACGCTCACCGCGAACATCGTGACGATGTCGGTGTTCGGCGCGATCGTGATGTATATCGTAAGCATGGCGGCACTGTTCAAGCTGCGCCGTTCGCAGCCGAACATGGCGCGGCCGTTCCGCGCGCCGCTGTACCCGTTCTTCCCGGCATTCGCGATCGTCGCGGCCCTCGTTTGCCTCGGGACGATGGTGGTTTTCAACGGGCTGGTGGCGATGGTGTTCGTCGCGTTCCTCGCGCTCGGCTACGCGTACTTCCTCGCGACCCGTTCGCAGCGCGCGAGCGCGCCGGCCGACGTGCTGCTCGAGGAATGAGCCTGGCGAACCCGAACGGCCGTTCCTGACGGCATCCGGCGCGCCCCGTCGAACGGGCGCGCCGTCGGCGTTCGGCAAGGATGGGAAAGGACTGGCAAGGAGATTCGAACGATGTCCTATACGGAGACGATCGGCCCGCGCACGTACCGCTTCGCGGACCTGAAGACGCTGCTCGCGAAGGCGAGCCCGCTGCGCTCCGGCGACCAGCTCGCCGGCGTCGCGGCGGCGAGCGAGGAGGAGCGCGTCGCCGCGAAGATCGCGCTCGCGGGCGTGCCGCTGAAGGCGTTCCTGAACGAAGCGGTGATTCCGTACGAACACGACGAGGTCACGCGCCTGATCCTCGACGATCACGACGCGGCCGCGTTCGCGGAAATCTCGCACCTGACGGTCGGCGACTTCCGCAACTGGCTGCTGTCGCCCGCGGCCGACGGCGCCGCGCTCGAGCGGATCGCGCCGGGCCTCACGCCCGAGATGGTCGCGGCCGTGTCGAAGCTGATGCGCAACCAGGACCTGATCGCGGCCGCGAGGAAGCGTCGCGTCGTCACGCGCTTTCGCAACACGGTCGGGCTCGCCGGCCGGATGTCGGTGCGGCTGCAGCCGAACCACCCGACCGACGACGTGAAGGGCATCGCCGCGTCGATGCTCGACGGGCTGATGTACGGCTGCGGCGACGCGATGATCGGCATCAACCCGGCGACCGACAGCCTCGCGGCGATCGTGAAGCTGCTCGCGATGATCGACGCGTTCCGCGAGCGCTACGGCGTGCCGACGCAGTCGTGTGTGCTCACTCACGTGACCAACACGATCGCGGCGATCGAGAAGGGCGCGCCGGTCGACCTGGTGTTCCAGTCGATCGCGGGCACCGAGAAGGCGAACGCGAGCTTCGGGATCTCGCTCGCGCTGCTCGGCGAGGCGCGCGAGGCCGCGTTGTCGCTCGGGCGCGGCACCGTCGGCAACAACCTGATGTACTTCGAGACGGGCCAGGGCAGCGCGCTGTCGGCGAACGCGCACTTCGGCGTCGACCAGCAGACCTGCGAGGTGCGTGCGTATGCGGTGGCGCGCAAGTTCGACCCGTTCCTCGTGAACACGGTGGTCGGCTTCATCGGGCCCGAATACCTGTACGACGGCAAGCAGATCATCCGCGCGGGGCTCGAGGATCATTTCTGCGGCAAGCTGCTCGGCGTGCCGATGGGCTGCGACATCTGCTACACGAATCACGCGGAAGCCGATCAGGACGACATGGACACGCTGCTCACGCTGCTGGGTGCGGCCGGCATCAACTTCATCATGGGCATTCCGGGCGCGGACGACGTGATGCTGAACTACCAGAGCACGTCGTTTCACGACCAGCTCTACGTGCGCGAGGTGCTCGGCCTGCGCCGCGCGCCCGAGTTCGAGGAATGGCTCGAGACGATGGAAATCGCCGACGCGCACGGCGCGCTGCGCGCGGCAACGTCGCGCGTGCCGCTGCTCGCGGGCGCGAACGACTGGATGGGGATTTCCGCATGAGCGACGCCGTGGAAAAGAACCCGTGGGCGCAGCTGAAGTCGTTCACGAATGCGCGGATCGCGCTCGGCCGCGCGGGCAACAGCCTGCCGACCGCGCCGCTGCTCGCGTTCAACCTGTCGCACGCGCAGGCGCGCGACGCCGTGCACCAGCCGCTCGACGCGGACGCGCTGCGGCGCGAGATCGAGGCGGCCGGCCTGCTGCCGACGCTCGGCGTGCAGAGCGCCGCGCCGGACCGCGACCACTATCTGCGCCGGCCCGATCTCGGCCGCAAGCTGTCGGACGACAGCCGCGGGCTGCTGGCCGGCTACGGCGCGGCGCTCGACGATGCGCCGGACGTCGTGTTCGTGGTCGGCGACGGGCTGTCGGCGTTCGCGGCCGCGAAACAGGCGCTGCCGCTGCTGCGGGCCGTGTGCCCGCGGCTCGACGCGGACGGCTGGCGGATCGGGCCGGTGGTGGTCGCGACGCAGGCGCGCGTCGCGCTCGGCGACGAGATCGGCGAGCTGCTGCGCGCGCAGGTCGTCGCGATGCTGATCGGCGAGCGGCCGGGGCTCAGTTCGCCGGACAGCCTCGGCGTGTACCTGACCTGGGCGCCGAAGGTCGGCTGCCACGACGCACTGCGCAACTGCATCTCGAACGTGCGGCCCGAAGGGCTGCCGCATGCCGCCGCCGCGCACAAGCTGCATTACCTGATGACGCATGCGCGCCGGCTCGGCCTGACGGGCGTCGGGCTGAAGGACGACAGCGATGCGCTGTTGCCGCAGGCGGAAGCGGAGCGGATCGGCACGGAATGACGGGGCGACCGTGCGGCGCGCGCCGTTCGTCTACTTGAACAGCCGCTCGCACAGGAAGTCGACGAACACGCGCAGCTTCGGCGACAACTGCCGGCTCGACGGCCACACGATCGAGAACTGCCCCGGCGCGATCCGGTAGTCGTCGAGCACGGTGACGAGCGCGCCCGTGTCCAGCGCGTCGCGCGCGAGGAAGTCGGGCATGTAGCCGATGCCGAGCCCCGCCATGACCGCGCCGCGCAGCGCTTCCATGTTGTTGCAGGTCATCGCGGTGCGCAGCTTCAGCGGCGTGCCGTCGTCGGCGGCGAGCGCCCAGTCCTGCAGCTTCCCCGTGGTCGGAAAGCAGTAGCGCACGCAATCGTGCGCTTCGAGATCGTGCGGCGCCCGCGGCGTGCCGGCCTGCGCGAGATACGCGGGCGTTGCGCACAGCACGAACGCGAACGGGCCGAGCCGCCGCGACATCAGGCTCGAATCCGACAGCGGACCGCTGCGGATCACCGCGTCGAAACCGCCTTCGACGACATCGACCATCCGGTCGTTGAAATCCAGGTCGAGTTCCACATCCGGATAGCGCTGCCTGAATTCGGGCAGCACCGGCAGCAGGAACCGGTAGCCGATCACCGGCAGGCTCACGCGCAGCTTGCCGCGCGGGCGTTGCGCGGATGCCGTCACGGTCGCTTCCGCGTCGCGAAAATCCTCGAGGATCCGCTGGCAGCGTTCGTAGAAATGGCGGCCTTCGTCGGTCAGCGTGACGCGCCGCGTCGTGCGGTTGAACAGGCGCACGCCGAGTGACTGCTCGAGCCGCGCGATCGTCTTGCCGACGGCGGAGGCGGAAATGCCGAGCGCACGGCCGGCCGCGACGAAGCTGAGCGCTTCGGCGGTGCGGACGAAGGCGGCGATGCCGTTCAGGTTTTCCATCGACGGGAGTGGGTTGGCAGGAGGCGGGTCATTGCGGAATTCTAGTTCGTTATATCCGGAGTCTTGCGTGGTTTTTCGATAATTGAATCGGATTTATCTTTTATCGCGCTTGAGGCGCATCCGCGCCCCCTTTTCGAGGAGCGATGATGGATCACCCGTTTTCAGCTGATTCAGCCCGGTCGGCGCACCGGCGCGCATGGGTGCTGGCTGCCGTCTGCATGGCCGCCGTCGCGCTGCCGCTGTCGTTTTCGGGCGGCGCGGTCGCGACGCCCGCGATCGGGCGCGACCTGCACGGCGGCACGGTCGCGATGAACTGGATCACCAACGCGTTCATGCTCGCGTTCGGCAGTTTCCTGATGGCGGCGGGCGCGCTGGCCGACCAGTTCGGCCGCAAGCGCGTGTTCGCGATCGGCGTCGGCGGTTTCACGCTGATGTCGGTCGCACTCGCGTTCGCGCCGTCGATGCGCGCGGTCGACCTGCTGCGCGCCGCGCAGGGGCTCGCGGCGGCCGCGGCGCTCGCGGGCGGCACGGCCGCGCTCGCGCAGGAGTTCGACGGCGCGGCGCGCACGCGCGCGTTCAGCCTGCTCGGCACGACCTTCGGGATCGGGCTCGCGTTCGGGCCCGTGCTCGCCGGCGCCCTGATCGCGCACTACGGCTGGCGCGCGATCTTCGTCACGGGCGCGGCGGCCGGCGCCTTGTCACTCGCGGTCGGGCTGCCGCGCATGCACGAGTCGCGCGATCCGCACGCGACGGGGCTCGACTGGCCCGGCACGGCCGCGTTCACCGCCGCGCTCACGTTGTTCACGTTCGGCGTGATCGAGGCGCCCGCGCGCGGCTGGACGCATCCGCTCGTCGTCATGCTGCTGGCGGGCGCGGCGCTCGGCGCATGCGCGTTCGTCGCGATCGAGACGCGCGTCGCGCGGCCGATGCTCGACCTGTCGCTGTTCCGGATTCCGCGCTTCGTCGGCGTGCAGGTGCTGCCGGTGTCGACCTGCTGCTGCTACATCGTGCTGCTCGTCGTGCTGCCGCTGCGCTTCATCGGCATCGACGGCTTCAGCGAGATCGGCGCGGGCTGGCTGATGCTCGCGATCTCCGCGCCGATGCTCGTCGTGCCGCTCGTCGCGGCGACGCTCACGCGCTGGCTGTCGGCCGGCGTGATCTCGGGGCTCGGGCTCCTGCTCGCGGCGGCGGGCCTCGTGTGGCTGGGCGCCGCGCTGCGCGGCGGCGCGGGGCCGGCGGCGATCGCGCCGATGCTCGCGATCGGCGTCGGAGCCGGCATGCCGTGGGGGCTGATGGACGGGCTGTCGGTCAGCGTCGTGCCGAAAGAGCGCGCGGGGATGGCGACCGGGATCTTCAGCACGACGCGCGTGGCGGGCGAGGGGATCGCGCTCGCGATCGTCGGCGCGGTGCTGGCGACGCTTGCGCACGCCGATTTGCGGCAGGCGGTGGCGGGCACGTCCGATGCGACGCTGCGGGCGGCCGCGCGGCTCGCGACCGGCGACCTCGGCGGCGCGGCGGCCGTGTTGCCGGGCGTCGAGCGTGCGGCGCTGCTCGCGAGCTATACGCACGCGTTCGATCGGCTGCTGATCGGGCTTGCGGTTGTCACGGTGCTGTGCGCGGGCGTGGTGTTCGCGTTTCTCGGTGCGCGGCCGGCGGTTGCGGAAGGGCGCGGCGATGACGGTGCGCCGCCGCATGGCGAAGCGCCGGCGCGACGCCGCAACGAACCGGCGTGTGCGCAGGCAAACGGGCGGTGAGCTGTGTATCGGAAATTGCAGACAGCGCCCGCCTATCCTGCGATCACGCGTATTCGCGTACTGACGATCGGCCCCGCGCGTGGATGATCGTTGAGCGTTGAATTGCCGCGCATGCGTCTATCGGCGATGGCGTTGAAGTGCGCCTGTATCGACGACCCGCCCGGCGTATCACGCGGCACAAGCGGCCGCAGCGTCGCGCCGGCTCGTGCATGCCCGCTCTACTGCTGCGACGGCATGGCGCCGCGTATCACGCCAGCGCGAGCGGCGGCAGCGCCGCATCGGCCCGGGCCTGCACGCTGTCCACTTCAACGACCACATGGCGCAGCGCATCCGGCCACAGATGCGCATGGCTTCCCGCCGCCTCGTCGATCGTCGCGCGCCCCTGCACGAGCCACGTCGTCTGCCCGACGAAATCGACGAACAGCAGCGCGATCGCCGGATTCACGAGCAGGTTGCCGATCGTGTTGAACAGGTTGTTGCCCGCGAAGTCGGGCAGCACGAGCGTACGGCGATCGGGCAGGTCGACGAGCGGGGCGAACGAACCGTCCGCGCGCGGCTGCCGGCCGCGATACGAGCAATCGCTGTCGCCCGCCGCGTTCGCGGTCGCGACGATCAGGAATGCCTGTGCGCGGATGAACGCGACGGCGTCGTCGCTGAGGGGGCCGGGGTCGTTCATGGTGTCGGTCGGCGCGTGGCCGCTGCGTGCGGATCCGCGTTCCGCACGCAAGCGACATGCCACGCGGCGCGCGGGGCGCGCAGCGACGCGTGCACGGGTGCGCTGTGAAAAAACCGAACACCCGCCGCGCCGCTGTGCCGTCGCGGTGTTCAGAATCGGTACACTCGTTGCCCGTGCGCGGGTACCGCGCCCGGCGGGCGGCCGGACGCACCGCTCCTGTTCCATTCTCGCCCGGTGTGGCACGCATGTTGCGTAAACCGAGGCAGCGCGATCCAACCGGCGCTGCATTCACACAAGCACGATGAACAGGAGACATGTATGAACCCGTTTGACCTGAAGCAACTGGGCCTCGACGTCGAATATCCGTATCGTCAGCAGTACGACAACTACATCGGCGGCAAGTGGGTTCCGCCGGTGAAGGGCGAGTATTTCGAGAACGTGTCGCCGATCAACGGCAAGCCGTTCTGCCGCGTGCCGCGCTCGGGCGCCGACGACATCGAGCTCGCGCTCGATGCCGCGCACGCCGCGCGCCGCAAGTGGGGCAAGACGTCGGTCGCCGAGCGCGCCAACCTGCTGCTCGCCGCCGCCGACCGGATGGAAAAGAGCCTGAAGCTGCTGGCCGTGGCCGAGACGATCGACAACGGCAAGCCGCTGCGCGAGACGATGGCGGCCGACCTGCCGCTCGCGGTCGACCACTTCCGCTATTTCGCGGGCTGCATCCGCGCGCAGGAAGGCGGCATTTCCGAGATCGACGACAACACCGTCGCCTATCACTTCCACGAGCCGCTCGGCGTCGTCGGCCAGATCATCCCGTGGAACTTCCCGCTGCTGATGGCCGCGTGGAAGCTCGCGCCGGCGCTCGCGGCCGGCTGCTGCGTGGTGATGAAGCCGGCCGAGCAGACGCCCGCGTCGGTGCTGGTGCTGATGGAGCTGATCGGCGACCTGTTCCCGGCCGGCACGATCAACATCGTGAACGGCTTCGGCAAGGAAGCGGGCGAGGCGCTCGCGACCAGCAAGCGGATCGCGAAGATCGCGTTCACCGGCTCGACGCCGGTCGGCAAGCACATCCTGCGCACGGCGGCCGAGAACCTGATCCCGTCGACGGTCGAACTCGGCGGCAAGAGCCCGAACATCTTCTTCGCCGACGTGCTCGACCAGGACGACGCGTTCCTCGACAAGACGCTCGAAGGCCTCGCGATGTTCGCGCTGAACCAGGGCGAAGTGTGCACGTGCCCGTCGCGGATCCTGATCCAGGAGTCGATCTACGAGAAGTTCATCGAGAAGGCCGTCGCGCGCGTCGAGCGCATCAAGGCCGGCCACCCGCTCGACCTGCAGACGATGATCGGCGCGCAGGCGTCGCAGCAGCAGCTCGACAAGATCCTGTCGTACATCGACATCGGCCGCGGCGAAGGCGCGCAATGCCTGACGGGCGGCGAGCGCACGGCACCGGCGGCCGACCTCGGCACGGGCTACTACGTGAAGCCGACGATGCTGCTCGGCAACAACAAGATGCGCGTGTTCCAGGAAGAGATCTTCGGGCCGGTCGCGTCGGTGATGACGTTCAAGGACGAGCAGGAAGCGATCGAACTCGCGAACGACACGTTCTACGGGCTCGGCGCGGGCGTGTGGACGCGCAACGGCACGCGTGCGTACCGGATGGGCCGCGAGATCGAGGCCGGCCGCGTGTGGACCAACTGCTACCACCTGTACCCGGCGCACGCGGCGTTCGGCGGCTACAAGCAGTCGGGCATCGGTCGCGAGACGCACAAGATGGCGCTGTCGAACTATCAGCAGACGAAGTGCCTGCTGGTCAGCTACCAGGCCGAGGCGCTCGGGTTCTTCTGATCGCCGGAGCAGGTGGCGAAGTGCCGGGGCCGGCCGGGCGGCAGCGCAACGCTGCCCGGTATGGCGGCCGGTTCCGGACGGCGGCGACGCGTCCTGCGCCGGCTTTCCGCGGAAGGTGCGACGGCCGGGCGATGGCTGTCCGGCCGCCGGGCGGTGTCCGCGGCGAGGCGGCAATGTGCTGACGACCGTTCGTCCGGTACTTCGCCGTGTTCGCGTTTCGAGATTCGATACGAGGCGTCGGCCGTGCGTCGCTGGCGGCCGGCCTCGGCAACCGCTCCGGCCGTCGCGCGTTCGCGGCCGCATTGCGCACCGATGGCCCCGACGGAAACCCGCATGGCAGAACCGCCCCGATCCATTTCGCGTCACCCGGTGTTTCACGCGGGCGAACTCGACGCCCATCACCGGTTCGGCGTCGCCGACGAAGCCGAGCGGATGAGCGACGTCGTGACGACGCGGCTGAGCATCGGCGTGCGCCAGTTCGTCGAATCGCAGCCGTTCATGTTCGTCGGCACGACGTGCGGCGGCGCGGCGCGCGTGACCTGCGACATCGTGCAGGGCCTGCGCGACGCGAACGGCGATCTGTGGCCGGTCGTGCGCGTGATCGACACGAAGACGCTGCGCTTCGCGCTGCCGACGCACGGCGACGGCAACCGGATCGATGCGCTCGCGTGCGACGGCAGCGGCGTCGGGCTGCTGTTCATCGATTTCGTGCGCGGCATCCGCTACCGGATCAACGGCCTCGCGACGTTGCGGACCGATCTGCAGGAAGCGGACGCGGCGCCCTGGCGGGCGGGCAGTCCGATCGTCGAACTGGCGGTCGCGCAGGCGTACGGCAACTGCGGCACGCGGGTCGTGCGGTTGAGGCCGGGCGCGTAGCGCGTGGCCGGGCCCCCCGGCGGCGCAGGCCGCACCCGCGCGGTGCGCGGAACGCCGCCCCCGGGTGCGCCCGCATGGCGCGCATCGGCCGCACGGCGTGGAATGACGGGCTTGTCGCCGGACCGCGCGGTTCGGCACGGGACTTGCGTGATGGACGCGGTCCCGGGCAGGTGAGGAGAACACGATGGATCAACGAGTGGAGTGCATGGCCGAGCCGACGGCCGAAGACACGCGATGCAGCGCGCAGGGTGACGACGCGCTGGCCGGCCAGGCCGTGGTCAGCGTCGCGCACGATGCCGACGAGCAGGCGCGCAACCTGATCGGCTGGCGGCAGACCTACGACCAGCTCGCGGCCGGCCGCTTCGTCGGCACGCTGACCGAGCTGCCGCTCGACACGATGAAGCTGTTTCGCGAATCGACCAGCCACCTGCTGCGGCAGGCGTGCGAGGTGCGCGGCGACGCGTACTGGTTCGGCATCCCGCTGGTCAGCGACGGCACCGCGCGCGTCGATGCGTGCCGCATCGGGCCCGGCGCACTCGCGTTCCGGCCCGGCAACGTCGAATTCGAACTGCTGACGCCCGCGCAGTTCTCGATCTACGGCGTCGTCGTGCGCGGCGACGTGCTGCGCCGTTACGCGGAGGAAGTCGAACGCCGCGCGCTCGACGAGCGGCTGTTCACGCAGCGCGTGATCCAGGTCGGCGATACGCGGCTCGCGCGCCTGTGCGCGCTGCTCGGCCGCCGGCTCGACGGCGCGGCGGCCGTGGGCGGGCCGCTGCCCGACGCGCAGCGCGACGACCTGCAGGCCGAGGTGCTGGCCGCGCTGTTCGACGCGTGCGCGCAACCGGCGGACGACGGTGCCGGCGGCGCGCCGTCGACGCGGCGCTGGATCGTCGAGCAGGCGCGCGACTACGTGCTCGCGCACCGCACGCGCCCGGTCGGCGTGCCCGAGCTGTGCGAGCAGTTGCTCGTGAGCCGGCGCACGCTGCAGTACTGCTTCCAGGACGTGCTCGGCATGGCGCCCGCGACCTACCTGCGCACGCTGCGGCTGAACGGCGCGCGGCGCGACCTGTGCGGGCGGGCGGCCGGCTCGGTGCAGGACGTCGCGGAGGCGTGGGGCTTCTGGCACCTGAGCCAGTTCGCGACCGACTACCGGCGGCTGTTCGGCAAGCGGCCGTCGGAGACGCTGCGCGATCGTGCCGTGATGGTGACGGCCGGGTGAACGGGGCGGCGGCGCGTGGATGCCGCCGCGCGTTCGATCTTTCAGGCGACTTCCGTTTTTCTATTCGGCCGCGGCGGCCGCTTCGCGTGGCGCCGGCCACGGCAATGCATCCCAGTCGATCGCCCGGTAAGCGGCCTCGACCGCCGCGAGATCGTCCGGCCGCTCGCTGCGATGCAGCCCATGCAATTCGGCCGGCACGTCGAGCGCGACCGGCACGCAGTGCGGATAGTTGCGCACGCGCAGCGCCGGCCCGATCGTCGTGAAGCAGCCGAGCGTCGGCACGTCGAAGCCGTCCGCGAGATGCAGCGCGGCCGTGTCGGGCGCGAACAGCACGCTGGCACCCTTCACCCAGGCAATGAAGCGCGCGGTGTCGGTCGCGTCGCGGCTCGCATCGACGTAGGCGGGATGTGCGACGGGGCCGAACCCGACCACCGGCAGCCCGTAACGCCGCACGAGTCGCGCCACGAATGCCGCGCGCAGCGCGGGCGGCACGCTGCGCACCGCGGTGCTCGCGGCCGGGCAGAACAACACGTATGGCCGCTGCCATTCGGCCGGCAGCGCGGGCAGCCGCAGTCGCGCGAGCCAGCGATTGCGCTTCGCCGCGGCGGGCACCGTGGCCGGATCCACGCCCAGTGCGTCGAGAAAGAAGTCGATCATCGGCTGCCGCGCGAACGCGGGCCAGTACAGGTGATTGCCGAGATCGATGCACGGCGCGTGCGCGGGCAGCGCGTCGACGGCATACGGCAGCGCCCGCGACGGCGCGACGACGTCGGCCGCGAGCGCATACAGCGCGTCGACGTAGCGCGGCGCGCGGGCCGGCCGGTACAGCGTGAAGCGCAGGCCGGGATGCATCGCGCGCAGCGCGGCGAGGGCGGTCAGCCCGATCACCGAGTCGCCGAGCGCGACGCCCATCCCGTTGATCACGTGCACGTCCGGCGTGCGGTCGTAGTCGAGCCGGAACGGCCGATGGACGGCATGCAGCAGGCCGAGCGCCGGCGCGGCCGGCACGTAGCCTTCCGCGCGATCGCTGCCGTGCTCGAGGTCGTAGGGCGCGACGAGCGTACCGTCGGGCGCGAGCAGCGTGCCGCGGTAGACGAGCGCATCGTCGTGCGACAACGCGAGGCCGGCCGGTGCGGCGCACATTCCCACGGTCATTCGCCGCGTGCGCGGCGGCCCTGCTCGCGGATCTGCTCGAGCGTCGCGGCCGGCGTGCTGGCGTCCTGCGGGATGCGGATCTCGATCAGCGCCGGCAGCCCGCAGGTCAGTGCACGTTCCAGTGCCGGCGCGAAGTCGGCGGTGCGCTCTACCGTCTCGCCATGCGCGCCGAACGCGCGCGCATACGCGGCGAAATCGGGGTTCGTGAGCCCCGTGCCGTGCACGCGGCCCGGGTAGTTGCGCTCCTGATGCATGCGGATCGTGCCGAAATGCCCGTTGTTGACGACGATCGTGACGATGTTCAGCCCATACTGCATCGCGGTCGCGAGCTCGTTGCCGGCCATCATGAAGCAGCCGTCCCCAGCGAGCGCGACGACGGCCCGCGCCGGATACAGCGACTTCGCGGCGAGCGCGGCGGGCAGCCCGTAGCCCATCGCGCCGCTGGTCGGCGCGAGCTGCGAGCGGAAGTGCCGGTACGCGAAGTGGCGATGCAACCAGATCGCATAGTTGCCGGCGCCGTTGGTCAGGATCGCGTCGTGCGGCAGGCGCTCGCGCAACTGCACCATCACGTCGCCGAGCTGGACGTCGCCGGACATCGGCAGCGGCGCATGCCATTCGCGGTACGCGCGGTGCGCATCGGCGGCCGTGCCGGCCCACGCGGGGGGCGCCGGCGGTTCGAGCGCGGCGAGCGGCGCCGCGATCTCCGGCATCCCCGACACGATCGGCAGGTCGGCCGCATACACGCGGCCGAGCTCGTCGGCGCCCTGGTGCACGTGGATCAGCGTCTGGCGCGTCTTCGGGATGTCGAGCAGCGTATAGCCGCCCGTCGTCGCTTCGCCGAGGCGCGGGCCGAGCACCAGCAGCAGGTCGGCGTCGCGGATCCGCTTGCCGAGCGCGGGATTGATCCCGAGGCCGACGTCGCCCGCGTAGTTCGGATGCGCATTGTCGAAGGTGTCCTGGAAGCGGAACGCGCACGCGACCGGCAGCTGCCAGCGCTCGATGAAGGTGCGCAGGTTCGCGCATGCGTCGGGCGTCCAGCCGCTGCCGCCGACGATCACGAACGGCCGCTCGGCGCGCGCGAGCCGTTCGCGCAACTCATCGAGCTGCGCGGCCGACGGCGACGCCGCGACGCGTTTCGCGGCCGGCACGACGGGCTGCGACACGCACGCTTCGGACAGCACGTCCTCCGGCAGCGCGAGCACGACCGGGCCGGGGCGGCCGGACGTCGCGACGTGGAACGCGTGGCTCAGGTATTCGGGAATGCGGCGCGGGTCGTCGATCTGCGCGACCCATTTGGCCATCTGGCCGAACATCCGGCGGTAGTCGATTTCCTGGAAGGCTTCACGGTCGAGGTGCTCGCGTGCGCACTGGCCGACGAACAGGATCATCGGCGTCGAGTCCTGGAACGCGGTGTGCACGCCGATCGACGCATGGGTCGCGCCGGGCCCGCGCGTGACGAACGCGATGCCGGGGCGGCCGGTCAGCTTGCCGACCGCCTCGGCCATGTTCGCGGCCGCCGCTTCGTGCCGGCAGACGACCGTCTGGATGCGCGCGGTGTCGTCCGCCAGCGCGTCGAGTACGGCGAGGAAGCTCTCGCCGGGCACGCAGAACACGCGTTCGACGTGATTGGCGAGCAACGCATCGACGAGCAGGCGCGCACCGGTGGTGGCGCGCGGCTCGAGATCCTTGGAATGCGACATGGGCTGCCGTCTCCCTGGGTAGCGGGACGTACAGCTTACGCCCGTTGGCGGGCCGGTGAAAAGTGCCGGAACGTGGATGGTTCGGGTCGCGCGCCCCGGCTTCGGATAGCCGAACGGCCAGCTTGTGCGCGCTTGCACGACGGTGGAAAGTGAGCGCTACGGATGTCGGGCCGGGCGGCTGTCTCGATGCTGCATGCCCGACGGCAGTGGCCGTGATGCACGATATCTACCGCCGGCTCGCCTGCCGGGGGAGGTGAGGCTGGATTGGTGTGTCGCTGTTGGCCGGCGAATCGATGTTGGCGGATCGATCAGAATTCCACGGGAAGGCGTGTTATGTACACACATGGATTTACATTGCGCGTCGCGCTGTATAATGTACATCCTGTGTACATCCGGCGAGAGGTCGACATGCATACCACGAGGGTATTTCGGAACGGCAACTCGCAGGCCGTGCGAATTCCTGCGGACCTTGCTTATGAGCGCAGCGATATCGAACTGGAAATCGAGCGCGTGGGTGACGAAATCCGTATTCGGCCGACACGGCGGCCGTTGACCCACGTACTTGAGAAATTCGCGAAATTCGGACCGGATTTCATGGTCGAAGGGCGTGGCGACCAGGAGCAAGCCGATCGCGAGGGGTTGTGATGCCGCGCTATATGCTCGACACCAACATGTGCATCTATCTGATGAAGAATCAGCCTGAGCAGGTGGCGAAACGATTTGCGCAGTGCTACACGGGGGAGGTCGTGATGTCGGCGATTACGTATGCCGAGCTCGAGTACGGCGTCGCCGCATGTGCGAGTCCTGCGCGGGCGCGTCGCAATCTTGCCGCGCTGATCGACGATATTCCCGTTGCTCCGTTCGACGTCGCGGCTGCGCAAGCGTACGGTCCGGTCCGCGACGCAACCCGCGAGCGGAAGAAGGATCATCTCGACAAATTGATCGCCGCGCATGCGGTGTCGCTCGATGTGGCCCTCGTGACCAACAACGAGCGGGATTTTGTCAGCTACCCGGGATTGCGGCTGGAGAACTGGCTGAACGATTAATGTCCGCTGCTGCGTCCGACGGTAATGCGGGATATCGATCCGCCCCGCATTGCCGCCGGATCCGGCATCAGCACTCGACGATATTCACCGCCAGCCCGCCGCGCGACGTTTCCTTGTACTTCGTCTTCATGTCGGCGCCCGTCTCGCGCATCGTCTTGATCACCGAGTCGAGCGACACGTAGTGCGAGCCGTCGCCGCGCAGCGCCATGCGCGCCGCGTTGACGGCCTTCACCGACGCCATCGCGTTGCGCTCGATGCACGGGATCTGCACCATCCCGCCGACCGGGTCGCAGGTGAGGCCGAGGTTGTGCTCCATCCCGATCTCGGCCGCGTTCTCGACCTGGCGCGGCGTGCCGCCGAGCACGGCCGCGAGCGCGCCGGCCGCCATCGAGCACGCGACGCCCACTTCGCCCTGGCAGCCCACTTCCGCACCCGAAATCGATGCGTTGAGCTTGTACAGAATGCCGATCGCGGCGGCCGTCAGCAGGAAGTCGATCACGCCCTGTTCGTTCGCGCCCGGCGTGAAGCGCGTGTAGTAGTGCAGCACGGCGGGGATGATGCCGGCCGCGCCGTTGGTCGGCGCGGTGACGACGCGGCCGCCGGCCGCGTTTTCCTCGTTGACCGCGATCGCGTACAGGTTGATCCAGTCGACCATCGACAGCGGATCCTGCAGCGCCTGTTCGGGGTTGCCGGTCAGCGCGCGATACAGCTGCGGCGCGCGCCGCTTGACCTGGAGCGGGCCGGGCAGGTTGCCGTCGGCGTCCGGGTTGCCGATCCCGCAGCCGCGCGACACGCACGACTGCATCACGGCCCAGATCTTCAGCAACCCGTCGCGCGTCTCTTCCTCGGTGTGCCACGCGCGCTCGTTTTCCCACATCAGCTGCGCGATCGATTTGCCGGTCGACTCGGTCAGCGCAAGCAGCTCGGCGCCGGTGCGGAACGGGTGCGCCATCTGCTCGGCCGCGCTCAGCACCTTCGTGTTCGGCGCGCCGGCCGTCACGACGAAGCCGCCGCCGACCGACAGGTAGGTGCGCTCGACCAGCACGTCGCCGTTCGCGTCGGACGCGCGCAGCTTCATCCCGTTCGGGTGCTCGGGCAGCGCCTGCCGGTAGAACGCGATGTTCTCCTTCAGCACGAACGGCACCGGATGCGTGCCGAGCAGCGCGAGCTTCTTCGACTTGCGGACGTCTTCGAGCCGCGCGTCGATCGTGTCGGGAACGACGGTGTCGGGCGCGTCACCGAGCAGTCCGAGCATCACGCCGCGGTCGGTGCCGTGGCCCTTGCCGGTCGCGCCGAGCGAGCCGTACAGCTCGACCTTCACATTGGCCGTCGCGTCGAGCAGCCCGTCGTGCTCGAGGCCCTGGACGAACATCAGCGCCGCGCGCATCGGTCCGACCGTATGCGAACTGGACGGGCCGATGCCGATCTTGAAGAGGTCAAACACGCTGACTGCCATTTCGATTCCTGCCTTGCTTTAAGAATAATGCTAGCGCGCCTGCAATGGCAGGCACGCGGCCAGCCACGCCGGCGGCATGACGGATAACTGCCGCGCGACGCGGGCATAGCGCCCGTCGAGCCGCGCGGCCAGATGAAAGAGTTCAGTGGCGTTTTTCGGGTCCCACTGCCCCGCGTAGCCCGGCAAGCCGGCTTCGCGGCGCTTCGCGTCGAACGGCACCGGCGAATTCACGAATTCCTCGTGCGTCTTCTCGCCGAGCGCGTACGGCACGAGCCAGTCGAGCGCGGCCGCGAGCGTCGCGCCGTTCGCGCCGCGCTCGCGCAGCCAGTTGCGGTTGAAGCGGCGCGCGGCGAGCGCGGCCGTCACCAGCGGCTGCAGGTCGTACACCGCGTAGTGCAGCGCATCGCGTTCGTCGAAATCCCAGGTCTTGCCGTCCGGGCCGATGTTGTCGGCGAGATGCTCGACGAACAGCCGCTGGGCGGCGTTCATCATCCTGCGGTCGCCGAGCGTGAACGCGGACAGCGCGATCAGCTTGATCCGGTGGCTCTGCCAGTTGTTGCGCCACGTGCCGGCGAGCGGGCGCTTCTGCGCGTCGATCTGCGCGACATAGCCGGCGCCGAGCTTCGCGATGAACGCCGCGGTCGCGTTGCGCGTCTTGACCGGCAGCGCGCTCGCCGTCATGTCGTACGCGACGATCAGGCTGTCGAAGCGCGTCTCGTCGATCGGGTTGAAGCTCGGCTGGTAGGTCGACACCCACGCGGACAGGAAGCGGTCGACGAGCTGCAGGTAGCGCGGCGCATTCGTCACGCGCCACGCGAGCGCGGCGTCGCGCATCAGCTCCATGTCCTTCAGCGCGTCGGCGCTCTGGTCGTGGATGCCCTCGTGCGGCAACGTGCCCTCGGTGTGCACGCGCGGCATCGCCTTCGGCTGCTCGCCGATGCGCGCGTCGACGCTGCGGATCAACGCCTGCACCCCCGGCTCGGCCTGGGTCGTCTCGCTCGCCTGCAGCGCGGGCGCCGCGCAGAAATTCATCGCCGCGCGCGCGCTGCCGGCCGTACCGAGGCCGGCGGCGGCAAACGACAGCGACGCGACGAGCAGCGGCATGAAGCGGCGCGTGCGCGGCCGCTCCTGCGTTGCACCATGGCCCGGAAACATCGGACGCACCATGCGGAACTCCTTGATTGGCTGGATCGCGTGTGATGTTAGCCGGATTGGCGGACGCGCGTGAACCGGATGACCGGGCGGCGAATGCAAAAACCGCACGCAACCTGCGGTTGCGTGCGGTGTGGTCACGACCGGACTCCGGCGCGCGGCGGGCGTTATGCGTATTCCGACATCGGCACGCACGAGCAGAACAGGTTGCGGTCGCCGTAAGCGTTGTCCGCACGGCCGACCGGCGGCCAGTACTTGTTCGTGCCGAGCGAGGCGACCGGGTACGCCGCCTGCTCGCGCGAGTACGCGTGCGGCCATTCGTTCGCGGTGACGACGGCTGCCGTGTGCGGCGCGTGACGCAGCGGGTTGTCCTCGCGGTCGGCGCGGCCTTCCTCGACCGCGCGGATTTCGTCGCGGATCGCGATCATCGCGGCGATGAAGCGGTCGAGTTCTTCCTGCGATTCCGATTCGGTCGGTTCGACCATCAGCGTGCCCGGCACCGGGAAGCTCATCGTCGGCGCGTGGAAGCCGTAGTCCATCAGGCGCTTCGCGACGTCGTCGACGCTGATGCCGCTCGTGTCCTTGATCGGACGCAGGTCGAGAATGCACTCGTGCGCGACCAGCCCGCCCGGGCCCGAGTACAGCACCGGGTAGTGCGGCGCGAGGCGCTTCGCGATGTAGTTCGCGTTGAGGATCGCGGTTTCGGTGGCGGCGGTCAGGTTCTTCGCGCCCATCATCGCGATGTACATCCACGAGATCGGCAGGATCGACGCCGAGCCGTACGGCGCGGCCGATACCGCGCCGATGCCTTCCTCGCCGCGCGCGTAGCCGCTCGAACGCTGGTTCGGCAGGAACTTCGCGAGGTGCGCGCCGACCGCGACCGGGCCGACGCCCGGGCCGCCGCCGCCGTGCGGGATGCAGAAGGTCTTGTGCAGGTTCAGGTGCGACACGTCGCCGCCGAACTGGCCCGGCGCGGTCAGGCCGACCATCGCGTTCATGTTCGCGCCGTCGACGTATACCTGGCCGCCATGCGCGTGGACGATCTCGCAGATCTCGCGGACGTTCTGCTCGAACACGCCGTGCGTCGACGGATACGTGATCATGATCGCCGCGAGGTCGTTCGCGTGCTGCTCGGCCTTCGCCTTCAGGTCGTCGATGTCGACGTTGCCCTGCGCGTCGCAGGCGACGACCACGACCTTCATGCCGGCCATGTGGGCGGACGCCGGGTTCGTGCCGTGCGCGGACGCCGGGATCAGGCACACGTCGCGATGCGCTTCGCCGCGCGATGCGTGGTACGCGTGGATGATCAGCAGGCCCGCGTACTCGCCCTGCGAGCCGGCGTTCGGCTGCAGCGACACGGCCGCGTAGCCGGTGGCCGCGACGAGCATCTGCTCGAGCTGGTCGATCATCTCGCGGTAGCCGGCGGTCTGCTCGGCCGGCGCGAACGGGTGGATCGCGCCGAATTCGGGCCATGTGACCGGCAGCATTTCCGACGTCGCATTCAGCTTCATCGTGCACGAGCCGAGCGGGATCATCGAGCGGTCGAGCGCCAGATCCTTGTCCGACAGGCTGCGCAGGTAGCGCAGCATTTCGGTTTCGGAATGATGGCGGTTGAACACGTGGTGCGTCAGGTACGCGCTCGTGCGCTCGAGGCCGGCCGGCAGCGCGGCGACGCCGGCGAGGCCCGCATCCAGCGCGTCGACGCCCGGCGCGGTGCCGCCCGCGGCCTGCGCGAACACGGCGAGGAGATCGGCGAGGTCGTCGCGGGTCGTCGTTTCGTCGACCGACACGCCGACTTGCGTGTCGCTCACGCGGCGCAGGTTGATGCGCGCGGCCTTCGCGAATGCGTGGACCTGCGCGGTGCGCGAGCCGGTGTCGATCGTCAGCGTGTCGAAGAACGTGTCGTTGACGGTCGCGAAGCCAAGCTGCTTCACGCCGGCGGCGAGGAGCGCCGCGATGCGGTTCACGCGCAGCGCGATCGTCTTCAGGCCGTGCGGGCCGTGGTAGACCGCGTACATGCTCGCCATGATCGCGAGCAGCGCCTGCGCGGTACACACGTTCGACGTCGCCTTCTCGCGGCGGATGTGCTGTTCGCGGGTCTGCAGCGCGAGGCGCAGCGCGGGCTTGCCCTGCGCGTCGACGGTCACGCCGACGAGGCGGCCCGGCATCTGGCGCTTGAATTCGTCACGCACGGCCATGTAGGCGGCGTGCGGGCCGCCGAAGCCCATCGGCACGCCGAAGCGCTGCGTGTTGCCGACCGCGACGTCCGCGCCCCATTCGCCGGGCGGCGTCAGTACGGTCAGCGCGAGCAGGTCGGCCGCGACGACGACGTGGCCGCCGGCCGCGTGGATCGCTTCGGTGAGCGCGCGGTAGTCGCGCACGTCGCCGTTCACGCCCGGGTATTGCAGCAGCACGCCGAACGCGTTGGCCTGCGCGGCGTCGGCCGCCGGGCCCGTCTTGACCTCGATGCCGATCGGCAGCGCGCGCGTGCGGATCACTTCGAGCGTCTGCGGCAGCACGTCGTCGGCGACGTAGAACACGTTCGACGCCGGCTTGCCGGTGCGCTGCAGCAGCGTCATCGCTTCGGCCGCGGCGGTGGCTTCATCCAGCAGCGACGCGTTCGAGATCGCGAGGCCCGTGAGGTCGGCGACCATCTGCTGGAAGTTCAGGAGCGCCTCGAGGCGACCCTGGGAAATTTCGGGCTGGTACGGCGTGTAGGCCGTGTACCACGCCGGGTTTTCGAGCACGTTGCGCAGGATCACGGCCGGCGTGTGCGAGTCGTAATAGCCCTGGCCGATATACGAGCGGAACACCTGGTTCTTGTCCGCGAGGGCGCGCAGCGCGGCGAGGGCTTCGGCCTCGCTTTTCGGTTGCGCGAACGGGCCGAGCGGCAGCGCTTCGGCACGGCGGATCGAGGCCGGGATCACGGCGTCGATCAGCGCGGCGCGCGACGCGAAGCCGAGCGTGTCGAGCATGGCCTGCTGGCTGGCGGCATCGGGGCCGATGTGGCGTTCTGCGAACGCGTCGTGCGTTTCGAGCGCGGCGAGCGAGAGGGGCGTGCGGTTCATCAGGCGGTCCGGGTGTTCGAGCTTCATGGCGTGACTCTGGTCCCGCGCGGGCCGGCTGGCCGGCCGCGCACGGTTCGGGTAAGGAAAATTAGTCGATCAGCTTGCTGTAGGCGGCAGCGTCGAGCAGGGTGTCGGTCGATGCGTCGGCCGCGAGCTTGATCTTGAACAGCCAGGCGTCGTACGCGTCGCCATTCACCTCTTCCGGTGCGTCGGCCACGTCCGTGTTGATCGCGACCACTTCGCCGGTCACGGGCGAGTAGATGTCCGACGCGGCTTTCACCGATTCGACGACGCCGATGGCGTCGCCTGCCTTGACCTGCGTGCCGACTTTCGGCAACTCGAGGAACACGATGTCGCCAAGTGTGTTCTGCGCGTGATCGGTGATGCCGACCGTCAGCGTGCCGTCTGCCTCGGTGCGGATCCACTCGTGTTCGTCGGTGTATTTCAGCTCGGCCGGGACGTTGCTCATCGGATGCTCCTGGATAAAAGATGTGTTCGTTATGCTGGCGCGCCGCCGGGACGCGCCGGATGGGGTTGCGCCGGGCGCCATTTCCCGGCTTTCCGGGAGGCGGGCCCCCGGTCGTTACGCAGCGAGGACCTTGCCGTTGCGCACGAACGGCAGTTTTACCACGCGCGCGGGAAGTTGCTTGTCTCGAATCTGCACATGAATGGTGTCGCCGACCTGGACGGCCGCCGGCACGCGCGCGAACGCGATCGATTCCTGCATCGACGGCGAGAACGTGCCGCTCGTGATCTCGCCTTCGCCGTGCGGCGTGACGACTTTCTGGTGCGCGCGCAGCACGCCGCCCGCCTTGCCGTTTTCCTTCAGCAGGATCAGGCCGACGAACGCGGCGCGCGTGCCGTCGCGCTCGAGCGCGGCGCGGCCGACGAACTCGCGCGGCGCCGACAGGTCGACCGTCCACGCGAGGCCGGCGTCGAGCGGGGACACGGTCTCGTCCATGTCCTGGCCGTACAGGTTCATGCCGGCCTCGAGGCGCAGCGTGTCGCGGGCGCCGAGCCCGCACGGGCGCACGCCGTTTTGCTGCAGCGCGGTCCACAGCGCTTCGACGTGCACGGCCGGGACGATCACTTCGAAGCCGTCTTCGCCGGTGTAGCCGGTGCGCGCGACGGTGAGATCGCCGAACGGCGTGCCGGCGACCTGCGCGGCGTTGAACGGCTTCAGTTCGCTGGTCGCGGCGCGCGCGGCGGGCACCGTCGTCCAGACTTTTTCGCGGGCGTTCGGGCCCTGGACGGCGACGATCGCGAAATCGCGGCGCGGCGCGATGGTCAGGCCGTAGCCGCCTTGTTCGTTGAGCTGGTTGAACCACGCGATGTCCTTCTCGGCCGTGCCGGCGTTGACGACGACGCGGAAGAAGTCTTCGGTGAAGTAATAGACGATCAGGTCGTCGATGACGCCGCCCTGCGGATTGAGCAGGCACGAGTAGAGCGCCTTGCCGGGGGTCTTGAGCTTGCCGACGTGGTTCGCGATCGCGTGCTCGAAGAACGCGCGCACGCGGCTGCCGGTGAAGTCGACGACGCACATGTGCGACACGTCGAACATGCCGGCGTCGGTGCGCACGGCTTCGTGTTCTTCGATCTGCGAGCCGTAGTTGACGGGCATGTCCCAGCCGCCGAAGTCGACCATGCGGGCATTGAGCGCGCGGTGCGCGGCGTTGAGCGGGGTGTGATTCAGGGCAGTCATCGAGGCCTCAGGCAAGGCGCTTGCGCGCGGGTCAGAACGGCCATGTGCCGACCGTCGCGGCCATGGCCTGCGAAGCGATCCGGTACATGCCCCTCTGTCCTCGATACCTGAGAGATTGCGTTGCGGGCAAGGCCGGCGAACGCGCGCCCCTTCGGTGGGCAGCTTGCCCGCGCTGCATGTGCGCAACGGGCTACTGCCGCTCTCCAGAGTGCGGGGAGTGCGGCCCGCGCAATGCGCGGACGGGATTCCCCGACGCGGTCGGTCCTTTTGCCTGAGAGTTTGCGGGTGTGCCCCTTCGGCGGCGCGACCGGCGTTGCTAGCTACGCGGTCACACGCTCTCCCGACGCGTGCGGGCGACTGTACGCGAGCAGGTGGGCATTGTCAATTTGAGCAAAAGCATGTCGCTTCGCGACATGCGGCGGCGCGGGCCGCCGCCGTTTTTTGCCGGCACCGGCGCAGGCCGGCATGGCGGGTCATTGCTCGCCGATCGCGCGCGCGGCCGTGTCGAGTTCCTGGTTCAGCACGCGCTGCTCGTCGCCGGACAGGCCGCCGTTGTGCTGGGTCGACATGTCGTTCGCTTCCTGGCGGATCACGTCGAGGCGGTGGTGCAGCTGCGCGCCGTACGGCGGCGGGTAGTAGCCGCCGTTGACGCGTGCGTCGATCCGGCGGTGCAGGTTGTCGATCCGGACCTGGACCTCCTGCAGGCGGTCGTTCGCGACGACCTGCGGATTCGGTCGCGGCGGGGGCGGGGGCGCCTGCCGGACCGGCCGCTGCGGCTGCACGACACAGGCCGCGAGCGAGGAAACCAGGACGCAGCATGCCGCTGCGCGAATCAACCGTTGCATTACATTCTCCTGACGGTTTGGTGTCGGATCGACTTTTCGAGAAACGCTTCAGACCGGACGACCGCTGACTTTCGTTCCCGCACCATTTGTAACGGAATGTTCGGGAGCGTGCCGCCGGGGCGGCTCACGCATGGCCGCCGCCGGCGTGCGGCGCGGCGCGGGATGACGCGGGAGGGCGGCTGCGGCCGGATCGGCGCCGACCCGGCCGGCGGCCGTCAGACGGTGCGGCGCACGAACGGCACCCGGCGGCCTTCGTGCTCGCTCTGCGCGGCGAGCTCGATGATCGTCATCACGTCGACCGCGTCCTGCGGCGTGACCGGGAACGGCGCGCCGTCGTGGACCGACGCCGCGAGCGTGCGATAGAACTCCGCATACTGGCCGTCGAGCGTCGGCACCGGCCGCTCGAGCTCGACGTCGCCGTCGAGCGTGCGCAGCACGCCGGGCGGGTTGCCGCCGCCGAACTCGACGTGGTCCGGCGTGAGACCGGCCTTCAACTGGTCTTCCTGCGTGTCGAGCCCGAACTTCTGGTAGCTGCCGCGCGTGCCGTGCAGCGTGAAGCGCGCGGGCTCGATCGCCGACAGCGCGCTCGCGTGCAGCGCGACGTCCTTGTCCGGATAGCCGAGCAGCAGGTGCACGAAGTCGGGCGCCGTGCCGTTGTCGCGGCGCGTCTTGACCGTGGCGCTGACCGTTTCCGGCAGCCCGAACAGCGCGAGCGCCTGGTCGATCAGGTGCGGGCCGAGGTCAAGCAGCAGGCCGCCGCCGCGTGCGGGCTCCTCGCGCCAGCGCGTGCGCGGCGTCGGCCGGAAGCGGTCGAAGTGCGACGCGAAATAGGTGAGCCGGCCGAGTTCGCCGGATTCGACGACGCGGCGCACGGTGAGGAAGTCGCCGTCCCAGCGGCGGTTGTGGAACGGCGCGAACAGGCGGCTGCGCGCGTTCGCGAGCCGCGCGAGCGCGAGCGCTTCGTCGGCGGTGAGCGTGACGGGCTTGTCGACGACGACGTGGCGGCCGGCTTCGAGCACCTGGCGCGCGAGCGTGAAGTGCGTGTCGTTCGGCGTGGCGATCACCACGCAGTCGATGTCGTCGAGGCGGAGCATCGTATCGAGATCGGGGACGATGCGCGCGCCCGGATACGCGGCGCGTGCGCGATCGGGCTGCCCGGTCGCGATCGCGGCGACCTCGGTGCGGCCGCTCGTGGCGATCACGGGCGCGTGGAACGTCGCGCCGGCGAAACCGAAACCCATCAAACCAATCCTGAGCAATGACGACATGGCAATCCCTGGCTGCGAACGAAACGAAAGGATGGCGCGCCGTGGAGGCGCGAGGACGACCGGCTATTTTGGCATGGCGCGGCGGCCCGCACCGACGCGTTCGGCAAAACGCACGGCAGGGTGCGGCGCACGCGCGGCCGCGGCCGGCGTTTGGCGCGGCACGGGAGCGCACTGCGCGCGGCCGGCCGTGGGACCGGTGCTGCCGCGCCGACGTGCGTCCATTGTGGCCGATCGGGCCGTGGATGGGGCCGGATTGGCCGATCGGGCAGGGCGCGAAACGGCCAGCCTGCCCGCGCGGCCCCGTCCGGCGGGGCTCGCGAAAAGCGCGCCGCCGACGTGTTAACATGCGCGTCCTGCCCGCGTGTCCGCCTGCATCCCAGGCCTGCCGCGCGCCGCATCCTCCCGGCGTTCCGCCGTCAACCGCAACATCATCCGCCATCATGTCCGCAGGCCTCAACCCCGCTCAGAACGAAGCGGTGCGCTACCTCGACGGTCCCTGCCTCGTGCTCGCCGGCGCGGGCAGCGGCAAGACCCGCGTGATCACGCAGAAGATCGCGCACCTGATCGAAGCGAAAGGCTTCGAGCCGCGCCACATCGCGGCCGTTACGTTCACGAACAAGGCCGCCGCCGAAATGCGCGAGCGCGTGTCGAAGCTGCTGGAGGGCAAGACGCTCACCACGCCCGGCAAGGAAGGCCGCAAGGTGCCCGTCAACCAGCTCACCGTGTGCACGTTCCACTCGCTCGGCGTGCAGATCCTGCGCCAGGAAGCCGAGCACGTCGGCCTGAAGCCGCAGTTCTCGATCATGGATTCGGACGACTGCTTCGGGATGATCCAGGAGCAGATCGGCACCACCGACAAGGGCCTGATCCGCAAGATCCAGAGCACCATTTCGCTGTGGAAGAACGGCCTGATCATGCCCGAGGAGGCGATGACGATCGCGGCCAACGAGGACGAGCACCAGGCCGCGCTGGTCTACCGCAACTACGTCGCGACGCTGCATGCGTACCAGGCGGTCGATTTCGACGACCTGATCCGCCTGCCGGCCGAGCTGTTCGCGAAGAACGAGCCGGTGCGCGACCGCTGGCAGAACAAGCTGCGCTACCTGCTGATCGACGAATACCAGGACACCAACGCGTGCCAGTACGAGCTGCTGAAGCTGCTCGCCGGCCCGCGCGCCGCGTTCACGGCGGTGGGCGACGACGACCAGGCGATCTACGGCTGGCGCGGCGCGACGCTCGAGAACCTCGCGCAGCTCGGCAAGGATTTCCCCAGGCTGCACCTGGTCAAGCTCGAGCAGAACTACCGGTCGACGGTACGGATCCTGACTGCCGCGAACAACGTGATCGCGAACAACCCGAAGCTGTTCGAGAAGAAGCTGTGGTCCGAGCACGGGATGGGCGATTCGATCACCGTCACGCCGTGCAACGACGAGGAGCATGAAGCCGAATCGGTCGTGTTCCGGCTGTCCGCGCACAAGTTCGAGCGGCGCGCGCAGTTCCGCGACTACGCGATCCTGTACCGCGGCAACTTCCAGGCGCGGATCTTCGAGCAGGTGTTGCGGCGCGAGCGGATCCCGTACGTGCTGTCGGGCGGCCAGTCGTTCTTCGACAAGGCCGAGATCAAGGATCTGTGCGCGTACCTGCGCCTGATCGCGAACGCCGACGACGATCCCGCGTTCATCCGCGCGGTCACGACGCCGCGCCGCGGGATCGGCAACACGACGCTCGAGGCGCTCGGCTCGTTCGCGGGCCAGGCGAAGGTGTCGCTGTTCGAGGCCGTGTACATGGGCGGGATCGAGGCGCGGCTGTCCGCGCGGCAGGTCGAGCCGCTCAGGATGTTCTGCGACTTCATCCAGCGCCTGACCGATCGCGCGGACAAGGAGCCCGCGACCGTCGTGCTCGACGACATGATGGAGGCCATCCATTACGAGGCCTACCTGTACGACGCGTTCGACGAGCGGCAGGCGCAGTCGAAGTGGCAGAACGTGCTCGAATTCCTCGAATGGCTGAAGCGCAAGGGCACCAAGCCCGAGACGGAAGCCGTCGACGGCGAGGCGGAAGGGTTCCACAACGCGGACGGCCTGGCCGATACCGGCAAGAACCTGCTCGGCCTGATCCAGACCGTCGCGCTGATGTCGATGCTCGAAGGCAAGGACGAGGATCCGGATGCCGTGCGGCTGTCGACCGTCCATGCGTCGAAGGGGCTCGAGTATCCGCACGTGTTCCTGGTCGGCGTCGAGGAGGGCATCATGCCGCACCGCGGCGGCAGCGAGGACGACGGCCCGATCGACAGCGAGCGGATCGAGGAGGAGCGCCGGCTGATGTACGTCGCGATCACGCGTGCGCAGCGCAGCCTGCACCTGAACTGGTGCAAGAAGCGCAAGCGGGCGCGCGAGACGATCGTGTGCGAGCCGTCGCGCTTCATCCCGGAGATGGGGCTCGACGAAGCGCCGCCGCCGACGCCGGAGGAAGCGCCGATGACGCCGAAGGACCGCCTCGCGAGCCTGAAGGCGTTGTTGCAGAAGTGATGCGGCGTGTTTCGGCGCGCTGACGCCCGGGCGATCCGGATAAACGAAACCCCCGCGATGCGCGAGCACCGCGGGGGTTTTTCCTGGCCGGCTGGCGTTACTTCGCCGCGTTGACCATGTAGTCGACGGCCGCCTTCACGTCGGCGTCGGACGCGCTGGCCCCGCCCTTCGGCGGCATCGCGCCCTTGCCGTGCAGCGCGTAGTTGTAGACCGTATCCATCGATTCCTTCAGGCGCGGCGCCCAGTCCTCCTTGCTGCCGAACTTCGGCGCGCCGAGCACGCCGGCCGCGTGACACGCCTGGCACACCTGCGTGTACAGCGCCTTGCCGGCCGACGCGGCGTCGGCGCTGGTCGGCGCGGCCGCGGGCTTTTCGCCGGCCTTCGGAATCGCGGCGATCGCGGCCATCGCGGCGGCGGCCTGCGCGTTCGATGCGTCGGCGCCCGATGCGCCTGCCGCACCCGCCGCGCCGCTCGCTGCCGGCGCCGCGTTGGCGGCCGGAGCAGCCGGTTCGGGGAAGTTCGCGCCGTCGTTGTTCGCCAGGTAGACGATCGCGCGCGCGATTTCATAGTCGCTGACGTCGTCGGGGCTCGTGCCGCCGCGCGGCGGCATCGCGCCCTTGCCCGACAGCGCCGTCTTCAGCAGCGTGTCGAAGCCCTGCGAGATGCGCGGCGCCCAGTCGTCCTTGTTGCCGAACTTCGGCGCGCCCGCGGCGCCCGTGCCGTGACAGGTCACGCACACGGCCTTGTAGACTTCCTCGCCGGTCTTGTACGTGCGGGGCGCATTGGCGTCCTTCACGTCGACCTTCGCGATCGGTGCGATGCGCGCGGCGACCTGTTCGTCGGATAGCGCGTCCGTGCCCGCGCCCGAACGGAACGCGTGGTTGGCATAGGTGGCAAACAGGACGATCAGGGCGATCGGAATCGCGAATGATGCGATGACGACGGCAATCAGCTGCCCGGGGGTTTTGACGGGAGATTCGTGGGGTGCTTCGCTCATGCTTGCCTCGTCTCCGTGAATAGGAATTGTGAGCGCGGTGCAACGGCAAAATGGCAGTCCAATGAAGCACGGACGATTATAGACGGAACGTTTACATCACGGCGAGCGGCGCGAGGGCGCGTGTTTACCCGCACGAATGGGGGCCTGACGGGGATTCGGCGGGCAAGGTGGACGCGTCATGGGAAACCGGGTATCCTTGCCGTCTTGCCAATGGTGGGCGGCCGGTTTATTGGGGTCGTTTCACTGTCGTCATTGTCACACGCGCCCGTAGCTCAATGGATAGAGTACTGCCCTCCGAAGGCAGGGGTTGCTGGTTCGATCCCAGCCGGGCGCGCCAAAAACAAGTCGTAAAATCAAGGGCTTTTGCGCAGCTCGGGCGGCGCCGCCAAAGATTTCCGGCTTCTTGCAGCAATTCTGCTGCAGTCATCCCCCGTACTCGCACCTATACCCTGTTCCCCAACCAGATAAGGAACAGGCGATGGCTTCCATCACCCACCGCGGCCCCCACCAGTATCAGGCCCAGATTCGCAAGAAGGGCTACCCCAGCCGGACCGAAACATTCGAGACCCTCGAGCAGGCCCAGAAGTGGGCTGCCGCCGTTGAGGCCGAGATGACGCTCGGCACCTTCATCGACCGGTCCGTCCTGGAACGCACGACGTTCGGCGACCTGCTGGCCCGGTATGCGAAGGAGGAGACCCCCAAAAAGCGTGGCTCGCAAACCGAAGTGGTCCGCATCCGCGCGCTGCAGAAGCACGTTCTCGCCGCCCGGCCGCTGGCGACGCTGCGCAAGGTCGACTTCGCGAACTACCGGGACGAGCGCCTGAAAAAGTGCTGTGCCGAAACTGTCCGCCGAGAACTGGTCATCATCTCGGCCGTTTTCAGGACCGCCCGGGAGCTGTGGGAGTTGCCGATGGGCAATCCGCTCGACGGCGTCAAGTGGCCGGCGAAGGGACAGCATCGCGAGCGACGGCTTCGGGGCGATGAAGAAGCACGGCTGCTGGAGGCGGCGGGCCAGAGCAAGACGCCGGCACTGAAACTCTGCATCATCCTCGCGATTGAAACCGGCATGCGGTCCGGCGAGATGGTCAAACTCGACTGGCAGCAGATTGACCTCGCACGGCATGTCATCCGCCTCAATCTGACCAAGAACGGGGACCCGCGCACGGTGCCGCTGTCGGAGCGGGCGGAAGATGCCATTCGCGCACTTTCGCAGCAGGCCTCGGGACGGCTCACGACCTTTCACGACGCGCGCGGATTGCGCAAGGCGTTCGCCGTAGCCTGCAAACGCGCTGGCATCGTCGGGCTGCGTCCTCACGACCTGCGGCACGAAGCGGCGTCACAACTTGCGCCGAAAGTCGAAACTGCGACGCTGGCGAAGGTGATGGGCTGGCGCACCTTGCAAATGGCCATGCGCTACTACAACCCCACCGACGAGGAACTTGTGGCGGCAGTACGGAAGCCGGCTGTCGACGCAGTTGCGAACTAATGGAAAATGTTGTGGCATCCCATCTCAAGCAAGGTATTGGTGAGATGGGATGCCACGATGTGCACGTTCTGCGCCGCTGCTTGTGTTGGCTGATGGCGGATAAGTTTTGCAGGCATGTCCACCACGACAACGGTGCGACAAGCCCACGCGGCTGCTACTTCGGAAAACGCTTGACGGTGCATGAGTCGCCAGACGATACTTTTTAGCCACCATTAAGTCTCCGCTGTCGGCACACCCCAAGTCCGGCAGGACACCGCCCTCGCTTATTGCCGGGTCGCGTGTCGTTACCGTGGGCCTGCTAGTCTGAGCAGCCAACCCGCGATTTGTGCGCAGTCGCCTAACTGCAACTTCAAGACGATTGTCTTGAAATTCGAGGCGATATGGATTCGCACGCCTGTCCACGGCAGTGGGCGGGTCCGTACGACACATTGCGACTGGGAGCATGACTATGGTGCATTTGAGATTGGTGGCCGGGACCGACGTTGCGGGCGTACCGGGCACGGAAATGAGCATTGAGCCTTCGGAGGCAGCTACTTCACGCATAGAAGAGAAGGCCCGTGAAGCTCTCCGAAACCTGAAGTTGCCAGGCCAAGAGAAAACCGTCGGTGAACTCAGGGATGAGTTGTCACGGCGCTGCCGCAATCGGTCTCCAAGAGGCTCTAGGCAGTGGGCACTGTACGACCGGCTCCTGGACCTACTGCATCCGGCCGGGATATTTCTCCGTCATATACAACCCGACACGCGGAACTGGGACATCGAGTTCCGCTGCGTCGTCGGCTGGCCAGACGAACTGGTAGCGGCACATCCGGAGTTCAAGCCCTATGCGTTCGTGCTCGAAGACCTCGAGTTTTGAAAGCCCCGCCGCTGGGCGGGGCTGAGTGAGTTATCTCCGAGACCACTGCGTTCTAGTTTCAATGCCGCTGCTCCACCCGCCAGGGCAGAGGGTCGGGCGCGATGCCGCCAAGCATCGCGTCCGGCATAGACTGCAAACGGGCCGCCAAGCCCTTCCCATCTTGGGTACATACACCTTTCAACCGCTGGCAGTTTTCAAGCGCCCCAACGGGGCTCGCGTCATGCTTGATTGATTAGGTCTCGCATTCGGCTCGGGCTTTACTATCCGCCGCTCCCTCTCTTGCGCCGTCCCAGGTGCCACCCTGGTCAAATGGCCGTCAGAGATTCCCACGTTAGCTCAACGCGTCAAACCCACGATTTGAGATATGGAGCCTCAGGTTTCGGAAGTCGCATACGCTTCATGGCCGACGGCCACTTTCGCCCTACGATGTTCCATAGCATCGGGTTACCGTCCCGAAACCTTCACCGGCTCATCACCCCGGCGGGGCATATCTAAGGGTCTTTACTCAGATGGGGGACTCGCACCCCCAATTACAGGCTTAAGCTATCCAGAGACCCACGCATTTCCGCGCGGTGCCGAGCAGTCCAGGTTTCCCCTCGTGCCCCTGCGCCATTTCTGACGCCTCATCAGCCCACCTGCCGAGACCGGGTAACGCCGTTCGCTTCCGAACGCCCCCCAGTGCGGATTTTCACCGCTTCACGTTGAACGGGGTTCGGTCTGGTTGCCCAGACTCCCGTGTCCGTGTCGCCCAACTTCTTCGGATTGGGTCGAAGGATGGCTGTCGCCATCCAGCGCCCGTTGCAGCCCTACCAGCCAGCGTTACCCGGCATAGAGCTACGGCGGTTTGCGACGACTTGGCGAGTCGTCGCGTGGAGTTTCCCCCGGTGTATGTATGTGTGCAGTTGGCGGTCTGCCTGCTGGCTCCTGATGGGGCAGGGGCCACCAGGCAGACTGCCATGCGTGCGGTCACGCGCCGGCCTTCGCCGGCATGTTTCCCTTCGCGCTGCATCTTGCCTATGCGCGTATAGCATCATCGCGTGGCATGGCGGGGGGCATTTCTCGGAACATCATTACGTGTGCCTGCGTTGTGCCGCTTCACACCGCAAACACACGCTCCTTTTTTGCTATACGCCGGCATGACAACTCTTCGGAGCTTTTCCTCATGCCTGCTTCTACCCCGATTGCACGCAGCAAGACGGCCGCGCTCGCGCGCGTGCTCGACGTCATCCCAAAGGGCTACTACCGATACACGCAGGGCATTGTGTCCGCGAGCAAAGCGGAATCGCTGGCCCGCAAATTTCACCTGCGGTATGGCATCGGCAGCACCCCAGCGCAACGCGTGACGAAGCGAAAGCGCGGGCTGGTCAACGCGCTGCTTGTGATGTACTGGCCCGATGGGTGCCAGCAGGTTGAGTGGCTGATGCTCGCGACGGACGGGCAGGGCATGGATGGCGAGAAGCTACGCGACATCGCAGGCAAGCCGCGCTTGGCGTGGCTGGAGTACGAGCTTGCGCGGCGGCCGGAGCGCGGCCGGACGGTATGGACCTGGCGGCGACCGGCGGAGGAGATGGCGGAGCACTATGCGCTCATCGCCGAATTCAGCAATAAGCGACACGTCAAGTCGTTGGGCGCGCTGCTGCAGCGCCTAGCCAACCAGCCGGGGTTTCACGGTGTGCGGGAACAATCGAAGCGACTTTTTGAGGAGGCGCGCCGGCGCGGTCACGCGGCTGACCTCCCCCATTTGTTCTATGTGCAAAAGGTGTCGCATGGGGAAGGGCTGCGCTTGGGGTAGCGCCAACGCTGAATGCGTGCATCGAATCGTTCAACGGCAAATTCGCGATGAATGCCTTATCGAGCACTGGTTCACGACGCTCGCCCACACGCGGGCTGTCATCGCGGCATGGCGCCGGGACTATAACGAGCAGTGCACTGCACTGAACTACCGTTCGCCATCAGAAATTGCAGCGAAACATTGAGCAATAGCGGATGCTCCTGCCGCTTTCTAGCAACTGGTTTAAAGGGGCTTTGCTGGAGCCGATTGGCTCTGCTGAAGGGGACCGGTCACAAGTCGCCCAAAAATCTCTCAAAGGCTTACTATCCTGTCTGTTGGCACTTAGGAGATAGTCTTGGCTTTTGCAGTCTGCTTGCCCGAATAACCTCGTTTAAGAATCAAACATGACCACAGCTGACTTGCCGCCGTTTGTCGATGATTTTGACTACGCGGTTGTTCGACTATCCACATTCCAAGCCACAAGAGACAGCCAACCGAGACTGCTATTCGGCACTGTGACTTTGTTGCCATCCGACAGGCCTGCGCCAGAAAGCATGACCGGTGTTGACAGTAAGAGCCTGAAGGGGACAAGCGGACGAGTTTATTTTCGCCGCGTCGTTTTGCGGGCTCGCGAAGCACTTTCGTGGTATAGGTCCGCGGGAAATGGACAGCTACTGACTCCCGTTCCGGCGCAGCAGGACGAAATCGAACTGAGATTGGATGGTCGCGAGCTAATAACGTCGGACTTTGAGGACGACCCGTCCTGGCCGACGCTCGGCTATCCTCTGCCAGGTGATGTCTTTTCCGAGTCAAACGACCTTGAGAACCCTGCTCCTTTTGCGGCCAACTCCGCGTCTCGAATTCATCGGCGATTCGGCGAGCGAAGAGGCTACGAAACACTTCTAGGCAACCAAGACGTCATTGATTTCCTTGCACATCGCCTACACGTCAATCTGGCGGACTTTCCTGAGTATCTCGGTAGCTTGGCGCTGGTCGTTCCGGACCCAATCATTGAGCGAATAGAAAATTTTCTCATTCCCGAGAAGGATGACCAGCCTGAGAAGTCGTTGTTTCGGTTGGTCGCCCGTCCTGGGAAGCGGCTTGACGGGCTAACAATGACACTCTTCGAGCGGCATGTACGGATGCTTTCCGGTTTCATGTCCGTCAACATACCCAACGATGGTGTGCTGACGCTCGAACAAACCGAGAAGTTGGCTGCGAGCGGCTACGTAATCACGCATCCCGTGCATGGCGTCCTGGCTGTGCAGCAACCAGTACACTTCATGCGTCAAGTAAACTTCTCAATCAACACTGTGGGACGTGAGAGGAAGGTCAGCGTTCCAAGCACGGATGGGAAGAAAGTGGCCCCGACGTCTTACAGCGTTCGCGAAATCAATGATGTCAGTCAAAGGACGGTTGGTCACGGACTTGAAGAAACCGGACGAGGCAGAGTGTTCGAAGCAATGGCAATGCGAAAGACGAAGGCCGCAGCTCGCTTATACGACCAGCATTGGTTTGAGGATGGTCAACGCGAAGAGGCCCTCAGATTCGTCCGCTCGCTCGTTGCAGGTGCGCGGGAACGGGTCATCGTAGCCGACGCATATTTCGGCTTTCTGCAGATACTGCAGTACTTACCGGCGATAGCTCGTCCTTCCGTGCCGGTAACGGTACTTACGTCGAGGCTCGCCTTCGAATCTACAGATGGCTCTGACGACATTGTGGCGCCGCCCCCTACGGAAATCCCTAAAGACAAATTGGAAGGTGCCAGCTCTAACCGCCGTCCAGGGGCGAAAGCAGAAAGCGAACGCACACGACTGGAATACTTTGAAGGTTGGTTATCTAACTTGCGCGAAAATGGCGTCACCAGTCTTGACGCGCTCATATTGCGTGGCTCACCGCCTGCGCTTCACGACAGATTTCTGGTCGTCGACGAGAAAGTCTGGTTTCTTGGGAATTCGCTCAACGCCTTAGGGTCTCGGGCGTCGATGATTCTTCGCGTACCGGACGGAGAAGACGTTGTTCGTCGCCTGCTAAAGATGGCAAGTGCGGCCACGCCATTTCCTGAGTATGTTTCGGAGCGGCGCGCATTCCTGGAACAGAAACGCTCAGGCACGGCAGAATCATGAAGTCTAACGCGCCGCCGATTGTTACTGCTCCGCAGCCTGCCTCACCTGCCTTACGGCCCGAATTGCTATTCGCGGTTCAGGATGGTTACGGGAATCCTCACCCGACGAGCGACTCGGACCGTTTTCCTCGGCTCGAAGCTATTAGGGCTCGATATTCCGCGAAGGTGCTGAAGGCATTGGACGCATTCGCTCTCGCGATGGTCGATGCGCAACATCGCGTGTGGATTCTGGACGGATACCTCCTGCAGCCGGACGTTGGCTCCGCCGAAGCCCGGATTGAGCTTCTTTGTGACTGGATGCCTGTAGGGTTTGCGGCCAACGACGTCAAGCTGCTGACACGGAGCCAGACACCAGCAGTGGACGCCGAACATGAGCGTGCCTTTGCCGAACACGCAAGACGTGTCAATGAGCACGTTGTAAAGCGCTCGACCGACCTAGTCATTCAGACAAAATTCACGCTCGCGCGATATTACGGGTACGTGCATGACCGATTCGCAATCATTGACGACGAGCTATGGCATTTCGGTGCCGCAGTCGCCGGCTTGCACCGGGAACTCAGCGCAACCACGCGTGGCTGGCATGTCAACGACTGCGACGCTGAGAGGTTTTTTCAGGAAGCCTGGAATGCCGATTTGAACGAAAAAGCAAGGAAGCTGATATGAAATGGCCATTGGAGCGCCTTGAAAGTCAACGCGTAGCCGACAGCGACGAAGATGTGTTGGGACTTCTTCGCGACGTGTATGGCAGCTTTCCCGCGCGCGACTCCGACGTATTCGAATCTGTCGTGGGGCAAATTATAGGCGCCAACGCACAGGACCTCGATGCGCAAGTGTTGCTCAACAGGCTCGCCCGGATTCTGGAGTCTGTAAGTGATGGAACCGAACGAGGGATTTCCTCATACGCTGAACATGCGCTGTTGGCGTTCGCGTGCGTCGAGGCGCTTCGACGCGATGCGTCAATGAACAGCTGGCGCGTGGTCGTCAAGCTTTCCTGCCATTCGTACTCGTTAGAACACCTGTTTCCAGACGCCTGTATTGTCGCAGCCGAAGGCGAAGAGGAGTTCAAACTCCGCGTTGTCGGGCTCCTCGACGAAGTTCTACTAGGCGCTTCGGATAGCGCGCCGATAACATCCCGGTCGGGCAGACAAGAGCAGTTTCAAGCTCTTAGGGAAGCATGGACGGCCAATCCCACCCTGTCCAATATCTGGTGGGGACTGCGTGGCTCCGAGCCACTTCGATACACCGACTACACTGCGGCCTTCCGTGTACTGAGTCGCTTGGATATCAATGCCTTTTTGAATGCGCTCGGTCGTTTCGATGAGCCGTACTCAGTAGATTCAGCGTTAACAGCCGCGGGAGCCGCGTTCAAATTCTCGATATGGTGTGCACTTGTTCAACATGCTCCATCTGCATTCGACGAGCGCCGCGCCTGGAACAAGTCTACGGTCATTCCGCTATTGCTTGTCATGGCTCGAAATCAAATTCTGTTTGCCCGCAACAAGGTACGTCCGGACTCAAGCGAGCTTGAGGCTGCTGAAGCAAAGCAGGATGTTGATGAATTGGTGGATGCCGTTGTCCATCAACTTCGCGCCCGTCCCGATTGCGGCTCCATAGTCTACCGTTGGGCACCTTGGTTGATGCGACAGTTGGTCATGGCGGTTTCTGGCACACCAACGGACGACCCCAACCGTATCACCTCTAACGGCTATGCAGATAGCCGAATGATTGAAGCAATTGGGGAGCAATTCGATAAATCGGTATGGAGCCACCGGTATCCGTCTGATGCCGAAGGTTGGGAGCCGTGGTGCTTCCAGTCACTGTTGACCACTTATGCGTTCTCGGGAAAGTGTGAGACACCGACTGTTCACGCCTTTCTTCGAGAATGGCATCTGACGCCTGAGGACTGGCAAAGCTCACGCGGCCAAGAGTTGCGTGAACACGCGGCACTCATGACAGCCTTGGGCCACACGTTCATTCCTGCCTACGGCGCCCAATTGCTCGCTTACCCGATGGTTGCGTCCGACGATGCGTTCGAGCACTGGGCGACACTGTGGCGACACACGGCGGTTTTGCGAGAAATCATCGAGTTCGACGACCTTTCGCCGGTGGCCGACACATGGCGCGGAAGGTATGATGCCGCGCAACTCACGATGCTAGCATTTAGCATCGGGCTATCGATGCTTGATAGCTCATCACAAGGCAACGGGCCGATTCCGGTTAAGCAGGACTTGGCGCGGGCTCTATACGCCTCGCTCGCTATCGCGGCACGAGAGATGCTACACATTGACCGCCTCAATCGCAGCTTCTGGATTGCGGCGGTTCGGCAAATCGCTGTTCGGCGTCTCATTTGGGAGCAACGCGAATCCGTCGCAGCCGGTTCCCAATCTTCGATGCCTTTTTCGAGCGACACACGTCCTACGTTTGGAGACTTCCTACGAGCGTTTAGTAGCGATACCGTTGAGCTGCTCAACCTTCTATTGGTGGCGCTGCTGAACGTCCCCGAAGAGGAGGTACGCCAAGCAATGCGAGACACCTCAATCGACCTGAACCGGGAGCTGTCTATAGCTCACGGCCTGGCTAGAAGCGATAGTCGTCGGTATCCGTTTTCTGCGGAGCAGTTAAAGAAATTGGCCGCGCTAACGGCTCTTGAGTGTCAGTAAAGCTGACACTCCTTCTCCGGGGCCGAGGTGTTACCGGCCACTAAGACGGGCACCTCGCGCTTGCTTGCAGCTATTAAGTTGTACAGCGTTGAGCGCGATACGCGGAAGTGCCGGCTGATTTCGGCGACCGACATGTCCCGGTTCTTCATCATCGCCAGGGCTGCTTTGCGTCGCTTCGCGTCCAGGGCGGGCGGCCGACCACCATGGCGGCCACGCGCGCGGGCTGCCTCAAGTCCTGCCAGAGTTCGCTCGCGGATGAGTTCGCGCTCGAACTCGGCCAGTGCTGCGAACATGTGGAAGACGAGCTTCCCGGTGGGGGCTCCGGTGTCGATTGACTCCTTCACCGACCTGAGCTTCACACCCTGCTCGTCGAGTTCACCGACGATGCGGATGAGGTCCTGGAGATTCCTCCCCAGCCGGTCCAGTCTCCAGACGACGAGCGTGTCGCCCTCGCGCAGCGCCTTCAAGCAGTTCACGAGTTCTGGCCGGTCGGCAGTTTTGCCGCTCGCCTTGTCTTCATAGAGGGTAGTCGCACCCGCTGCTTTCAGGGCATCGCGTTGAAGGTCGAGGGTCTGCTCGACTGTGCTCACGCGAGCGTATCCAATAATTGCCATGCTGCACCCAATTCCAGAGGTTGATTGGTGATGGGAATGTTCGACATCTGGAGGGGTATAGCGTGGTGTTCCGACCATGAAGGCGTGCGGTCTACATAAACTCACCGTTTCCTGGACAGCCGACCTCCTTGGATACACAGACCGGCAGCGAGCCCGGCTGTGTTTGAAGAGCTTGCTTTGCCGCAGTTACGCAACGGCGTTAGCGTTCAAATAAGTTCAGGCGCCACCGTGCGGAAGTATTGGTGTCCCCACAAATTTCAGCAAAATCAACTGTATATGCGCGTCGTCACAACTATACTGCCCTTCGCTGCGGTACTTTGCTTATAACTTGCGGATGGCGGCCAGGAAAACAACTTTTCCGCACTCGTCAGTGTGGCTATGATTGCCGACATGCCATGCATATGGGGAGAGAGCGATGCCGGAGAACGAGTTTGCCGTCCAGGTGCCGTTCGGCACCGATAGTTTTGCGGACAATCCCGAACCACGCTGTCCTTGTCTGCTGCTGCTCGATACCTCGGCCTCGATGAGCGGTGCGCCGATAAACGAGCTGAACGCGGGGGTAGTCGCATTCAAGGACGATTTGGCGGCCGACACGCTGGCCATGAAACGCGTAGAAGTGGCTGTCGTCACTTTTGGGCCGGTGCAGGTTAAAAACACCTTTCAGACGGCACCTAACTTCATTCCGCCCCATCTGGACGCAACAGGCGACACGCCGATGGGCGTAGCCATTAAACAAGGGCTCGAGCTTTTGCGCCAGCGTAAAGAGGAATATCGCGCAAACGGCATTGCGTTTTATCGCCCCTGGGTCTTTCTCATCACGGACGGTGCGCCAACTGACGAATGGCATTCGGCTGCTGCCCTTGTACGTGAAGGCGAAAATTCGAAGTCTTTCGCGTTCTTCGCGGTCGCCGTTGGTAGCGCCAACATGGACGTGCTTCGGCAGATTTCCGTGCGCGACCCGGTGAAGCTCAACGGGCTGAAGTTTAGGGAGTTGTTCCAATGGCTCTCTAACTCGATGAAGTCTGTGTCGCAATCGACCCCCGGCACGGCAGTGGCACTTCCCCCGCCTTCTGGATGGACCGTAGTGTGACCTGGAAAGCCGTCAGCGCCAGCGCCGTTGGCACCGCGCATGCCTTGAACGGCGGACACTGCCAGGACACGTGCGTCGTCGAAGTGGTACCGGGCCCGGACCAGGCGCCCTACCTTGTCTGCCTTGTTTCGGATGGTGCCGGTAGCGCACGCTTTGCCGCGCGGGGCTCGGACCTGGCGTGCTCGACCGCGATGGCCAGCATCAAGGCGACGCTGCGACGCGGGGGCGGCCTGAGTAAGGGGAGTGTTGTTGATTGGCTGAATGCGGTCCAGGAGGCAGTCGGGGAAACCGCGGCTGCCACCGACGCGGCTTGTCGCGACTACGCCTGTACGCTCCTGGGCGCCGTCGTCGGCGACAACGACGCGCTGTTCTTTCAAATCGGTGATGGCGCGATTGTGGTCTCAAATCACACGGCCCAAGGGGCCGTATTCTGGCCAGACGCAGGCCCGTACGCGAACATGACGCACTTCGTGACAGACGAAGATGCGCTTGTGCATCTCTACGTCGAGATGGCTTCTGTGCATGTTGAGGAGATTGCGCTCTTCAGTGATGGACTCCAGCGACTGGCTTTGGCGTTTGACAGCCGGATGCCGCATCACCCTTTCTTCGACCCGATGTTCGCCGTCCTGCGCGGCAAGAAGCCGGAGGAGTGCGAGGCGCTGGGCACGCAACTTTTGCAGTTCCTCGGCGACCCAAAAGTCAACGAACGGACTGACGACGACAAGACCCTGGTTCTGGCCACCCGCAGGACGGCATAAATGGAGCTTTACGACGGGCAAGGCCGGCGCGTCACATTAGGCCGGGTGCTTGGCAGAGGAGGAGAGGGCTCGGTTCACGAGGTGCCGTCCATCAGCCCGCACCTGGTTGCCAAGGTCTACCATAACGCCATCTCCCAGGATAAACAGGCGAAGCTGCGCGCCATGATTGCGCGCGCGGACGACTGGCTCAAGGAGGTGGCGGCTTGGCCACTGCAAACTCTCCATCCCGCGGTCAACGGGCCAATTCGCGGTTTCCTGATGCCAAAAGCGGCTCAGGCTGAGCCGCTTCATCACCTTTACGGGCCGGGGCACCGAAAGCAGCGGTTTCCCGGCGCCGATTGGGCTTTCCTAGTAAACGCCGCACGTAACGTGGCGTCTGCATTCACCGCAGTCCATGCAGCTGGCTGTGTGATTGGCGATGTCAATCCGAACTTGGTGTTTGTCGGGCGCAATACGCTTGCGCGCCTCATTGACTGCGACTCATTCCAGATTCCCAATGGGAGTACGCCGTTTCTATGCGAAGTTGGCGTACCGCATTTCACGCCCCCGGAACTCCAGGGATTGTCCAGTTTCAGGAACGTGCTGCGCACGCCGAACCACGACAACTTTGGACTAGCGCTGCTTGTTTTTCATCTACTCCTGATGGGGCGACATCCATTTTCCGGGCGCTACTCTGGCAACGGGGATATGCCTCCAGAAAAAGCCATTCAGGAATTCCGATACGCTTTTGCCGTTCCCGCAGGAAGCAGGGGCATGCTTCCGCCGCCAAATACGGTCGGACCAGAAAGTCTTCCGCCCGTCATGGCGGCAATGTTCGAACAAGCTTTTACGGAAAGCGGAGCCCAGGCAAGCGGCCGACCGACAGCGGTGAGTTGGGCTGCCGCCCTTGACGGACTCAAGGGGCAACTTCGAGCATGCGGCACGGAAGCCGTTCACAAGTATTACGGCGGGTTGGGTAGCTGCCCCTGGTGTGAGTTGGAACGCCGTGCTGGCATTATCTTTTTTATTGGTCTCATCCCCTCAACCACGACACCTGGAGCGGCGCCGTCGACGTTTGACATGGCGCGAGTATGGGCAGCTATCTTGGCCGTGCCGTCGCCCGGCACGGCTCCGGCGCCTGTCTTCACTAGACCCAGCAATCTGACGCCTAAACCTTTACCACCCGACCTGAAGAACGCAAAAATGTGGCGAGAAGCGCGCCGCTGGGCCGCTGGGGTCGTGATTCTCGTGAGCATCATCGTGGTCCCGCAATATCTGGTGATTGCGCTGGTGGTTGCGGCATTACTTTTCTTTGGCGGAAAAACAAATTCGCGGGAGCAGACGCTGCGTAAGAGTGCACTGGACAACGCGAAGAGGGTCGCCTCGGCCGCGTGGTCGCAGTGGAGCAGCGTTGCCACAGACAAGGCGTTTCAAGAAAAGCTCGAAGAATTCAAGCAGATGCGCCGCGAGTATGAGGACCTTGCTAACCGGTTTGCCAGCGACAAACTCAAGTTACAGACAAATGTCCGTGAACTGCAACTTCGCAAGTACCTCGAGAATTTCTTCATCTCGGACCATGATATTCCGGGTATCGGGCCCACGCGCAAGGCAACGCTGGCCTCGTTTGGCATCGAGTCGGCGGCGGACATTTCCTGGAACCAAGTCCGGTCCGTCAAGGGATTCGGTGAGCGTTTGACGCACGAACTGGTGAATTGGCGGAAGCGGCTGGAAGCGCGCTTCGTGTTCGACCCGAGTAAGGGCGTCGACCCGGCAGATGTCGCAGCGTTACAGCAACGTTATGCGCAACTTAAACGACAGCTCGAAGTACCGTTGTCATCCGGACCAGAACAGCTCAAGCAGGTACGGCTCAAGACCGAGCAGCAGAGAACGCTGGTGCGGGAGATGGTGCTCAACGCCGACCTGCAGGTCGCCCAGACTGAGTTAGATTACAAGGCGACCCATTAAACCTCATGGGCCTGGCCGAGAGCTATTCGGAAACGGCAATACTTTGGCCGATATCTTCATTGGTCAGGCGTGCTCCGCATCGCTCGAGCCTCTGGCCACGCTGCCATTGAGCGAGTTTTGCCTTGTCAGCGACAGTGAGCGGGATGAGCCGCGTGTAATCGGACAGGTAGACATAGCCGCCGTCCGGGGCGATTGCACCCAGCCAGAACGCTTCACAGCGCGCTTTTGCAGATGGGGGCGCCGTGGATGCCGGCGGCTGAACCGGACCAACGGCGGCGGCAGGCGCCTCGGGTACGGAAGCCGCAGGTGCGGAAGGGAATGACGGGCCGGGTGCACGCGATGCTGCGGCCGCAGCCTCCTGGGCGGCTTCGTTGTCATCTTCGGCAAGCCAGTCACGACGACAACTCCATTGGAATGCCGGAGTTGAGCAAACTCGGCGATTCTCACGATGCTCGGCTTGCCGCACGGCAACAGCCTGCTCCCGCGTCAACCGGTTATGGTTGCAAAGCGTGGCATACACGCCTTGAATGCAGGTGGCGTAATTTGCGCGACGCTCGGCGTCGTCAACGGCTATGACTTGCTCAGGCGTGAGCAAGTCGTGTCGGCACATTGCTGGGTACCTTCCGTTGCTGCACGTCGCATAGTTTTGCGCAAGTTCCGCTTGTCTGACGGCCACTGCCTGGTCCGGCGTGAGCAAATCATGTCGGCACATTGCCGGGTACCTTCCATTGCTGCAAGTCGCATAGTTCTGTGCAAGCTCCGCTTGTCGGACGGCCACTGCTTGGTCCGGCGTGAGCAAATCATGTCGGCACATTGCCGGGTACCTTCCGTTGCTGCAAGTCGCATAGTTCTGCGCCAATTCCGCCTGCCGAGCGGCCTCGGCTTGCTCTGGCGTAAGCAGGTCATGCCGGCACAAAGCTGGATATCGTCCCGAAAGGCATGTTTCCAAGTTGCGGTCGTATTGCGCGAGCACTGGGCGCGACCACGTCCCGAGCGTGACCAGAAGAAGCCACAGCAGAGCAGCAAGCGCTCTCATGATTGGTTTCCTTGGGCGCCAAGGGTAGGCGTCGAGGCGCCTTCGTTTTCGTCTAGGGCGTATGTCTTGCCGTTATATCGCGCCATGAACGTGTCATGAACCGGCACTACCAACCCGCTGGCGTTCTTCCGAGTGCCGGAAACCGTCAGCTCAAGAGGGTAATAAGCGCTCTTGTTGTCGCGTACAAAACGCACTGAGACATCGAACTTCTCGCAAGCGCTTCTCTGATTCTCGCATTGGGCAGTTGCGGTGTTATCCGAACCTGTAGTGACCTCTGCAAGCTTCCGGATGCCTTTCTGTTCGATGCTGAATATGCTGATGGAACTGTCCGTTTCGCCCTGGCCGGACCACGCGTGTCGAAAGACCAATCCAGCGCGTTTCTTGCCAATTTCGACGAGTGCGACTGTCGATAGGTCGTAGGTACCCCACGCTCCCATCGCGCCGAGGTCCTGCAGCGGAGCGGCGACAGTCTCCTCACCCGTCCTCGCTCGGGTGGTGATGACGGCCGACACAATGGTGGCGCATGCATGGCAGTCGTAGGACTGGGACTGAACGGGCACGGACTGCAATAGGTAGAGAACCCGCGTCCCGAAGGGGAGCGGCACGCGCAAGGCGACTTTCGTACTGAAGAAACCTTTGTCAGCATCAGGCAAGAATTCGCCAGCTGGAAGATGGAAGGAATCCTTGGTGCGCACTGCAGTTCCGCGCACGGCATCCAGTGTTTGCAAATCCGGCTCTGAGGAGAGGAAGGCATAGGGCTGAGGTCCCACCGGGGTAGCGGGCGGGACACTTGCGGGCGCAAGTGCGGACGCGACTGATATTGTCGCTGGTGCAGTAGTTGTCGCGACCGACGCCGCAGTTTCTTGGGGCGTGGTCCGCGGTGACGACTCCTTGTAGGCGTGGTAGACCAGGCCGGCAAAGCCGGAAGCCGCGAGCAGTGCGACGAACACCCGGCGAAAATCGGTTCGACGCGCGCCGAGCGCCTTGCCTGCGGCGTAGCCCGTGGAGGAGCCAGCGTTTGCGGTCGGCGTAGCGCGTTGCTGGCCTGTCGCAGCGCTACTCGCTGGGAACATGGCACCAATTGCTTCCGCTATGGCGACCGGACACTGGTGCGAACGCAGCATGTTCTGAATCAGCGCACCCGTGTAGCCCTGGCTGCGCAGTTCGATGGCCCATTCGACCATGCTGTTAACAAACGTTTCTTCGGGGTCACTGGTTTTCGCGGACGCAGCAGAGAATTGGAATGACCCTACCGGGTGGCGCCGGACATCATAGACTCCACGCGCCGTTTCGTCCGAAAGGACCGAATAGGCTTCGGCAAGCTGAGCAAAACGGTGGACGGCATCGGATGGATTGTTCTCGCCATGCGCGGGATGGACCTTTGCGGCTGCATACCGGTAAGCCGATTTGATTTCGGCGGTCGAGGCATCCTCGCGAACACCGAGCACGCCATAGTAGTTTTCCGTCATGCTTTCCCCCGGGCGAACTACGCTTTGCTGGCCGCTGGACCATTTCGTATATGCAGCAGTTTACCGGGTCCAGCGGGCGTGGGCGTCACCAAAAATCGCGCGAACGCTGCCAGTAGGGGGGCGTAAAAACCGATAAGAGCGTGGGATGCCGGATTCGCCTAGATGTCTCCACACTGGTCCGGGTCTACTCGTCCACTGGAGACGGATGGCTTGGTATTTAGCTTCGATACCCGAGCAATGGCTGAGGTGCCTCTTTCCGCGAGGACTTTCCCGGCATCGTTGCCGTTTCCAGCTCACATTAGTCCAGCCGATTGTCGTGACGGGTGGGCGAGCCGAGCGAGTCGTTCCAGGCAGAACCGGACGATGGACCTGCCGCGACACCATGCTGTGCGCGGCAGACGCTGTTCTGGTCGAGGCAATGGTTTGAGCAGTCGCAATTGAGGGCGAGCTGCAGCGTACCCTTGCGTGGAGCCAACGGGGGCGGTAGCCGGCCACGCGCAGGTCCAGACGAAAAGAGCCCGCACATGGCGGGCCCGAGTTAATAGAAGCTAACGACGACGCGACGCGAAGTCTCATCGCGCAGCAGGATGTAGAGGCGTTCCTCTTCCGCTGGTTCCTTCAGTCTGAACGCGAGCTTCAGCGCACCTCGAGACACCGTCACCACATACTCCTGATAATCCAGGTCGCACGTCCATCCAGCCTTTTCAAGCCCGAGCATCGCGCCGTGTGCGCCATGCACCTTGGCAAAAAGCGAGTCCCACGAGAGGAGGGATGGGTTTTCTCTCGACAACGCGAGCAGTTTGCCCTCCGCATCCCGCTCTATTTCCAGCCGCTCCCGCCGCGCACCCGTCCACGGATTGAACTGCCACACCACACGATGCTGCCTGCGCCAGGCGTCCGCCGAATTCGGCACCGGACCTGGCTCACCCGAAAACGGGCAGAAAAGCATTTTCCGTGTTTGCACCTCGCCTCCCATGTTCCTCACGCAGGAACGACTCCTGCAAAGGCGTATAGGCGCGGCCAGGAGGGATGACGGCTTCCCGCTGAACCGATATTCGAAGGCCCGGGTGACAGCACCAGCGCCTACCGCAGCCTACGGACCCACGCGAGGCGAGCCACTGCTCTTTTTTGGGGTCGCGCATATGCCGTTTTGCTGCGGGTTCTCCGCGAGGCTGCCGCAGGACTTACGGAAAATTTTCGTCAATCAAGCTCGTCCGCCAGATGCGACAGCATGGCGCCGAGCAGCGCGGTTTCCGCAGCTTCCTGCTGCTCCGTTGTTTCAGCCGTCTTCAACGCCAGTTCCGCGGCCTCGATTTCGGCAGTCGTTGGCAGGATGCGCACCTGGTCGAGCCAGGCCGGATTCGCTGGATTCGTCACGACTTCTTCCTTCGTTGATAGCGCTCGCGCGCCAGGCTCGCCGGCTGCGGCGCCTGTTTCAGTCCGTGTTCTGGCGGCTCGCCGCCTAGTGGGTCTTCGCCCCGGTATGCGCGCCATGAACGGCAGACGCTGCGGGCGCGCCGGCCGGTGCGGTGGGGTGCCCGGCGGCGGCAAAGAGGCTCAGGAGCCCGTACGCCATCGCAATGAACACCGCAAACCCCAGCAGGCCGCGAATGAGCGGCCAGAGCGCGGCGAAAAAGCCGGCGAAGAACTGGCCAACGCTGCGGAGGCAGGCTCCCAGCGCGCGCTTGGCGCCGCTGTAGAGGCGGCGGTTCAGCGGCTCCATTTCCGGGTACGGATACTTCTTCTTGCTGCTCATGGATGGGTAGGCTTAGTTGTTCGTGCCGTACACGTTGCCGTGCACGTCGATGACCGTGCCTTCAATCATCGGCAGGCCCGAATGCGGGTTCACCTGCGGCAGCGTCGTCACCGGCGCGACCGGGTAGTTGGCGTCATCGCGGCCGGTGTCGCGAGTGTTGTTCCAGCGGCGACGACCCGCACCCTGAACGTGGCGTGCGACAGCCGCTTCCTGGTCAGCCTGCGCCTGCGCGGCCGCGTCGGCTTCCGCCTGCTGTTCCGCGGCTTCCTGACGGCGGTATTCGACCACCTGGAAGTCCTTGTACATCTTCAGGACGCGCTTGATGTTGACTTCCTCCGGGGTCAGCCCGAGGCGTTCGCACAGGATTCGCGTCGCCGCGTAACGGCCGCGGTCGAGGTCCTTTTCCTTCGCGAGCTGGCGGGCAATGGCCGAGGTCAGCTGGCGGTCAAGCAGCACGCCGAGCAGCACGTAGGCGGGGAGTCCCCACAGGGCCTGGGCCCAGCCGAAAACCAGTGCGGCGCCGACGTAGGCCAGCACCGGCAGCACGAAGGTCGCGAGCTGGCGCAGCACCTCGAAACGCACCCGGCCGAGCGGGCGATGCGGCACCGGCACCTCGCGCCAGTAGGCGCGGTTCTGCTTCAGCCCCATGAGGTCGTTGGCGAGGCGCAGCAGGTCGTAGTCGACCACCGTGGTGAGCGGGTCAATCTTCGTGCGCACTGTCTTTTGCTTTTCCATTTTCATGCTCTCTTCTACCGGCTCAGCGTAAGAGCAACTATTGGCGGCCGGCTCGACGTGCACCTTGACGGTCGACGGATTGCTGCTGCTCACACCTTCACTGGCGACCAGCGAGAGCACGGACACACTAACGTAGCAGACGTGTTTGACCTGGTCAAAACAAATATTAGGAGTACTTGACAAGTGAAAATTTCACGATATACGAGGTGTTGTTTTTTGGGGGGGAATGGCCGGCGAACCATCCCGACTGCCAATTTCCCCGTGGGCTGAATGGATGAGACGGCTCGGACCGGGCGAAGATGGACGGGTCTCACCGTGCCTCACATAGCTCTTCACCAGGCGTTCCCGCTGATACTGCCTCGTCGCGCATCGCCCATCCTCGAGGCGTCCAGCGGTACGGCGACAGGTGAATCTCGCCGGTCTCCGTGTTCACCCATCCTCCCCCCGAACAGCGGCGAAGGCTGGTGCCGCGGGACACCAACGCCTGCAGCCACCGGGGCAGACCCGCGTGCTGCACCGCTGCCTTGCCGCGTTCATCCAATCCTCCGCAACCGAACAGGCGCGCGGCTTTCGGCAGGTGTGCCATGCATTTGAACTTGGCCATATAGCGGCCCCAGCGCTTGACCTGCTTGCAGCAGGCGGTCCACGTGGCGCCCCACGGCCACCATTCAGTGAGTTTCGCCTTGTTCAGGGAAAAATCGCGTGGTAGCCACAGCATCAGGTGGTAGTGAAGTCGACCGCCGCGCTCGAGCACCCAAGCGTAGGGCAGTGCGTGGCCACGGCGCTTGAGCCCTTGACGCACCCGTGCAAGAAAGTCGCTGATGTGCCGAGCACAAAAGGAGGTGTCGTTGCTGAAAGTGAGCGTCATTGCGACGGCGCGCAATCCAGCCGTTTTGGCCAGGCGGCGCTGCTCCCTGATGACTCCCAGTAGCCTTTTGCGGGCCCTGGTTTTCCGCTTCTGCGTGGAGACCGTCGCACTTGTTCCAATCTTTCTGACAAGTTCAGCAAAGCGAGTTGCGGATGCGACAGTGGGGCAAGGGCGACGGGTAGCCGTCGGTGAAACGGGGGACATGGCACACCTTGTGTGTGTGCCGCTTCAGCCAGGTAGCTGTCCTCAATGCACAAATATTTCCTCCGCGTGCTGATATGCGGCGGATTCATGGATGTTCCGCGCTTCTATACTCCCGCGTCAGTGAGCATAGGTGCGCTTCGGCGCCCCCCGCCCCGGTTGCTGCCGGGGCGTATTTTTGGGGGCTCTGACGTAACGTTCAGTAAGCGCGGCGCGCCGCGACCTGTTCGGCCTTGGTTGGTCTGCCGCGGCGCCGGGCGGCCGGTGCTGCTGCAAAAGCCGGCGGCTGACCAGGGGGGGGCGCCTTGCTGGCCAGCCAGGCGTCGACGTCTGCTGGCTTGAAGCGGAGCAGCCGCCCGAGCTTGATGCAGGGGGGCAGGTCGCCGCCTTTCGAATGCCGGTTGTAGATGGTCTGCACGGCGAGGCCGAGTTTCTCGGCGAGCGCCTTGGGGGTGAGAAGTTGAGGTTCCACGGTGTCACGTTTCCGGGCAAGCAATCACATGACTGCACGGAGTATATGTGTGGGCCGTGAGGATGATTCCGTGTTTTTACCGGACGTTCCTCGCGCGGCTGCAGACGGGTTCGCCTTGCTGCAATTTTGCTGCAGTGACTGCGGTAAATCAGGTTAAACTGGAGTAACTCAGGGTAAGGCAAGTCCTTGATTTTGCTGGGTCGAACCAGCAACCATACGCTTGGGCGACGCCCTCCGAAGGCAGGGGTTGCTGGTTCGATCCCAGCCGGGCGCGCCAAGCCTAGTCAGGCTTCCAGCGGTTTCCTTCCCTCGTCGGACGGTCTCATTGCAGCTAAATTGCAGCTAGCGTCGGTACCGGCGGGCTGTAAGCGGCGAAAACTGGTGCGCGAGGTGGTTCGCCGACAGTTGCGCTTATCCCCATCGTTTTTCATCCGCCAAGTTTCTTCTGCGCCTGCAACTGCGGGCGACGTTGGCTCGCTCACGTGTGCCGTAGATCGTGCCAGCAGAAGTCGCTGATGCCCGCGCACTTCGGTACTTTCTGTCACGCCGCCGTCACGTTCTGATAAATGGTCTTACCGTGGTAGACGAACACGCTGTCGATGAACTCCGGTGCGTGCTTCGTTGCGAACTGGTGCCGCAGAATTGCGATCGCTGCGCCTGACAGCGGCGCTGTGATCGCCTTCTTCACCTTTGTGTGGTCGCGGTGGAACTCGGCCTGCGGGCTTCGCTCGACAGCGTGGTTTTAATGCACCTCGCCGCCCGGCGCTTGCGGCGCCGGGTTCCGAGCGTCTCTGGAGGCGCAGGAGTCGTGCGTTTGGATACGCATTGACGCGGTTTGGTGCAGAGGAAGGCCGGTGGCTTGACTCATGAAACACATGCTTGTGAAGACCAAGGGCCGTGCCATCCTGACCGGCTCCTCCTCAGTCGGCTAGTTCTCGGAGCCGAGTTCTGGTTTTGCGTAGACTCGGGGAGCGGGTCGCTGCGCGTTCCGGCTGCCAGGTTTCGCGCACCCAGCGACAGAGGATCGGGTTATATCCCAATCCCTGAGAGGCGACACTTCCCTGCTTTGCCACAAGTTCTTCGCGAACGTCACGCGGCGCGCGCTCAGCGAAGCGTAAGAGCGCTTGCTTCGGGTCCGGAAGGCTGTCCGGATCGCTCGGTAGTTTTGGTGCTCGGCGTCCTAGCAGGGTGAGCATTGCCTCATGGTCCGCAAGTAACCATGACTCTATCTCGCGGACGGCGACACGAAATGAACCTGTCCGCGTTTTTGTGGGCGAGGCGGTTGAACGGCACGTTATCCGCGCGCCTGCATAAATCGCTCTCCGAAC
>NZ_QTPQ01000055.1:0-45826 GCF_003853425.1 Burkholderia sp. Bp9140
CCGGCGCAGGTCGATGCGATGCGGCTGTACCAGCTCGCGCTGGAGCAGGGGATCACGATCGGCCCCGGCTACATGTTTTCGATCACGGACAACTACCGGAACTTCATCCGGCTGAACTACAGCAGCCCGTGGTCGCCGGAAATCGAGCAGGCGGTGATCGCGGTGGGGAAGCTGGCGGCGTCGTGCATGCGGTGAAGCGATGGCCGGTGCGCGTCGCATGCACCGGCCTGTTTGATGCCGATATCCGGGCCGAACCGCGGGCCCGGATATCGGCGCGCGGCGATCAGCCGGCCTTCGTGCGCAGGAACGCCGACACGCGCGCGAGCCCTTGCTCGAGCACCGTCCGGCTGTTGGCATAGCCGATCCGCACATAGCCTTCCATGTCGAGCGCGCTGCCCGGCGTGAACATCACGCCGGTTGCCTCGATCAGTTCCGTGCAGAACGCGCGCGACGGCATGTCGAACGCGTACTTCAGCAGCGCCGTCGTGCCCGACTTCGGCTTGACCCACGAAATCGCCGGCTCGCGCTCGACCCATGCATCGAGAATCGCGAGGTTGGTGCGCACGATGTCGTGATTGCGCTGCATGATTACGTCGCGGTGCTCGAGCGCGAGTGTCGCGAGGTAGTCGTCGATCATCCCGACGCTGATCGTGTTGTAGTCGCGATGGACGCTCACCGCGTGGATCAGCTCGACCGGCCCGGCGATCCAGCCAAGGCGCAGCCCGGCGAGCGAATACGTCTTCGACATGCTCGCCGTGCTGATGCCGCGCTCGTACAGGTCGGCGATCGATGCACTGTAGCCGCTGCCGGCCTGATCGGTGCCGCGATAGACTTCGTCGCACAGCACATACGCGCCGCGGCGCTTCGCGATCTCGACGATCCTGCCGAGCAGCGCTTCGTCCATCAGCGAGCCGGTCGGGTTGTTCGGGTTGTTGATCGCGATCAGGCGCGTCTTGTCGTCGACGAGGGACGCGAGCGCGTCGAGATCCGGCAGGAACCCGTTTTCCTCGCGCAGCTTCAGCACCTTCACGTTCGCGCCGTAGCTTTCCGGAATCGAGTAGTGCTGCTGGTAGGTCGGCAACACCGACACGACCGTGTCGCCCGGCTCCACCAGCGTTTCATAGATGAGCGCGTTGCCGCCGATCGCGCCGTGCGTGACGATCACGTTGGACGCCGACTGGCGCGCGTAGGTCGATGCGATCGCTTCGCGCAGACGCGGCGTGCCTTCGATCGCGCCGTACGTGAGCTTCATCGGACGCAGCTCGTCGAGCAGCGTGTCCTGCTTGTCGGTCATCGTCAGCAGCTGATCGACGGTCAGCGATTCGACGCACGTTTCCGCGAGGTTGTACGTACAGTGGTTCTCGTGCAGGTCCATCCAGCGTTCGACACCGAATTCCTTGATCTTCATGGTTGTTCCTTTCTCGGGTTGGCCTTGAAAGCGATGCTGCCAAGTATCTGCCTTTAAGAATGAATTGTCTATAGTAGACTAAAAATCTATATATCTGGATGGTGTGAGCCGAGAAAGCCAGGCAGCGCATCGCGATGATTGCCGGCCGCGATGCGATACCGGGACGGGCGAGCGGGGCGTTGCTGCCGGATTGACGTTGACCGGCCACGCATCGATCAGCGACTGCCGCGCGCAACGGCGAGCATTACCCCGAAGCCGACCAGCAGGACGCCAAAGGTGCGGTCGATCCAGTGACGTAAGGACAGCAAACGATCACGGACAGCCTCGGCCGAGAAACAGACGGCCACCAGACTGAACCAGCCCGCGTGCGCCAGCGCGATGAACAGGCCGTAGCCGATCTGCACGAACAATGGCGTGTCGGGGCGGACGGCCTGCATGAACAGGCTGACGATGAACACGGTGGTTTTCGGATTCAGCGCGTTGGTCAGGAAACCGGTGCGCAGCGCCGCGAGATCCGACAGCGGCGCGGCCTGCGTCGCGGGCCGGCCGTCAGCGGGTTTGGCCGCGAGCATCTTCGCGCCGAGGTAGATCAGGTAGATCGCGCCGACGAGCTTGACGGCATCGAAGAGCCACAGGGATTGACGGATCAACAGGCCCACGCCGAGCAGCGTGTAGCTCACGTGTACCGTCACGCCCAGTCCGATCCCCCACGCGGTGAGCAAGCCCGACCGGTGCGACAGCATCAGGCTGTTGCGCGTGACCATCGCGAAATCCGGCCCCGGGCTGATGACGGCCAGCAAAGTGATGGTGAATACGACTATCCATTCCGTCATTGCATCGTCCTTTTGAAGTTCATCGTGATGCGTCAATATTAGGGATCAAGGTTCATCAGGAAAAACGATGATTTCTGACCAGAATGGTGAGTCTGACTCACATGAGGTTCGCGCCAATCTGCCGTCGTTGATGGCCCTGCGCTGCTTCGAAGCGGCGGCGCGCCATGAGCATTTCAGCCGTGCCGCCGATGAACTGCATGTGACGCACGGCGCCGTCAGTCGGGCGGTGCGTCTGCTCGAAGACGATCTGGGGGTGGCGTTGTTCGAGCGGCGCAGTCGTCGTGTCTTCCTGACCGATGCGGGCCGCAAGCTGGCGCAGGCCGTCCATGACGGTCTGCATCTGATGAGACAGGCCGCAAACGAGTTACGGACCGAGGCGGCCCGTGCGCAGCATTGGGTGCTGTCGTGCGAGCCCACGCTGCTGATGCGCTGGCTGATTCCGCGCTGGCCGGACTTCCAGGCGACCTATCCGGGCGTCGATATCCATCTCGCCGCGGCGGGCGGCCCGTTCTCGTTCGACCACGGTATCGACATGGCGATCCGCCGCAACGACTTTGCGTGGCCCGACGGTTATCACGCCGAGCAGCTGTTCACGGAAAGAGTTGGTCCGGTGTGCCGGCCGGATAACGTGGATACGTGGTTTTCCGGCAGTCGCGACGGTTGCGCGTTGAAGCGGGGCGCACCGCGACTGCATACCCGGACGCGGCCGGACGCATGGAAGGCGTGGGCGGCGGCCGCGCATCAGCCGGCGGGCGGCGGACGCGGGCAGGTGTTCGACCATTTCTATTTCAGCCTTCAGGCGGCTGTTGCGGGGCTGGGTGTCGCGATCGGTCCGTGGCATCTCGTGCGCGACGATCTCGAAAGCGGTGTCCTGGTCGCGCCGATGGGTTTCGTCGAAGACGGCTCGCACTATTGTCTGCTGACGCAGGAGCCTGTGAAGGACGGCAGCGCGCAGTCGGATCTGCTCGACTGGTTGAGGACGATGGTCTGACGTGTGAGCCGGATCGTTGCGCGACGCCGGCGATACCAAAAAAATGGTTCATCGCGGATTTCCGGGGGAACACCCGGGGAGGAACGTCGGCGTTCGGCCAGTTTGAGACAGTCGACAGCATGGGTCCGCGGACGCTTGAGCGACAGTTCCACCGCTCATAGCGGACGCGTGTTCATCTACCGTGCAACACGGTCGCTTATTTTGAACGGTCTTGGCATGGCGTGGCGTTCACCGTGTGCTGCCGCGTTACCCGTCACCCTCCCGGCGGGAAAGACGTGCGCCTGCGCGCACGCAGCTTGAGTCCCGCAAATAAACGCAGCGAAGTCTGGTCGGGGCGGACTGGGCCGTCGAACCAATACCCTGCTGAAAATTTTCACCACACGACCAGAAAAGCGGGCGTATCATTACGGTCTTAATGAGCGGGTTGACTACCAATTACCAAAATGAATCCCAAAATCATCTCTGTCTTCAACAATAAAGGCGGCGTCGGTAAAACTACTCTGACGTTTCACCTTGGACACGCATTGGCAGGTATGGGGCATAAGGTGCTCATGGTGGACCTCGATCCCCAATGTAACCTTTCGATTTATGGTGTTCCGGTAGAGCAGATTCAATCGTTATGGGATAACGAGAATCCATACATTGACGAACCCGGTTTCGCTGAAACTCAGAAGGTCGTCGCGGCGGAAGAATTCACGCGACTGCTGGCTGAACCGCGGACCATGCACTTTCTTTTGAAGCCGACGGAGGAAGGGACCGCAGAACTAGAGTCGCTGCCGCCACCGATCACTCTCTCGAAGAACCTGGATCTCATACCCGGGCGGCTTACGTTGCACATGTTCGAGGAACAGATCTCTAGGCGATGGAGCGATGCTTTCATCGGGCAGCCATTAGCTCTTCGTACACTTGGTGAAATACGTCGTCTTATCTTGATGTATGCTCAAGAGCATAAATACGATTACTGCATTGTCGATACGTCGCCCAGTCTCGGATTACTCAATAAGGTCGCATTGAGTACGGTAGACGCATTCTTGGTTCCCTGTGCTCCTGACTTATTTAGTCTATATGGAATTCGCAACATCGGAAATTCACTTCAACGATGGGCGCACGAATTCAGAACGCTTTACACACTTATCTCACCAAGTCGGCGGGGGGCTTTGCCGGAGACTATGGTTCGTTTCCTGGGATACACCATTTACAACGCGAAACGACGGGCGGGAGCCAGCGAGTGGGACATGGCCGGTGCGCACTTTGATTATGCCCGCCAAATTCCTGAGACGATCGCGGGGCATTTGCCGTCCGAATTTAGCGCGGGTATCTCGGAGGCTAGCCTGCGATTACCAATTGGCGAAATGTCAGTGATGCACTCTCACAATACGTTTCCGTCTCACGCCCAAAAGTATCACAGTCCCATGTGGGAACTCCCCAATTTGCAGAATCTGGATGCGTCCGACAGCCCTACGATTCAAGCCAGTCGTGAAAAGTATTATGAAACTAAAGGAGCGTACGCGACCTTCGCGGCTGATGTGATATCTCGGATTGAGGCTCTCGCGCCGACCGGGGCAACACAATCATGAGTGGTCCAACGCCTGAGGAACTAGATGCTGCGCTAGCTGCTTTCGAGGCGCGGCGCGATCAAGTTGATTGGTTCCGCAAGCAAGTGGCGGATTTTTTCACGACCAGCCGGGTGCTGACTACCGGACCTCTACCAGCAGTTCATTCGGTTAAGTCCAGAGTGAAAGACGCGTCGCATCTCAAAGAAAAGATCGCGAGAAAGTGGAGCGCGGGTCCGATCACGGCGGAGAACTTTTTTGAACGTATCAACGACGCAGCTGGGGTACGGGTGCTGCATCTGCATTCTCGCCAATTAGAAAAGATTCATCGGGCGACGATGAGTCAGGTCGAACAGGGTTACTGGTTTCTATCCGAACCTCCCGTTGCATATAGTTGGGACCCGGAAGCAACGGCGTTCTTCCAGAGCCTTGGTCTTCGGGCAGAGACGCGCGAAACTTACTACACCAGCATTCACTACATTGTGAAGCCGCAAGAGCGTGTAGACATCACCTGCGAAATTCAAGTGCGCACCCTGTTTGAGGAGGTTTGGGGAGAAATCGATCATGCTCTTAACTATCCGCATCCGACCACGAGCCTACCTTGTAAAGAACAACTCCGCGTTTTGGCAAAGCTAGCATCGACCGGTACCAGATTGGCCGATGCCATTTTTGCGATTCGTGACAGTGAGTCTGCGGAGGCGAAGCCCGACATCGAAGAGCGCATAGCGCCACAGGTTCATCGATCGAACATGAATTGAAGTGCGAGCGCATCCCGGCTTGTTCCGACGTTAGCGTGTGTTGCCAAAACAATGGCCAGCACACAAAACGAATTGGCGAGTGGCGCCTGTTCTTCAGAACGAGACATTGCATCAACCGCCGTCGAACGGCCGAGTTGGGTCGAAAGTGCCTATTCGCTGAGCCTGACAGCAGACGTTCGGTGCAGATGATCAGCCGAACGTCTGCAAGGTAGCGTCAAGTCGACCTGCCGCGGCCGACACGTGAACGCCTGCAAAGGCCGAGCACTTGCCGCTCAGCGCGTAGGCACGGGGCCACTGATATCCGGTTAAACAGCCGTTGAGGCTGCGCGGGTTCCAACGGCGGTAGTGGTTCGATTGATCGCCATGTCCTCCACGAAACAATCGACAACTTGGAACTATACTGGGCAACCTGGAGGCTTCCATGACCGATCACGACAGACTGCATCCACTACGTCCGCTCCTGAAAAATTGGGTTTGGGAGCATGGTCGAATCGGGACTCGCTATCTGGACTGCGTTGATGGCGAAATCAGGTTTGACGAGGGCAAGAAGTCGCATTTCGCGGCCGAGAAATATATCTATGTGCCCCTTGGCAAGGGCGCTGAAGACGATGCATCTGCGGAGGGTCCTGCGATCCAGGAGGCTGGACTTGCCCGGTTTTTGCGGGCCGCGCAGTTGAGTACGCCGGAGGAAGCCGGTTCTGTAGCGGATGTCCAGCGCGCAGTACAGGACTGCGTGGAGATTGGCCTGTTCAGCGCATATCAATGGGAGGCTCGAAAGGCGTTTGCCCGATACGCGCAGGAACCCATGTTCGATGACGAGATCCGCGCGGCGGTTGTCGACGACATCCGGCGTATTTACGCCGGCATGCGGGAGCAACTGGCGCTGTACGATTTCAGTGTGCTCCACAGCTTGCCCATGCCGCTGCTTATCGGCGACACGCCCTTCATCGACTGGCGCGTGCGTGCCAGTCCGGCACTTCCGTTTGTATCGCTCCCGCTGGGACCTTACTGCCTGCTGGTAGGCGCGCCGTCAGGCAGGAAAAGCCGAATCGCCCCGGTGGTCTGGAAGGCCGCTGCCGCGATGGGCCCGTTGAAGGACCACAACCGCCAAATCGAGGAGCAGGCACGTCTGTGGCTGGTGGCGACCACGGATGACCAACTCGTCGCTGCGCAAAGCCGCATTGCTGCGGCCATCGGCTCCAGGCAAGGGAATGTGAAGCCCTGACCGAAGTTGACCTTAAGCAGATCGTCGGCGGTGGCTGAGTTATGAGCGGTAGTCCGTTGCCTCGTCGGGCGGTTACTGCCTACAAATATCGACGGATCACCTGGTTTCCCTGTTTTGCCGTACGTTGCAATGCGGTAACGTCGCCATGCGGCCATTGACGGCCGTTCATTCGCACTCCCTCGCGGACGTGTGCCCTCGAGATAGCGGAGCAGACCGAGGTCTGACGGTAACATGGCCGGCGAGCGGACGCTTGCCGGCGCATGAAGCGCCGTTAGCCTGCATGCTCATTCGGACACTCGAGCGACCGCTCCAGTCGGCAAACGGCCGTTCCGATGAGAATGATTCAGATTTCGTCATCTGCCAAAGCGCCCCTGACCTGCACTCAGGGTGTTCAGAACGTGGTGAATTCTCAACCCGACGGATTGGCGCGGCGGCGACATGCTACGATCAACGCGATCCGACTTTCATCCCGACGCACAATGACGACAATGTATGAATTGCTCGGTGTGTGCGAGAACGCCACCAACGAGGAAATCAAGCGCAGCTACCGAAAGGCAGCGATGAAAGCGCATCCCGACCGCAACGTCGGGTGCGAAGCGGACGCGCATGCGCGATTTCAGGAGATCAAGGAGGCATACGCGATTCTCTCGAACCCGGAGCTGCGCCGCGTCTATGACACCGTTTACGCAGAGGAAATGCTCCGTCACGCACGGCTTCGCGAAGAAGAGGAGCGCTTGAAGGCGGAGCGCGAAGCGGAATATGCGCGGTTCGTGGCATGGGCGATGCGCTTCGCCGAACAAGGGCACAACCGCGACGTCGTGTTCGGTGTTCTGCTCGGCCGTGATTGCGATGTTCAACTCGCCGAGCGCATTGCCGGCAGCGTGGTCGAGCTGCATGCGTCGCGCCAGCCGAGCGCATCGCGGGACGGGCAGCGTGATGAGCAGATGCCGCAATGCGAGAAGAGGGCGACACAGGCGCCAAAGAGCGACGCGCGAAGGAGTGACGAACACGTGCATAGTGACTTTTTCAGCGCTCTGTGGCACGGCGTATTCGGGCTGCGCCCGTGAGTCCTGGTGGGTGACCGGTTTTGCGAGCGCGGAACTCAACCGCGATCGGTGCCATCTTCGGGGGAGGTTCTTCGATCGACTGCTTCATGAATTGACGGCTAATTGGGCAGTATTCGGCCACAAAGAGTCGTTTGCTATTGCCTGGAATTGGGCATTTAGACGACCGCTACGCCGTGACAATGGACCTTCGCGCTTTGATCGGATTCTGGGCGAACTGGCGCCTTGGGCCACAGGCAAAAATGTGCGGTGACGGCTTAGGCTGTATTGAATCTATTGAGAATTGCATCAATCATGACATCACCACGGCTCGGCTTGTTTCCAGCAGGCAGTTATGATCAATTGCCGTCGCTGACCACTGCGCAGCTTGTTGCGTGTAGTGAGTTAGAGTTCGTTCAGCGAATGGGACAGAAGTTGGCCAAGGCATGGCGCTTGAACCAGGCCCATAAGTATCCCGACGGGGCCGAAATCAATGAAAGTGACGGAACATTTAAATGCAAGCGCCGCAACTACATGCCGTCCTGTTGCACCTTAATTCCCAAGACGCCGAAGATATTAGTTTCCACGATTTGCTGCCCAGTCAGATACGGTTCAACCGTTTGATCTCCCCGCGCGAACCGCCGCACGAGCGCGGCGAGGTACGCGGCGGCCGTCAATTCCTGGGCAATCCGCACGATGGTGCCCGGGTTGTCGCTGGCCGCGCATACCTTATTGTCGAGCGAACAGATGCTCGTGTACCCAAAGTGATTTGCGCCCGGAATCGTGATCAGCACTCTAGGCGATTGACCTGCGGCATAGGCGGCCATCGGATCGACACCTGCTTGCATTGTGTCCACCGCGCCGGCAATCACCATTAGCCCATTCGGAGCAACGCTCGAAGCGAGCGCGCTCAGATCGGGACCGCTGCCCCGGACCGCCGGTGCGATGAGACACATCGCCAGCGGAGTCGGTCCGCCCGCGCTGACTAAATCACCTCTTGCGATGAGGCAACTCCCGCCGCCCGTTGAATGCCCGCAAAGCAGAATCCGGTTGAGGTCCAGTCGATTCTGAAACAAAGGATTGATGGACGCCAGGAATTGGTACATTGCGACCAGCACTTGCGCTCGCTCGAAAGCGCCTAGGAAAGTAAGCCCGCTGAGATCCGGCACGACCGCCACACAACCGTACGAGCAGACATGGTCGAGCATGAAATCTGCTCGAGTGAAGTCCTTGCTGATGTCCAGTATGTCAGGGTCGAGACCGGGTCCGGGAGCTTGGCAAAACAGGGTAGGATCTCGTTTCGCGTGCGCGAAGATGATGACCGGGTAATTTTTTTCTTTCATCGCCACATTAATGGGCACGGTCGGCCAATAGGACGTGCTCGACCCCGGATAGTAGATGGCCGCCGAAATATTCTTAGCGTCAGCGGTGAACGTCCCCGCAAAAGGCGTGTTAGGACAATACACTGTCTCGGTGAAGCGGTCCTGCGGGAACGGCATTGTTGTCGTTCCTGGCGTGACGCCCAATATAGCCCTTCTCACGCTGTACGGTCCGCGATAGAAAGGCGATTCCGGCGGTGGGTTCCACTTGACGGTCGTTTGGCAACTGGTTTGGCAACCCGGTATTGCACCAAGCGCGCCCCAAGCGGAGAGGGTCGAGAGGCTACGCAGGAACATCCGGCGCGAGATCATGTGCGGCGAGTGATGCATTGGTTAGCTCCGGAAACGTTTTAGTGCCGGAGAATGGGCCACGCTATCGAAGCGGCTCATCACGTGCACTCCGCTGGGTGAGCGACTTGCCTATGCGCGATGGAACGCTCCGATTGACAGCGTGAGACATATGGCGACTTGTTGCACGGCCCAACAGACAAAATAGCTCACCATTTCATGTGCGGCTTGGGATACGTGTGGTAGCGAACTTTTCCACGTATTTGTGCGGAACGCATGAGTGAGTCGTACAGGCAGACTGATCTCCTTCAGCGCCCCTTCGTCGAACTGTCGTGCAAGAGACTCTGCATCTCCTGCAGCGCTTGTTCGATGTGTTGAACATACGCGCGCGGATCAACGGCCTTGCGGATTGCCGGGTTCTTAAACCACACCGGCGATGGATCGACCGCCGGACCGATTGGCCCGCGCACCCCGGGAACCTGTTCGATGATGTGGGCAATTTCGCAAAGTTTCGTCAGGCGTTCGGAGAAGGCCCGATCCATAGTGACAAAGCTCTCCCCTCCGTACGCTTCGGTTCCATCGGCGAGATCGATCGTTAAGTCGATGCGAATCGCTGCCGGCGATGGGGGAAGCCCCAGAATTGTGAGGCTGTAGTCGTGACTGACCTGCGTGAGCGCCCCGGACACAGACCAGGTGTACCCGACGATGCCAATGCCGACGACGCTGGAAATATCCGCCGTAAATACGACAGTCGCACCCTCCGTATAGACCGGCGTGCATGAGCTTCCCCCCGGCGCGGTGGCGCGAATCGCGATCCGAGGCGTCGCTACGATCTGCACAGGCGGCATATCGGACCCATCCGTTGCGGGCAGATGCTTGTAGCTGGGCCCGTCCCCCGTCTTGGACCAAAGTGCGACCTTCGGGACGAGCGAATAGGTGGTTGCCTGCGATAGGCGGAACGTGATCGGCAGGTTTGCCGGAATCGCGTCTCCCTCCGCAACTTTGGGTAGCGGGGTCGATGTGTCTTCCCCGTACGCCCATATGTCGCCCCCGACACAGAGATGCAGTGGCAAAGTGGTGTGGAACCCCATGTTTTCAGCGCTGAACGTGGCTTCGATGGTGCCTCCTGAGCCAGCATACGCGGCCGGCGAAAGAGACAGCGCCGAGGTTGCAGCCAGAGCAGGTCGCGGGCGAACCGACGTGTAGCTCGTGCAGAACAGGCCTCCCCACGATCTGTCCGCGTTGGTTTCGGTGATGTAGACGGAGGAACCGCTCGCGTCGACATCGAGGACGCACAGTTCGTCCGGTAGGTCGTTGTCGTAAATCTCGACTCGCGCATGGTGCAAGCCGACTTGCTCGAAGCCGATCGCGACGACGACATGGCTGTCCGTCGGATTGGCGGACTCTCCAAGGAGACCAATCGGCCAGGGCGTGCCCGCTTCGATCTTATGGCGGAGGGTCTGCAACTCGTTCCGTACCTGGTCTCTGATCCATTGCCGCCCGTAGTCGCCGAACAGCTTGCTCATCGCAATCCATGCGACGAAGGTCGCGCCATTGGCTCGATGGCTGTCTAGCAGGCGGTTCCAGATGTAATCGCGTAGCCAGTCTGATGCTTCAGTGCCGCCTTCTGTGAGATGCAAGGGCTCGTCGTTCGCCGAATCGCCGCGAGGCAATGCCCAATTCTGCTGAAAGTAATCGACGCTGCTGTATGCCATGCCGGCACATCGAGCGTTGGCACCGTCGGCGACGGCATCTGAGAGTGCGTTCAAGGCTTGCGTGAGGGCATACGGCAGCAGGATCGGAAGGAATGGTCCAGCGATGATGAGTGCTGGACCCAGCGTCGCGATGGCGACGGGGGAGACTGCAACCAGCACCGGCGAAAGGATCGCGACGGCCGCGGGGACCACCTCGCGCACGATTGCGCGCACGTTATCGCGTTCGCCCGGGTCGACCGTCCATTCGTTCACGAACGCGTATCCATCGATGGCAGGACGAAAATCGGTGTGCACCATGGCCATGTCTTGCCCTCCTTGCGTCTGAGTGCCGGATCACAACTGCAAATGCGCGGCTTGGCTGTCATCCATAAGTTGCTCGCCACAAACCTGCCGACGGTTCCCACACGCAAGGAGCGGGCCAGGTTGGCTAGTACATTGATTTCGCTTCAATAAACGCCACCTGAAAATGTCCCGGACGAAGGAAATCGGAAAAATTGTTTCAGGCCCGATACATGACTGGACTTGTCCATTTAGCGGGCAAGCGGACATTTGAGAATGGTGCTGACAGCTCAGACACGCCGCGCACGCCGACATCTGTGTCTAGTCTCGACATGCTGCGCGCAGTCGGGAAGAGCTACGGCCGCTTTTCGGCGAGGAGGGGACATTCGGGAGAAACTCGCTGAAGGGCAGCAATGGATCGGCAAGCGACGTCCACGGAAATTCACGAAGAACCAAAAAAAAATGGCGCCGCAGGCATTCAGCCCGCGGCGCCATCGCGTGTCGCTACGACGGGTGCAACCCGCCGCAGCTCGACCGCATGCTTAGATCTGCACGGTGTCGGCGACTTCCTTGAAGTCTTCGATCTGGTCGAAGTTCATGTACTGGTAGATCTTGTCGCCGTTCGCATTGAGCACGCCCATGTCGGCCATGTACTCGTCCTTGGTCGGGATCTTGCCGAGACGCGAGCAGATCGCCGCCAGTTCCGCCGAGCCGAGGTACACGTTCGTGTTCTTGCCCAGGCGGTTCGGGAAGTTGCGGGTCGACGTCGACATCACCGTCGCGCCTTCGCGCACCTGTGCCTGGTTGCCCATGCACAGCGAGCAGCCCGGCATTTCGGTGCGGGCGCCGGCCGTGCCGAACACGCCGTAGTGACCTTCTTCCGTCAACTGCTTCTGGTCCATCTTGGTCGGCGGCGCGACCCACAGCTTGACCGGAATGTCGCGCTTGCCTTCCAGCAGCTTCGACGCGGCACGGAAGTGACCGATGTTGGTCATGCACGAGCCGATGAACACTTCGTCGATCTTCGCACCGGCGACGTCGGACAGCGTCTTCACGTCGTCCGGGTCATTCGGGCACGCAACGATCGGCTCATGGATGTCGGCCAGGTCGATCTCGATGACGGCGGCGTATTCAGCGTCGGCATCCGGCGACAGCAGCTGCGGGTCGGCCAGCCACTGCTCCATCGCCGCGATACGGCGCTGCAGGCTGCGCGGATCCTGGTAGCCCTGCGCGATCATCCACTTCAGCAGCGTGACGTTGCTGTTCAGGTACTCGATGATCGGTTCCTTGTTCAGGTGCACCGTGCAACCGGCGGCCGAACGCTCGGCCGACGCATCCGACAGCTCGAACGCTTGCTCGACCTTCAGGTCGGGCAGGCCTTCGATTTCGAGGATGCGGCCCGAGAAGATGTTCTTCTTGCCTTGCTTGGCGACCGTCAGCATGCCTTGCTTGATCGCGTACAGCGGAATCGCGTTGACCAGGTCACGCAGCGTGACGCCCGGCTGCATCTTGCCCTTGAAGCGAACCAGCACCGATTCCGGCATGTCCAGCGGCATCGTGCCGGTGGCGGCCGCGAATGCGACGAGGCCCGAGCCTGCCGGGAAGCTGATGCCGATCGGGAAGCGCGTGTGCGAGTCGCCGCCGGTGCCGACGGTGTCGGGCAGCAGCATGCGGTTCAGCCACGAGTGGATCACGCCGTCGCCCGGGCGCAGCGCGATGCCGCCACGCGTGCTGATGAAGTTCGGCAGCGTCTGGTGCGTCTTCACGTCGACCGGCTTCGGATAGGCGGCGGTGTGGCAGAACGACTGCATCACGAGGTCGGCCGAGAAGCCGAGGCACGCCAGGTCCTTCAGTTCGTCGCGGGTCATCGGGCCCGTGGTGTCCTGCGAGCCGACCGAGGTCATCTTCGGTTCGCAGTACGTGCCCGGGCGCACGCCCTGGCCTTCCGGCAGACCGCATGCGCGGCCGACCATCTTCTGCGCGAGCGAGAAGCCCTTGCCGCTGTCGGCCGGCTGGTGCGGCAGGCGGAACAGCGTCGACGGCGCGAGGCCCAGCGCTTCACGCGCCTTCGCGGTCAGGCCGCGGCCGATGATCAGCGGAATGCGGCCGCCGGCGCGCACTTCGTCGAACAGCACGTCGGACTTGACCTGGAATTCGGCGATCACGTTGCCGTCCTTCAGCGCCTTGCCTTCGTATGGGCGCAGTTCGACCACGTCGCCCATTTCCATCTGCGACACGTCGAGTTCGATCGGCAGCGCGCCGGCATCTTCCATCGTGTTGTAGAAGATCGGGGCGATCTTGCCGCCGAGGCACACGCCGCCGAAGCGCTTGTTCGGGACGAACGGGATGTCTTCGCCGGTGAACCACAGCACCGAGTTGGTGGCCGACTTGCGCGAGGAGCCGGTGCCGACCACGTCGCCCACGTAGGCGACCAGGTGGCCCTTTTCCTTCAGCGACTCGATGAACTTGACCGGGCCGCGCTTGCCGTCTTCTTCCGGCGTGATGCCGGGGCGCGCGTTCTTCAGCATCGCCAGCGCGTGCATCGGGATGTCCGGGCGGGTGGTGGCGTCCGGCGCCGGCGACAGGTCGTCGGTGTTGGTTTCGCCCGTGACCTTGAACACGGTGATGGTCAGGCTTTCAGGCACTTCCGGACGGCTCGTGAACCATTCGGCGTCGGCCCAGCTCTGCAGCACGGCCTTCGCGTGCGCATTGCCCTTGTCGGCGAGTTCCTTCACGTCATGGAACTGGTCGAACATCAGCAGGGTTTTCTTCAGTGCGTCGGCGGCGACGGCCGCGACGGCGTCGTCCGACAGCAGCTCGATCAGCGGCTGGATGTTGTAGCCGCCGAGCATCGTGCCGAGCAGTTCGGTCGCGCGTTCGCGCGAGATCAGCGCGCAGGCCGTCTCGCCCTTCGCGACGGCGGCCAGGAAGCCGGCCTTCACGCGGGCGGCTTCGTCGACACCGGCGGGGACGCGGTGGGTGATCAGGTCGAGCAGCGTCTGCTCTTCGCCTGCGGGCGGGTTCGTCAGCAGTTCCACCAGTTCGGCGGTTTGCTGAGCCGTCAGCGGCAGGGGGGGAATACCGAGCGCGGCGCGGGCGGCCACGTGAGCACGAAAGTTTTCAAGCATGGGGGGACCTGCTGAGATTGCGTTTCAGGGGAAGGGCTTTCCAGGCACGCCGAGGCTGCTGTTCCGGACACTGCTTCACTGCTTGGACGGGATTCTAATCGCAATATGGTCAGGCGTCAAATGTCTTATGTCTTATATAAGAGTTGCTGATGCGGTATCGGATGGCGGGTTGCGCGGGGCGGCGCAACCGGCGGGCTGAACGCGGTCGTGTGTGCGGGCGCCTGGGCGCGGCGAGCTGCGCGGGGCGGCGCGCCGGCAACTGATGGAGGGGGCGGGAAGTTGGTGCGGCAAGCTGCCTTGGCCGGGACCCGCAGCGCCCGTCAACGTCGCCCAGGCCCTGCCGGGTCGGGATTCCGCCATGCGGAAAGGCGGGCGCGGGCCCCCGATGGCCTGCGCCGCCTGTTCGGCGCGATCGCGAGCGGCATTCGGTTCATGCGGGCAGGGGGCGCGAACCTCGTGATCGATGTGCGCGGGCGTTTTCGGTGCTCGAGACGGGGGCGACCCAATGGTCGGAGCCCCCTGAAAGCCCGTCACTCCGGAATGGACGGAGCATCGGTGCCGACTTTCATCTCCACGAGGCTGTGACGCAGCGCATCCACGTTTTCCGCGCCGTTCAGTGTGCTGAACCGCTGTTGCGCTTCACGCCACAGCGGTGCGGCACGTTCGAAGAGCGTGGTTCCATCCGGCGTGAGTTCGACGATGCGAATGCGACCGTCTTCCGGGGACGGCCGCATCGTGACGAAGCCGTCCCGTTCCAGAACGCCGACCATCTTTCCCATCGCCGTGCGCTCGATGTCGAGGCGCTCGGCCAGCGCATTGACCGATGCGCTCTCGCGCTCGTTCAACGTTGCGAGGATCAGGAACTGCGTGATGCGCAGGCCGGACGGCTGGAGATGCGCATCGTAAAGACGCGAGATCTGACGGGCGGCCTTCCTCACGGTAAAGCAATTGCATTGATCCACACCGATGGGTTGGCTTTTCGCCCGCATTTCCCTTCTCCTTGACGTTGGCCGATTGCCGGCTTCATGCGCATTGTCACGCAAAAGCGCCGCGGTACTTCTCGATGAAGGCCGGCACCGACAGCGCGGGGGTGCCCGTGATCTTCTCGACGACATCGTTGGTGCCCCGGAACACGCCTTCCCGATAGTGCTGGGCGACTTCGACGAGATGCTGCACGAGGAACGGAGGGAACTTGTACAGTTGCTCCATCTTTTGCTTGAACACCTCGATCGAAGTCGGCGCATATTCGATCTTGATGCCGAGCACTTCGCTGATCATCGCGGCGATCTCCGTGTGGTTCAGTTCGACCGGGCCGTGAAGCGTGTAGGTCTGGCCGCCGTGGCCGGCCGGGTTCGCCAGCAGGTGTGCGATGACGCGGCCCTGGTCGTCCGAGCTGATCGGCGCGTGGCGTCCGTCCTCGAACGGAAACTCGATCTTCTGCGTGGCCCGGATTTCCTTGGCGAAGTGCGGATACACGAGCCAGTCCGCGAAGAAGGTGGGGCGCAGGTGCGTCGTCGGGACGCCCGACCAGTCGAACACGCGCTCCGACACCCAGTGATCCTGCGCCGCATGGCTGGTCGATTCCCGCCGTGCCGAAATCTGCGACATGTTGACGATCGCGCCGACGCCGGCTTCCTTCGCGGCCTGCGCGAAATAGGCCGCGGCGCCGAGAATGCCCGGTGCGATCGGATGCAGGAAGTAGGCGGCGCTGACGCCCTCCATCGCGGCGCGGATCGCATCGATGTCGGTGAAATCGCCGACGGCGATGTCGACGCCGCGTGCGCGCAGCGCGGCCGCGCGGTCGTCGTCCGAGCGCACATATGCGCGGACGCGCTTGCCCATCCGTAGCAGTTCGTCGATGGCTGCGCCGCCGGTGCGGCCGGTTGCGCCGCTGACAAGAATCGATGTTTCGTTCATGGCTGAATCCCTCCGTGAAATTAAGAGCATATGCTCCTGTTAGTCAGGATAGGAGCATATGCTTGTATGTGCAAGTTTTTAATTCGGGGCGGTACCAGTACGGCGATGGTCGAAACGTGTCGGCGCGTTGCGGGGCCTGGAGCCGTGCGCCGCTAAAACGCCGCCATGCCCCGGACGACGCCGGGCCGCGCACCGATCCTCGCGTACCACGCGTGGAGGAGGGGCAGCGCGGACCAGTCGAGATCCTGCGTCACCGCGAAGACGCTCGTGTATGCGGCGATGTCCGCGAGCGTGAACGTATCGCCGGCGATATACGGGCTGTCGGTCAGGAATCGCTCGGCCTGAACGAGCGCGTCGAGCGAGCGGCCGGCCAGCAACCGGGCGCCTGGCTCGTCGCCTTGCTGCGCGAGTGCGAACGCGCTGCCGTTGGGCGCGATCACTTCCGTGACGAAATAGAACAGGCGATCGAGGAACACGGCTGACTGCCGGCCTTGATCGGGCGCCAGGCGCTCCCGGGACCGGCTGGCCGCATGGAACATGATCGCGTTCGATTGGGTGAGGACCAGGTCGGGGCCTGTATTGCCGTCTTCCACCATGACGGGCACGAGGCCGCGCGGGTTGAGTGCCCGGAACGCGGCGGACTTGTGCTCGCCCGCCCTCAGGTCCACCTGGCTCACCGAATACGCAATGCCGGCCTCCGCCAGCGCGATGGCTGCCCTTCGGCAGTTGCCTGTTCGTGCTCCATAAAGACGGGTTGCCATGAGCGGGTCTCCGGTTGATCTTCAGGGCGGGCCGGGGCGCCGTGCGAACCGTGCGGACGTGTCGCCACGGCGGACAGGCGCAGCTCAGTTTCGCACGTCAGTCGCAGTGCGTGAACAATTCAAGTCTCGGCGCGGGGTGCAGGTGGATCGGCGAGCGCCTGCATCGGGATCTTGCGATCGAAATGCGGGCTGCCAGGGCCTCGATCGGCGTCGGGACGTTCAGGACGTTGCCGCGGATGTTTCAGCGGGAAAACTGCAGATCACGCTTGCAAGGTACGTCGCAAACGCGCGGCTGCAAGCCGTTTGCCGGTCGCGCGCGCCGTCCGATGCCTGCCCGTCACCCGCCCGTCACCGGCGGAAAGAACGCCACCTCGCTATCCTCCCGCACGACGAACCCGCCCGTCACCATCTCGAGGTTCACGGCCGCCCGCACGGGCCGGTCCATCCGCAGCGCTTCTCCACTGCGCACGTCGCGCGCGGCGAGCGTGCCGCGCAGCGCGTCGACGGTGACCTCATGCGCATCGATCTCGACGACTTCCTCGTCGGTATGCAACTGTTCGCGAATGCTCGCAAAGTATTTGATCGTCAGTTTCATCGTGAGGTCCCGGGAGGAATCGGCGGAATCGGCAAGGCATTGGCCGGCACGTTCATCCCCATCGCCGCATCGCCTGATCGTCATGCGCCTTCGGCTCGACCCAGCCGGACGCGCCGTCGTGCCGGATCTCCTTCTTCCAGAACGGCGCATGCGTCTTCAGGAAGTCCATGATGAATTCGCACGCATCGAACGCCGACGCGCGATGCGCGGCGGCCACCACGACGATCACGACCGCGTGGCCGAGTGGAATGCGCCCGACGCGATGCACGATCCTGACCGCTTCGAGCCGCCAGCGCGCGCTGGCTTCCTCGACGATGCTCCATAGCGCCTGCTCGGTCATCGTCGGATAGTGCTCGACTTCGAGCGCGATCACGTCGTCGACGTCGCCTTCGTTGCGCACGACACCGAGAAAATTCACGACCGCGCCGACATTCGGATTGCGAGCGATCGGCGCGATCTCGGCACCGGCGTCGATCGCCGCGTATTGCACACGCACCTCGAAGCCGGCGGCAATCGCCGGCGGCGGTACGCCGTGCGGGACGGCAGGTTCGGGATGGCTGCCGTCCCGCGGCGGATCGTCGGGTGGCGCGGCACGGGATTCGGTGGAAGTCGTCATGACGGTTCTCCAGTAAGCGGTGCGGGCCGCTTCGCGCGGCAGCCGTCAGCCGCCGACGAGCGACATGCGCACGGTCGGATAGGTCTTGCCCGACGGCCGGGCCGCACGCGTGGCCCGCCGCTCGGAATAGCGGTCGTCGCGCCGCGTCCATCGATCGCGCACGGCGTCGGCGAGGTGGTCGATCGATGCGCGATCGTCGAGCCACGGCCGCAGGTCGGTGCCCTGGGTTGCGAACAGGCACGTATAAAGCTGGCCGTCGGCCGACACGCGGGCGCGCGAGCACGTGCCGCAAAACGGATGCGACACGCTCGCGATGAAGCCGACTTCGCCCGCGCCGTCGATGTGCCGGCAGCGGATTGCAGTGGCATCGTGTCCCGGTTCGCCGACGAGCACGAGCGGATAGCTTGCTTCGATCAACTCGCGCATCCGCTTGGCCGGTACGACCTTGTCGCCGGACCACGCGCTCGCGCCGCCGACGTCCATGTATTCGATGAAGCGCACCGCCACGCCGCTATGCCGGAAATGGCGCACGAGCGGCAGGATCTGGTTGTCGTTCGCGCCGCGCTCGATCACCGCGTTGACCTTCACGGGCGCGAGCCCGGCCGCGTGCGCGGCCTCGATGCCGGCCAGCACGCGCGCGACGGGCACGTCGGTATCGGTCATCCGGCGGAACACGGCATCGTCGAGCGCATCGAGGCTCACGGTCACGCGCGACAGGCCCGCCTCGCGCAGCGAGCGTGCCTTTGCGGCGAGCAGCGAACCGTTGGTGGTCAGCGCGATTTCGACGGGCTTGCCGTCGACGGTCGTCAGCGTCGCGAGCCGTTCGATCAGCGCTTCGAGGTTGCGGCGCAGCAGCGGCTCGCCGCCGGTGAGTCGGATCTTTTCGACGCCGAGCGCGATGAACGCGCGGGCAATCTTCTCGAGTTGCGCGAACGACAGCCGCTCGGACGACGGCATGAACGCATAGTCGGGCCCGAAGCTGTCGCGCGGCATGCAGTAGCCGCAGCGGAAGTTGCACTGGTCGATGACGGACAGCCGCAAATCGCGCAGCGGCCGCGCGAGCGTGTCGAGCGGGCGGGAGAAGGCGCCGGGCGATGCGCCACGGGACGCGGCGGCGGCCGGCGCGGCGGAAACGATGGCATTCACGATCGGTTCGTCGGCCTGCATGAAATGAGCGGAACGGCGTCGCCGATCGGCCGCGTATGCGCCGACGTGTCGGCGCGCAGGTCGTGGCGTGCGTCATCGTGAGGATAGTCCGCCGGATTTTCCCGGCAGAGGCACAATCGCGCCCGAAATGCAGGAATACAGTTCGTCCTCCTGCTTGCACGAAAGGCGGGCGTCGCGCGTATGCTCACGCGAGCCAGTGCGCGAAATCGTAATACGGCACCGCGTCGCCGCGCGCGATGCGTCGACCGGCCGGCAGCCGCGCGAGCCCGCTCGCCTGCATGAGCGATTGCAGCGTGCCGGCGCCTTGCTGCCGCAGCGTATCGAGTACGGGCGCGCCATTGGCGTCGATGGCGCGGCGCACGCGCACGAAGCGTTCGCGCTGCGCATCCGGCTCGACGTCGATATCGATCGGCAGCGACGGTACGGCCGGCAGGCAGTCGTCGCGCCCCTGCAGGCGGCGGATCAGCGGCGCGACGAACAGCGCGAACGCGATCATCGCGGCGCCCGGATTGCCGGGCAGCAGCACGACGGGCCGTTCGTCGAGCCGCGCGAGCGCGACGGGCTTGCCGGGTTTCATCCGCACGCCCGACACCACGAACGATGCGCCGAGCGCGCTCAGCGCGGGGCGCAGCAGGTCCTTGTCGCCGACCGATGCGCCGCCGACACAGACGACCAGATCGCAGCGCGCGGCCATCGTGCGCAGCGCCTGATCGACGGCGGTCGCGGTGTCGGCCGCATGCGCGCTCGCCGCGACGACGGCACCGGTTCCCGACACCAGCGCGGCGAGCATCGGCGCGTTGCTGTTGTAGATCTGCTGCGGCGCACGCGGCTGGCCGCACGGGACGAGCTCGTCGCCGGTCGTGAGGATGCCGACCCGCAGCGGCGGCCGCACGTCGATGTGTGCGCAACCCTGCGCGGCGGCGACGCCGACGTGCATCGCACCGAGCCGCACGCCGGCAGGCATCAGCCGGTCGCCCGCGCGCACTTCCTCGCCGCGGCGGCGGATATGCGATCCGGCGCGCTGCGGTGCGTCGAATGCGACCCAGCCGTCCTGCTCGCGCGCGTGCTCCTGCATCACGACGGTGTCGGCACCGGGTGGAATCAGGCTGCCGGTGAAGATCCGCGCGGCCGTGCGCGGTGCGAGCGGCGACGGCGCGTCGCCCGCGTAGCAGCGCTGCGCGACGCGCAGCGGCTCGCCGTGTGCGAGGTCCGCGTAACGGACCGCGTAGCCGTCCATCGCGCTCTGGTCGGCGGGCGGCTGGTCGAGCACGGCGGCGAGCGGCGTGGCGAGCACGCGGCCGGCCGCTTGCGCGACCGGAATCAAGGCGGTCGCATGCGGCGGTGCGAACGCGCCGGCGAATTGCCGTTGGGCGGCGTCGAAATCGGTCAGGGGTGTCATCAGGCGGTAAGCGCGTGCGGTTGCGCACGCGCCGGTTCGGGTAACGGGAGCGCGTCGGGCGACACGTATTCGACGAAGCCGTCGTCGCGGCAGAAGCCGAGCAGCCGCACACCGGCTTCACGGGCGACGTCGATCGCGAGCGACGTCGGCGCGGAGATCGTCGCGATCATCGGGATGCCCACGCGGGCGGCCTTGCGCACGAGCTCGTAGCTCGCGCGGCTCGACAGGAACACGAAGCCCGCGCGCAGGTCGGTGCGACGCCGCGCGAGCCGGCCGATCAGCTTGTCGAGTGCGTTGTGGCGGCCGACGTCTTCGAAGACGTCCAGCACGGTGCCGTCGCGGTCGCACCACGCAGCCGCATGGATACCGCCGGTCGCACGCATCAGCGGCTGCCGCTGCGGCAACGCGCGGGCGGCGCGCGCGACGGCGTCGGCGTCGATGCCGGCCGCCGCGCCCGCGGCCGCGATGCGCGGCGGATGCAGGTCGAGCTGCGCGATGCTTTCGATCCCGCAGACGCCGCAGCCGGTGCGGCCGGCCAGCGCGCGCCGGTGCGCCTTCAGCGCCATGAACGCCTGTTGCGACACCGTGAGCCGCACCTCGGCGCTGCCGGGCCGGCATTCGGTTTCGATATCGAAGACGTCGGACGCGCGCTCGACGATCCCCTCGCTCAGCGCGAAGCCGAGGCCGAATGCGTCGAGGTCGATCGGCGTCGCCATCATCACCGTGTGCGCGATGCCGTTGAACACGAGTGCAACCGGCGTTTCGTCGACCACACGATCGACGGTGTCCCGCGCGTCGCCGGCACGATGACGCATCACACGACACGCGTGGCTGCCGGCCGGATCGTCGGGGCGGTCGCTGGGGTCCATGCGGGTTTCTCCAGGGAGATCGGCCGGCGCGGGCGCCGGGCGACGGAAACGGATTCTGCGAGGGGCGGTGCGCGGCGTCGCGCCGGCTCGCCACGGGCAGGCTTCGAGCCGATGGTACGGGCATTCGGCCGTGCCGCGGATGCACAGCGTTGCAGTGCGCGGAGCAGTACAGCTGACGGCCTCGCGGCCCCGAAACGGGTTTTCCGTGCACACATCTTCGGGCCCGGGGAAAGCACAGTTTCAGCGCACGTTCGCGCGATTGCGAGTATCGTCCGAAACGCGATATCGTCATTCACGCTTCGTTGCCGTGCACTGCGATCCTTCCATGTTTGCACGTGCCGCCGCGAAGCCGTCGCGCGATTTCCTGCTTCGAGCTGACGTCCTCACAACCACGAGCAAATTACGGTCATGGAAATCTTCGATGCGTTCCATCTCGCCCGATTGCAGTTCGCGTTCACGGTGTCGTTCCACATCGTGTTTCCGGCGATCAGCATCGGCATGGCGAGCTTCCTGGCGGTGCTGGAATGGCGGTATCTCGTCACCGGCGACGCGGCCTACAAATCCATGTTCCAGTTCTGGTCGAAGATCTTCGCGATCGGCTTCGGGATGGGCGTCGTCTCCGGCGTCGTGATGGCCTACGAGTTCGGCACGAACTGGGCGGGCTTCTCGCGCGTCGCGGGCAACATCACCGGCCCGCTGCTCACTTACGAAGTCCTGACGGCCTTCTTCCTCGAAGCCGGCTTTCTAGGCGTGATGCTGTTCGGCTGGCAGCGCGTCAGCCCGCGTGCGCACTTCTTCGCGACACTGATGGTCGCCGTCGGCACGCTGATCTCGACGTTCTGGATCCTCGCGTCGAACAGCTTCATGCAGACGCCGCAGGGCTACCGGATCGAGAACGGCCTCGTCGTGCCGGTCGACTGGTTCAAGGTCATCTTCAATCCGTCGTTCCCGTATCGCCTCGTGCACATGACGATCGCGGCGTTCATCGTCGCGGGCTTCATCGTCGCCGCGTGCGGCGCATGGCACTTGCTGAAGGGGCGCCGCGACGAGCCGGTGAAGCGCAGCTTCTCGATGGCGCTGTGGATGCTGCTGCTGCTCGCGCCGATCCAGATCGTCGTCGGCGATGCGCACGGGCTGAACACGCGCGAATACCAGCCGGCGAAGATCGCGGCGATCGAGGGGCTGTGGGAAACGGAGAAGGGCGGCACCGCGCTGAACCTCGTCGGGCTGCCCGACATGCAGGCCGAGACGACACGCTATGCGATCCAGGTGCCGCACCTCGGCAGCCTGATCCTCACGCACAGCTGGGACGGCGAGATTCGCGGGCTGAAGGAATTCCCGCCGCAGGACCGTCCGTATTCGCCGATCGTGTTCTGGACCTTCCGGATCATGGCCGGCCTCGGGATGCTGATGCTGCTCACCGCGGTGCTCGGCTTGCTGCTGCGCAAGGGCGGGCGCCTGTATGAGACGCGCTGGTTCCAGTGGTTCGTCGTGTGCATGGGGCCGTCGGGCATCGTCGCGCTGCTGGCCGGCTGGATCACGACCGAGGTCGGGCGGCAGCCCTGGACCGTGTACGGCGTGCTGCGCACGGTCGATTCGGTCGCGCCGCTCAGCGCGCAGCAGGTCGGCGTGTCGCTGCTGATCTTCGTGGTCGTGTATTTCCTGGTGTTCGGAACGGGGATCTATTACATGATGCAGCTGATGAAGCGCGGGCCGGCGGCACAGGCCGGATATATCGAGCTGCACCGGCATCCGGGGCTGCGCAAGAGCGCGCTGTCCACGCCGCTGAACGTCACCGAAGCGGAGTAAGCCATGCAAATCGATCTTCCTGTCGTATGGGCCGCGATCATCGGCCTCGGCGTGTTCATCTACGTGATGCTGGATGGCTTCGACCTCGGCATCGGCCTGCTGTTTCCATTCTTCGACGCGAAGGCCGAGCGGCAGGTGATGCTCGACACCGTCGCGCCGGTGTGGGACGGCAACGAGACCTTTCTCGTGCTCGGCGGCGCGGGCCTGTACGGCGCCTTCCCGGTCGTCTACTCGACGCTGCTGCCGGCCAACTACCTGCCGTTGATCCTGATGGTGGTCGGGCTGATCTTCCGCGGCGCGGCGTTCGAGTTGCGCGCCAAGGCGAACCGCACGCAACACCTGTGGGATCTCGCATTCATCGGCGGCTCCGCGCTTGCCGCGTTCTGCCAGGGGATCGTGCTCGGTTCGCTGCTGCAGGGCATCCGGATCGTGAACAACCAGTTCGCGGGCGGGCCGTTCGACTGGCTGTCGCCGTTCAGCCTGTTCTGCGGGATCGGCGTGCTCGTCACCTATGCGACGCTCGGCTGCGGCTGGCTGATCCTGAAGGTCGACGGCGAACTGCAGCGCAAGATGCGCGTGCTGATGAAGCCGCTCGCGGGCGTGCTGCTCGCCGTGATGGGCGTGGTCAGCCTGTGGACCGTGGTCGGGCTGCCGGCGGTTGCGCATCGGTGGTTCGGCAGCGGCAACCTCGGCTGGTTCCTGCCGGTGCCGATCCTCGTCGTCGCGTGCGTGTGGGGCATCTTCCACACGGTGAAGCGCCGGCACGAGGCGACGCCGTTCCTGCTGACGCTCGCGCTCGTGTTCCTCGGCTACACGGGGCTCGTGATCAGCATCTGGCCGAACATCGTGCCGCCGTCGCTGACGATCTGGGACGCGTCGTCGAGCCATTCGAGCCAGCTGTTCGCGCTCGTCGGCACCGTGATCGTGCTGCCGATCATCCTCGTGTACAACGCGATGCAGTACCGCGTGTTCCGCGGCAAGGTGCGCGAGGGCGACATCGGCTATCACTGACCGGCGGGCCCGGTGACGGGGCGCGGCGTGTGCGGGCGTATCATCACGTGCAGCGCGGCGCGTCGTCCGGCCCGGCATCGAACCGACAGCGGCCCGCCACGCGCGGGCCGTTGCACATCGGGCGCGGGCGGCCGGCATTGCGTATTTCCCTGGCAGGCGAAACAACACCATGATCGTCAGACCACGACAAAACTGGCTCAGGATGCTGTTCGTATGGAACGGCTCCGTGCTGCAGTCGATCATTCCGCAACTCGTGTTCATGGCGATCGTCAGCACGCTGGCGGTCTTCACGAACGGGCGCATCTTCGGCGAGAAGATTCCGCTGAACACCGCGCCGTTCACGCTGTTCGGGCTCGCGCTTGCGATCTTTCTCGCGTTTCGCAACAACGCGAGCTTCGAGCGCTTCAAGGAGGCACGGCTTCTGTGGGGCAACCTGCTGATCGCGGCGCGCACCGTCACGTCGCAACTGCGGCGCTACCTGCCCGACGGCGTCGGCGACGCGGAGCGCAATCGGCTCGCCGACCTGCTGATCGCGTTTACGTATGCGCTGAAGCATCAGCTGCGTCACACCGACCCGGCGCAAGACCTGCAACGCATCCTTGGCGCGGAGCGTGCCGCCGCGTTCGCGCACAAGTGCTACCGGCCCGTCGCGATTCTCGATGACCTGCGCGGCGGGATCGTCCGCGCGCTGGGCCGCGCGCCCGGCAGCGAAGCGACGTGCTGGATGTTCGATGCGCAACTGGTCGAGCTGGGCCGGGCGGTGGGCGGCTGCGAGCGGATCCTGACGACGCCGATTCCGTTCTCGTACAGCGTGCTGCTGCATCGCACCGTCTATGCTTATTGCGTGCTGCTGCCGTTCGGTCTCGTCGATTCGACGGAATTCTTCACGCCGCTGATTTGCGTGTTCATCTCGTACACGCTGATCGCGCTCGAGGCGATCGCGAACGAGGTCGCCGAGCCGTTCGGCCTCGCGCCGAACGCGCTGGCGCTCGATGCGATGGCGCGCACGATCGAACGGTCGGTGCTGGAGCTGGGCGATCGCGCGATGCCGGAGGAATTCGTGCCGGCGTCGACGTACCAGATCACGTAAGCGGCACGCACGATCAGGAGAACATCACATGCGTATCTACGTGACGAGTATCTTTGTCGACGATCAGGACAAGGCGCTCGCGTTTTATACCGACGTCCTTGGTTTCCGGCTGAAGAACAACGTGCCGGTGGGCGAGTACCGCTGGCTGACGGTCGTGTCGAAGGACCAGCTCGACGGCACCGAACTGATGCTCGAGCCGAGCCAGCATCGCGCGGTCGGGCCTTACCGTCAGGCGCTTTACGAGGACGGTATTCCGGCGGCGTCGTTCCAGGTCGACGATCTCGACGCGGAGTTCGCGCGGCTCGACGCGCTCGGCGTGCGCTTCACGCTGGCGCCGATGGACGCGGGGCCGGTGCGGGTCGCGGTGCTCGACGACACGTGCGGCAACCTCGTGCAACTGATGCAGATGAAGTGACGCGCCGTGCGCGCGGTTGCGCCATCGGCGGCGTGGACCAGCGGCGCGAAAGGATTGCGATCGCTCGTGCGTCACGTTTGTGTAGACTCGTGCTCGTTCAATGGAGCCGACATCATGCAACTTCTCGACCACGTGTCCATCGCCGTTCCGGATATCGACCGGGCCCGCCCGTTCTACGATGGCGTCATGGCCGCACTGGGCGCAGCCAAGGTCTACGACCGGCTCACCGCGCTCGGCTATGGCGAACGCTGCAATGCGAACGACATCGCATCGACCTGTCTGGCGGTTTATCTGGATTCCGCCGAAGTCTGGGCGAGCAAGCGGCACTGGTGCTTCAAGGCCGCTTCCCGCGCGCAGGTGCATGCGTTTTTCGAGGCCGGCCTGTCCGCGGGCGGCCAGTCTGACGGCGACCCCGGATTGAGGCCGCACTATCACGGCGACTACTACGCGGCCTTTCTGATCGACCCTGCCGGCAACCGGATCGAGGCTGTGTGCCACGCGGCTCCGCTGGAGCACGCGCGGTCATGACGGCGCTCGCCGACGATTGACCACCCGCCGAATGGCGTTGTGCCGTTGGGCATCGGACACGCGCGGCTCCGGTATTGCGCCGCGCATCGTCGCCGGGGCGCGTGTGCTGCGCGCACCGCTCAATCGAAATACGTGAGCCCCATCGCGCCTTTCACCTCCGCCAGCGTCGCACCGGCTACCTCGCGCGCATGCAGCGTGCCGCGCTTCAGGATCGCCATCACCTCCGCCTTGTCCGCCTCGAATTCGCGGCGGCGCGCACGGATCGGCTCGATCAGCGCCTGCAGCCGCTCGTTCAGCACGCGCTTCACGACGCTGTCGCCGAGGCCGCCGCGGCGATAGTGCGCCTTCAGTTCGTCGACCTTCCGCACGTCGGGCTCGAACGCGTCGAGGAACGTGAACACGACGTTGCCCTCGACCTGGCCGGGGTCGCTCACGCGCAGGTGGTTCGGGTCCGTGTACATGTCCTTCACGGCTTGAGCGATCTCGTCGGGCGTCGAGCCGAGCGTGATCGCGTTGCCGAGCGATTTGCTCATCTTCGCCTTGCCGTCGATGCCCGGCAGCCGCGTGACCGCCGACAGCACGGCCTCGCATTCCACCAGCACCGGCTTGTCGACCGTCGCGTTGAAGCGGCGCACGAGTTCGTTGGTCTGCTCGATCATCGGCAACTGGTCGTCGCCGACGGGCACGTGGGTCGCCTTGAACGCGGTGATGTCGGCCGCCTGGCTGACGGGGTAGGTGAGGAAGCCGGCCGGGATGTCGCGCTCGAAGCCGCGCAGGCGGATCTCTTCCTTGATGGTCGGGTTGCGCTCGAGGCGCGCGACCGTGACGAGGTTGAGCAGGTATTGCGACAGCTCGGCGAGTTCGGGCACCTGCGACTGGACGACGATCGTCGAGATCGCCGGGTCGATGCCGACGGCCAGGTAGTCGAGCGCGACCTCGATCACGTTCTCGGTGACGCGCTGGCGGCGGCCCATGTTGTCGGTCAGCGCCTGCGTGTCGGCGAGCAGCAGGAATTGCGTCGCCTCGTGCTGCATCTGCACGCGTGCGCGCAGCGAGCCGATGTAGTGGCCGAGATGCAGCGGGCCGGTCGTGCGGTCGCCGGTGAGGATGGTCGGTCGAGTCGGGTGCGTCATGGTTTGGGTTGGCTCCGGGTTATCGAAGCCACCAGCCATGACGTGGGCGCAGAAACGACAATGCCGCCATGGCTGGCGGCATCACGTTCGGGACATGCAAAAGGAAACGGGCCGCCTGGGTCAGGCGCGCCACCAGCGATGCACGTTCGGCGAGGCAGGTTGGGTTTCCATCGCGCAAGTATAGCGCAGCGGCGGGCGGACGGTGCGTCAGCGCACCATCGATTCCATCGCGAGGCGCGCGACTTCCGCGGACGGCCACAGCAGGTACAGCAGGCCGGCCATCAACAGCAGCGCGCAGGCGCGCACCACGGGCGTACGGTCCTTCTCGCTCAGGGTGCGGATGTGCTGCTTCAGTTTCTTCATGCTTGCAGGCGCAACGTGCGCCACTCCAACGGTTGCTGCAACGGGGCCGGGTGAGGCGCCGAGATGCTACGGGGTTCAACGAGGGGGCGGGCCGGCGGCCCGGCGCGGTAGGGGGGGCACGCGCGCGGATCGAAAAAGGGAACGGTCACGCGTCCCGTGTGCGCATCGCGTCGTGCGAGGCGACGCGCATCGTATCAGTTCGAGGGCGCGCGCACAGTCAAGAATTGTCGGGCAATGGCCTGCTTAAAGGGACATAACGCACCAGACGTTGGTCGACGCGGCGAAGCCGGCGATGTCGGATTCGGCCATGCCTCCGACACCGCCTGCGCGTCGCGTCGACCACGCGCACACGCAGGGATCGCCCTGGACCGCATGGACCGGATGCGGCGTTGCGCTGTATGCCCGGTCCACTGGCCGTCCTCGATATCCCCAGCTTTTTTCTCGTCAACAACCACAAAAATGATCGTTTCGCCCTAGCCACCCTGTCAGCAGAATGTCTCCATTCCCACTCGCGCGACGACACGAGCATCGCAGCGAGCCGCACTTCAAGGAGACAGCCGTGGCAGTGGAAACAACCTCAATCGATACGCTGGTCGTCGGGGCCGGGCAGGCCGGCGTGGCCATGAGCGAGCACCTGGGCAAGCTCGGTGTGCCGCATCTCGTGCTGGAGCGCGATCGCATCGCCGAGCGCTGGCGCACCGGGCGCTGGGATTCGCTGGTCGCGAACGGCCCCGCGTGGCACGACCGCTTTCCGGGGCTCGAATTCGACGGCCTCGATCCCGATGCGTTTGCAACGAAGGAGCAGGTCGCCGACTACTTCGAAGCGTATGCGCGCAAGTTCGACGCGCCGATCCGCACCGGCGTCGAAGTGAAAAGCGTCGTGCGCAACGCAGGCAAGCCGGGTTTCGTCGTCGAAACTTCCGGCGGCACGATCGAGGCGGCGCGCGTGGTCGTCGCGACGGGACCGTTCCAGCGCCCGGTCATCCCGCCGATCGCACCGGACGACGCCGGTCTCGTGCAGATCCATTCCGCCGACTATCGCAACCCGGCGCAATTGCCGGACGGCGCGGTGCTGGTGGTCGGTGCGGGGTCCTCGGGCGTGCAGATCGCCGACGAACTGCAGCGCGCGGGCCGGCAGGTCTACCTGTCGGTCGGCCCGCATGACCGTCCGCCGCGCGCGTATCGCGGCCGCGACTTCTGCTGGTGGCTCGGCGTGCTCGGCGAATGGGACAAGGAAGTCGCGACACCCGGCCGCGAACACGTGACGATTGCCGTGAGCGGCGCGCGCGGCGGCCATACGGTCGATTTCCGCGCACTCGCGCACCAGGGCGTGACGCTCGTCGGGCTGACGAAGTCGTTCGACGGCGGCGTCGCGGTGTTCGAACGCGATCTCGCGGCCAATCTCGCCCGCGGCGACGAGAACTACCTGTCGCTGCTCGACGCCGCAGACGCCTATGCGGCGCGCAACGGCCTCGACCTGCCCGAGGAGCCGGAAGCACGCCGCATCCTGCCGGATCCTGAGTGCGTCACGGAGCCGATTCTCGCACTCGACCTGGCCGGCGCCGGCGTCACGTCGATCGTGTGGGCGACGGGCTACGCGGTCGACTACGGCTGGCTGAACGTCGACGCGTTCGCCGCGAACGGCAAGCCGCAGCATCAGCGCGGCGTGTCGAGGGAGCCGGGCCTCTATTTCCTCGGACTGCCGTGGCTGTCACGACGCGGCTCCAGCTTCATCTGGGGCGTGTGGCACGACGCGAAGCACATCGCCGACCACATCGTCACGCAGCGCAAGTACCTCGACTATCGCGACGCATCGCAACGTCGCGCACAAACGCGCACCCAACACGGCGACACCGCGCGGACCGATGCGCGCCCGCTGGTCGACGCGATCGGCTGATACGCAGTCACGCTGCGATCCGTACCAACGAGAACCCCGCCGCACCGCGCCCGCTTCCGGCGCGGCGGGCGCATACACCGACAATCGAAGGACCTCGATGAGCCAGCCCACCCACACCCGTATCCGCATGTTCAACACGAAGGATACCTATCCGAACCAGACGCTCGACAACGACCTGTGCCAGGCCGTACGCGCCGGCAACACCGTCTACGTGCGCGGCCAGGTCGGCACCGATTTCGACGGCAACCTGGTCGGCCTCGGCGATCCGCGCGCGCAGGCCGAGCAGGCGATGAAGAACGTGAAGCAGCTGCTGGATGAAGCCGGCAGCGACATCACGCACATCGTGAAGACGACGACCTACCTGATCGACCCGCGCTATCGCGAGCCGGTGTACCGGGAAGTCGGCAAGTGGCTGAAGGGCGTCTACCCGATCTCGACGGGGCTCGTCGTCTCGGCGCTCGGCCAGCCGCAGTGGCTGATGGAGATCGACGTGATCGCGGTGATCCCCGACAACTGGCAGCCGAACCGCGCATAGGAGGCGGCATGACTTTCTCCATCGTCGGGCGCTGCCCGGAAACGGGCCAGCTCGGCATCGCGATCAGCTCGTCGAGCATCGCGGTGGGCGCGCGCTGCCCGTGGGTGCGCGCGGGCGTCGGCGCGGTCGCGACGCAGAACATCACGCTGCCGGCGCTCGGCCCGCAGATCCTCGATCTGATCGAGCACGAGCAGCTCGCGCCAGCCGCCGCGCTCGATCGCGCGCTCAGCGCGAACGGCTGGAGCCAGTTCCGGCAGGTCACGGTGATCGACGGGCAGGGGCAGACGGCGTGCTTCACCGGCAAGGAGGCGCTCGGCACGCACCACGCGGTGCAGGGCGAGCAATGCGTGGCGGCCGGCAATCTGCTGGCCGCGCCGGCCGTGATCGATGCGATGGCGCGCGCGTTCGGGCAGGCGCCCGGGCTGCTCGCCGATCGCCTGCTGGCCGCGATGCACGCGGCAATGGCGGCGGGCGGTGAGGCCGGGCCGGTGCATTCGGCCGCGCTCAAGGTGGCCGGCGACGTGACCTGGCCGCTCGTCGACCTGCGCGTCGACTGGGCCGACGCCGATCCGATCGGGCAGCTGGACGCGCTGTGGCACGCGTATCGCCCGCAGATGCAGGATTACCAGACGCGCGCGCTGAACCCGACCGCCGCGCCGAGCTACGGAGTGCCGGGCGATGAGTGACACGTCGAGCCGCGCACTGCTCGAGCGTCTGATCGGCTTCGCGACGGTCAGCCGCGACTCGAACCTCGCGATGATCGACTTCATCCGCGACTATCTCGACGGCTTTGGTGTCTCGAGCGAGCTGTTCTACAACGCGGAACGCACGAAGGCGAGCCTGTACGCGACGATCGGGCCGCGCGATCGCGGCGGCGTCGCGCTGTCGGGCCATACCGACGTGGTGCCGGTCGACGGGCAGGCGTGGACGGTCGAGCCGTTCCGGCTGACCGAGCGCGACGGCCGGCTATACGGGCGCGGCACGGCCGACATGAAGGGCTTCATCGCGTCGGTGCTCGCGGCCGTGCCAGCGTTCGTCTCACGGCCGTTGAACCTGCCCGTGCATATCGCGTTCTCGTACGACGAGGAAGTCGGCTGTCTCGGCGTGCGGCCGATGCTCGACGCACTGGCTGCTCGCGAGCACCGGCCGCGCCTGTGCCTGATCGGCGAGCCGACGGCGTTGAAGCCGGTGCTCGGTCACAAGGGCAAGCTCGCGATGCGCTGCCACGTGAAGGGTGCTGCGTGCCACTCGGCGTACGCGCCGCTCGGCGTCAACGCAATCGACTACGCGGCGAAGCTGATCGGCCGCCTCGGCGAGATCGGTGCGTCGCTCGCGCGGCCCGAGCGTCACGACAGCCGCTTCGATCCGCCGTTCTCCACCGTGCAGGCCGGCTTGATCAAGGGCGGCCGCGCGCTCAACATCGTGCCGGCCGAGTGCGAGTTCGATTTCGAGGTGCGGGCGCTGCCGGCGTTCGATGCGCACGACGTGCCGAGGAGGCTGCAGGATTATGCGGAATCCGAACTGCTGCCGAGGATGCGCGCGGTGCAGCCCGATACGGACATCCGTCTGCAATCGCTCGGCGCATATCCGGGGCTTGCGACGTCGCCGGACAGCGAAGCCGCGCGGCTGCTCGCGATGCTGAGCGGTTCCGACGCGTTCGGCACCGTCGCATTCGGCACCGAGGGCGGGCTGTTCGGGCAGGCCGGCATACCGACCGTGGTGTGCGGGCCGGGCAGCATGGACCAGGGGCACAAGCCCGACGAGTTCGTCACGCTCGAGCAGCTGCACGGATGCGACGCGATGCTCGGCCGTCTCCTCACGCATCTCGCTTCGTCCGGCTGATCCGGCCGTCCGACTGCATGCCGCACGCCGCCGTTCGGCGGCGCGTGCGGTTCGTTCCTTGCTATTGCGCCGATTCGGCGACGATCTGTGCGAGCCGCTCGCGGCAGAACTCGACGAACGACTGCGCCTGCTTCGTCAGCTGCCCGCGCTTGAGCCGCGCGCTCACGAGCCCCGACGGGCTCACCGTTTCGCTGAGGCCGATCGTCACGACGCGCCGGCCGTCATACGTGTATTCGGAATGCGGGCGCGTGACGAGCAGCGAGAAACCGAAGCCCTGGCCGACCATCCCGCGCACCATCTCGATCGACGGCGAAGCGAACACGATGTTCGGCGTGAGCCCCAACTCGTGAAACAGGCTGACGAAGTAGGTGCGGCTCGGCAGCACGTCGAGCAGGATCATCGGCTCGACGCTGAGGTCGCGCAGCGATACATGCGACTGACCCGCGAACCGGTGGTTCTCCGGCAGCAGCACGTACGGCTGCTGCGCCGGCATCAGCGGCTCGGTCTCGATCGTGCCGTCGAGATCGTGGTCGTAGAGAAACGCGAGATCGAAGGTGCCGGCCGTCAGGCCCTGCACGAGCTCCTGCTGGTCGCCGTCGCGCAGCCGGATGTTGACGCCCGGGTAGCGCTCTCGAAAGCCCGCGATCAGCTGTGGCAGGTAGAGCGGCGCGACGGTCTCGAAGCAGCCGATGTCGATCTGCCCGCTGATCACGTCGTTGTCGGCGAGCGCGTTCTGTTCGAATTCGTGCGCGATGCGCAGCAGCTCCTGCGCCCTCCGGTAGAAACGCGTGCCGCTCGGCGTCAGCGACACGCCCTGCGCGTGATGGCGGATGAACAGCTTCACGCCGAAGCTTTCCTCGAGCCCCTTGATCGCGCTGGAGATCGACGGCTGCGCGATGAAGAGCTGGCGCGACGCCTCGGCGACGCTGCCGGATTCCACCGTCGTCACGAAATACTTCAGTTGCCGCAAAGTGTAGTGAGCCACGAGCACCTCTGATACCGGCCCCGGCGCGTGCGGCCGCGGGGCCCATTCTGTCCAGTATTTTGCGTAGCACCTTACCCGAAGAAGCCCGGCGCCGGCATTTCCGCTGCAGAGCTTTTTCGTATGTCCCGGAAATATTTTTAGTATTTTCCGGTCGCCGCATGCGTGGCGCACCATCGTCTGCAATCCGGATCGCGACCAAAGCGCGCACGTGCCGGCGGGGCATGTCATCCGTCCCCGCACGCAATGCGCGCCGGCGCTTCGATCGATGTCGTCGTGCCTGCACGCGGCGAACCGTTGCCCGCGTATCCGGACCCGATTGCAGGCGCACGCACCGTCGCGCGCCGGCTGAAACGGCACGCGCGCATCGCCGCGCAGCACAGGAGACATCGCCATGACGACCGCGGACCGCAACGCGTCCCCCATGATAGAGAAACACACGATCGGCTACGTGCCGCCCGCAGAACGCCACGGCAAGGTGCGCGACCTGTTCACGCTCTGGTTCGGCGGCAACATCGCGCCGCTGCCGATCGTGACCGGCGCGCTCGGCGTGCAGATCTTCCACCTGAACCTGATGTGGGGCATCGTCGCGATCGTCGTCGGCCAGGCGGTCGGCGGCGTGCTGATGGCGCTGCATTCGGCGCAGGGGCCGCAGATGGGCATCCCGCAGATGATCCAGAGCCGCGCGCAGTTCGGCTCGTGGGGCGCGCTGCTGGTCACGTTGATCGCGGCGGTGATGTACGTCGGCTTCTTCGCATCGAACATCGTGCTGGCCGGCAAGTCGGTGCACGGGATCGCGTCGTCGGTGCCGGTGCCCGTCGGCATCGTGATCGGCGCGGTGGGCTCGGGGCTGATCGGGATCGTCGGCTACCGGTTCATCCACATCCTGAACCGGATCGGCACGTGGGTGCTCGGCATCGGCATCCTGGTCGGCTTCTGGATGATCCTGTCGCACGTGAGCACCGCCGATTTCCTCACGCGCGGCGGTTTCGACTTCGCAGGGTGGCTGGCGACGGTGTCGCTGTCCGCGCTGTGGCAGATCGCGTTCGCGCCGTACGTGTCGGATTATTCGCGCTACCTGCCGGAAGACGTCGGCGTCGCGTCGACGTTCTGGGCGACCTATCTCGGCTGCACGATCGGCTCGACGCTCGCGTTCATCTTCGGCGCGGTCGCGGTGCTCGCGGTGCCGGCCGGCGCGGATACGATGGACGCGGTCAAGCAGGCGACGGGCCCGCTCGGCCCGTTGATGCTGGTGCTGTTCCTGTTGAGCGTGATCAGCCACAACGCGCTGAACCTGTACGGCGCGGTGCTCGCGGTGATCACGTCGGTGCAGACCTTCGCGTACAAGTGGATTCCGACCGCGAAGACGCGCGCGGTGGTGTCGGTGGTGATCTTCGTCGCGTGCTGCTATGCGGCGATCGGCGCGTCGACGAACTTCGTCGGCAATCTCGTCGATCTGGTGCTCGCGCTGCTCGTCGTGCTGGTGCCGTGGACGGCGATCAACCTGATCGACTTCTACGTGATCCACAAGGGCAAGTACGACATCCAGTCGATCTTCATGGCGGACGGCGGCGTCTATGGCCGCTTCAATCCGCAGGCGCTGCTCGCGTATGCGATCGGGATCGCCGTGCAGATTCCGTTCATGAACACGCCGATGTATGCGGGGCCGATTCCCGCGCATCTCGGCGGTGCCGACCTGTCGTGGCTCGTCGGGCTGCTGCTGACGTCGCCGCTGTACTACTGGCTCGCGACGCGCGACAGCGCGTACAGGCGCCGGCAGGCGGGCGCGCATCTGCCGTCGTCGGCGGCGCGGTAAGCCGGCCGTCGTTCGACGCGATCAACGAAAGCGGCCGCTGCATCGGATGCGATGCGGCGGCCGGGAGAGGGGAAAGAGCCGGTTCAGGTTCGCGGCATGGCGCGGCGGGCCGTGCGTCGCGACCCTGCCTGCCCGCGGATCAGGCGACCGCCGAGCGTGTGACGTGCACCGGCACCGACTTGTACGACGGCGTGCCGCTTTCCTTGTCGATGTAGTCGAGCGGCACGAGCACGTTCGCCTCCGGGTAGTACGCGCCGACCGACCCCGGCGCGATGTCGTACTCGATCGCGGTGATCTTCTCGAGGCGCAGCGTGCGGCCCGACGCGGTGATCGTCTCGATGTCGACGAGATCGCCGTGCTCGAGCCCGTACTTCGCGAGATCGGCCGGGTTCATGAACAGCACGTCGCGTCGCCCGAACACGCCGCGATAGCGATCGTCGAGCCCGTAGATCGTCGTGTTGTACTGATCGTGGCTGCGCAGCGTGATCAGCCGCAGCACCTGCGCGGCGCCGAGTACGTCCGCGTCTTCCTTCACGCCCTTGTAGACCGAGAACATCGCCTTGCCGGTCGGCGTGGGCCACACGCGCTCGGTCGGCGGCAGCGGCAGGCGGAAGCCGCCCGGCGTGCGGATGCGCGCGTTGAACGCCTCGAAGCCGGACACCGTCTTGTCGATCAGGTCGCGGATGCGGTCGTAGTCGGCGATCAGGTCGAGCCACGCGACCTTGCTGGCCGGCAGTGTCGCATGTGCAATGCCGGCCACGATCGCGGGTTCCGAACGCAACTGGTCGGAAGCAGGCTTGAGCTTGCCGGCCGACGCGTGCACCATCGACATCGAATCCTCGACGGTGATCGATTGTGGGCCGCTCGCCTGCACGTCGAGCTCGGTGCGGCCGAGCACGGGCAGGATGTAGGTTTCCTTGCCGACCAGCAGATGCGAGCGGTTCAGCTTCGTGCCGAGATGGACGCTGAGATCGAGCTTCGCCATCGCGGGGAACGACAGCTCGGGATCGGGCAGCGCGACCGCGAAGTTGCCGCCGAGGCACAGCAGCGCCTTGGCCTGGCCGTCGACCATCGCCTGCATTGCCTGCACGGCATCGTGCCCGTGCTGCGCGGGCGGCTTGAAGCCGCACACGTCCTCGATCTTCTGCAGGAACTCGGCCGACGGCTTCTCGGTGATGCCGACCGTGCGGTTGCCCTGCACGTTCGAGTGGCCGCGCAGCGGGCACACGCCCGCGCCGGGCTTGCCGAAGTTGCCGCGCATCAGCAGCAGGTCGGCGATCAGGCGCACGGTGGCGGTGCCCTTGTTGTGCTGCGTGACGCCCATCCCGTACGTGACGATCGTCGCGTTCGACTTCGCATACGCGAGCGCGACCTGTTCGAGCTGCGCCTGGCTCAGGCCGCTCGCGCGCTCGATGTCGTCCCACGACGTGGCCTCCAGGTCGGCGGAGAATGCGTCGAAGCCGCTCGTGTGCTGCGCGATGAAGTCGCGGTCGAGCACGTCGCCGCGCTCGGCCTCGAGCCGCAGCAGCGCCTTCATGATGCCCTTCAGCGCGGCCGCGTCGCCGCCCGCGTCGACCTGGTAGTACGTCGACGCGATGCGCGTCGAGCCGAACGACGCCATCTCGATCATGTCCTGCGGATCCGCGAAGCGTTCGAGCGCGCGCTCGCGCAGCGGATTGAACACGATGATCGGCACGTTGCGGCGCGAGCACTCGTGCAGCGTGCCCATCATCCGCGGATGGTTGGTGCCGGGGTTGTGGCCGATCGAGATGATCAGCTCGCAGTGGTCGAAATCCTCCAGCGACACCGTGCCCTTGCCGATCCCGATCGACTGCGGCAGGCCGACGCTGGTCGGCTCGTGGCACATGTTCGAGCAGTCGGGGAAGTTGTTGGTGCCGAGCTCGCGCGCGAAGAGTTGATACAGGTACGCGGCTTCGTTCGACGCGCGGCCCGACGTGTAGAACTCGACCTGCTCGGGCGGCAGCGCGCGCAGCACCTCGCCGATGCGCGCGAACGCGTCGTCCCATTCGACCGCGCGGAACGTGTCGGTCGCGCGATCGTAGACGAGCGGATGCGTGAGCCGGCCCATGTTCTCCAGCTCGTAGTCGGACATCCGCAACAGCGACGACACCGGGTTCGCCGCGAAGAACTCGGGCGTCACGCGCTTGGTCGTCGCTTCCCACGTGACGGCCTTCGCGCCGTTCTCGCAGAACTGGAACGTCGACTTGTGTTCCTTGTCGGGCCATGCGCAGCCGGGGCAGTCGAAACCGTCGGGCTGGTTGGTCCGCATCAGCACGATCGGCGCCTCGATGGTTTCCATCTGCGTGCGCACGGCATCGGCTGTCGCGCGAAGCGCGCCCCAACCGCCGGCGGGCCCATCGTACTTCCTGATGCCTGGCACGTCGCGTCGATTTGTCATGTGAATCTCCATGGGCCGCGCCCGCTGCGGGGCGGCTCGAGTTGCGCCGCGTCGCGGCGTGGGGCGGCGCCGTCGGGCGGACGGCGCCGGTCATGCGGACCCGTGCATGCGGGCCCGCGTGGTATCGGTGATTCAGGGCGCGTGCTTCTTCGCGCCGGACGACTTCTTTCCGGATGCCTTCGCGATCGGCGGGGACGTTTCGGCCTTCGCTTCGTCATCCTTTTCATCCGTCGACGCCTTCGCCGCCTTGCCGTTCGGCTTCGCCTCGCCGTCTGCGTCCTTCTTCGCGTCCCCGGCTTCAGGCGACGCGAGCTTGTTGAACGTCACTTCGTCGCTGGCCTTGTCGTAATCGACTTCGACGCGATCGCCGGACGTCAGCTTGTCTGCCAGGATCTCCTTCGCGAGCTTCGTCTCGATGATCTGGCGCACCTGCCGCTTCAGTTCGCGCGCGCCGAATTCCGGCTGGTAGCCGGCTTCGGTCAGGTGTTCGACCAGCGACTCGCCCATCACGAGCGTGATGTCCTGCGCGGCGGCGGTGCGCACCACACGGTCGAGCTGGATCTGCACGATCGAGCGGATGTTCTCCTTCGACAGCGCATGGAACACGATCACCTCGTCGATCCGGTTCAGGAACTCGGGGCGGAAATGACCCTTCAGCACCTGCATCAGCTGCTCGCGGATCGCCTTGTCGGTCTTGCGCGCGGCCTCCGGCTGCGTGAGGTTGTCCATGATGATCGCGGCGCCGAGGTTGCTCGTCGCGATGATGATCGTGTTGCTGAAGTCGACCACGCGGCCCTTGCCGTCGGTCAGGCGGCCGTCGTCGAACACCTGCAGCAGCACGTTGTAGACGTCCGGATGCGCCTTCTCGATCTCGTCGAGCAGGATCACGCTGTACGGGCGGCGCCGCACGCGCTCGGTGAGCTGGCCGCCTTCGTCGTAGCCGACGTAGCCGGGCGGCGCGCCGATCAGCCGCGCGACCGCGTGCCGTTCCATGTACTCGGACATGTCGATGCGGATGATCGCCTGCTCGTCGCCGAACACGGTCTCGGCCAGCGCCTTCGCGAGCTCGGTCTTGCCGACGCCGGTCGGCCCGAGGAACAGGAACGTCGCGATCGGCCGGTGCGTCTGGCCGAGCCCGGCGCGCGACAGCCGCACCGCGTCGCTGACGGCGACGACCGCGTCGTGCTGACCGACCACGCGCTCGCGCAGCTGCTCCTCCATCTTCAGCAGCTTCTGGCGCTCTTCCTGCGTGAGCTCGGACACCGGAATGCCGGTCAGCCGCGACACGACCTCGGCAACCGATTCGACGGTCACTTCCAGCGTCTCGGAACCGGTCTTGCGCTGCCACGCCTCCATCTTTTCATCGAGCGACTTCTGCTTCGCGCCGATCTGCTCCTCGAACTGCTTCGCTTCGTCGAAGCGCTTGCGCGACGTCGCGTAGTCCTGCTCGCGCTTCAGTTGCGCGATCTGCGCTTCGTCTTCCTGGATGTCGACGGGGCGCGACGTCGCGCCGATCCGCACGCGCGCGGCGGCCTGGTCGATCAGGTCGATTGCCTTGTCGGGCAGGAAGCGCGCGGTGATGTAGCGGTCGGCGAACTCGGCGGCCGCGACGAACGCGTCGTCGGCGAACGTGACCTGGTGGTGCGCCTCGAGGCTGTCGCGCAGCCCGCGCAGGATCACGATCGTCTGCTCGACGCTCGGCTCCGGCACGAACACCGGCTGGAAGCGCCGCTCCAGCGCCGCGTCCTTTTCGATGTGCTTCTGGTATTCGTTGAGCGTGGTCGCGCCGATCAGGCTCAGCTCGCCGCGCGCCAGCGCCGGCTTCAGCACGTTCGCGATGTCGAGCCCGCCTTCGCCGCCGCCCTGGCCCGCGCCTACGATCGTATGCAGCTCGTCGATGAAGAGGATCAGCTCGTCATGCTTGGCCGTCACTTCGTCGATCAGTTGCTTCGCGCGTTCCTCGAATTCGCCGCGATACTTTGCGCCGGCCACCATCGAGTTGATGTTGACCTCGACGAGCCGCTTGCCGCGCAGCACCTCGGGCACGTCGCCGTTCACAATCCGCTGCGCGAGGCCCTCGACGATCGCGGTCTTGCCGACGCCGGGCTCGCCGATCAGCACCGGGTTGTTCTTCTTGCGGCGCGCGAGCACCTCGATCGTGCTCTCGATTTCCTGCGCGCGGCCGAGCACCGGGTCGAGCTTGCCCTGGCGCGCGATCGCGGTGAGGTCGCGGCCGAACTTGTCGAGATTCGGCGTGCCGGTCGGCGCGTCGACGCGGCCGTCTTCCGCGCCCTTGCCGACGACCTTCACGACCTTCTGGCGCAGCGCTTCCGGCGTTACGCCGTATTTCTTCAGCAGCGTGCCGGCGATGCTGTCCGGCACCGCCGCGAGACCGATCAGCAGGTGCTCGGGACCGAGGTACGAGTGGCCGAGATCGCGCGAGGCCTGGAATGCGTACTGCACGGCCTTCTTCACGCGCGGCGAGATCGACAGCTTGTCGAGCGACGCGTCGGGGGAGGCGGTGCCGGTCTGGGCATGCTCGTCGATGTAGGCCTTCAGGTCCTGCGGCGACAGCTTCAGTTCCTTGAGCAGTGCCGCGCACACGTCGGTATCCGCGAGCGCGTACAGCAGATGTTCGGTGTCGAGTTCGCTGCGGCGCAGTTCGTGCGCCTTTTCGGCCGCGTGCTGCAGCAGTTCGAGCGTCTGCTCGCTGAACGCGTCGGTCGGGTCGACCGATTCGCGCGGAATCTCGGCGGCCAGCGGCGATGCGTCGCCGGACGCGCCGAACAGCGAGGACGCACCGCCGCCCAGCAGCGAATCGAACGGATTCAGCATGCTCTGATGCCGCATCAGCTGACGGAAGTGATAGTCGCAGATCGAGATCGTCTTGCGCTCGCCGTCCTGCATCACGGTGGCGCGCGCGACGGCCGGCCGGGCGTGACAGATATCGCAAAGTGCGGGCATGGTGGTCTGGCTCCTGTCAATGAACGTGGTTCGAAAGGGAAGTCCCGATGCGATACGGCGCCGAGGTGTGCTCGCCGCACGACGCGACCGGCCGCGCGCGCGCCGCGCCGGCGCCATCGCGCAGCGCAAGCCGGCGCGGCCGCCGCCCGCGCTCGCCGCCGGCAACACCGGCAACACCGGCAACACCGGCGCTTCGCGGCGTCCGCGGCATCACTTCGACTGCGTTCAAAATAGCGAATCGGCCCAGGGCCTCCAAGACACAGTTCCGCATCGGCCAGGCCGGGAATTGCACCCTCACATGCGCACGTGCGCGCGTTGCAAGGAGTACAGGCGAGCGTGCATGCGGGCGCGGCGTGCGGGACGCGGAAACGACGCGGCGCGCGAAGCGCGGTGCGACATCGGCGCGCAGGGCGCCGGTGGAGAGCAAACGGGAGGGCGCGCGCGAAGTGAAACGCGGCCGCGCAAGCGCATCGGCGCGATTACGCGGCGCGGCGGCGTGCTCGGGTGGGGTACGCCGGGGCCCGTGCGCACCGCATCCGGTGCGTCGCGCGGGGCCGATGACGAAGAAGGAGGGTTGCACGGTGCCGGCCGGACCTGGCGCAACCATGGCGCACCGGCGTCAGTCGGAGCATTTCATCGCGAGCCGCTGCCGTGCGATCTGCTTCACGTCGGTGGATAGCGCCGCATCCTGCAGATCATTGGCCCAGACGGAGAACGAATCCTCGATCAGGTTGCGGGTGTCGGGCGGCAGTTCGGCCAGCATCAGCGACACGACGGTGAACAGTACGGCGGTGTCGCCGACCTGGCGGCTCGCGTTCGCGTCGATGGCCTGCTTCAGCCCGTCGACCGACGCTTGCAGCGCCTGCAATGCTTCATTCGAATCGCTCATTTCACGCTCCATGCAGGAGGGTTCGGAAGGCGACGAACGTGCGGCCGGCAATGCGGCCAGTGCGCGCGACGCCCGGCAGGCATCGCGCGCGGGACGTCAGGTCGCCGCGCTGCCCTGCGGCGCCACGGCCACCGATGCCTCGCTCGTCAGCATCAGGAACGTGAACGTTTCGCGCAGGTACAGGCGCACGACCTTGTCGGTATGGCTCGTGTAGCCGATCGACACGTCTTCACCGAGGTGCAGCTCGTAGTCGCCGCCGCGGGTGGACAGCACGCAGCCGCCGCTGATCGCCGGCGCCCAGATGATCTCGCCGCTGACGATGCGCTTGATGTGGCCGAGCACCGGGTAGCCCTGGTCGCGCGCTTCGCTGAGCGCCGTGTAGGCGTCCGAGCCGAGCACGACCGAGTACGGGCCGTCGACGCCGGCGAGCCGCAGCGCTTCGAGCGCGTCGCTGATCGCGTCCGGATACGCGCTGACGTCGGCCGGCAGCGTGAGCTTGCGGTTCGACGTGCCTTCGCGAATGCCCACGATGTCCGCGGCCTGATAGCCGTCGAAGATCGCGCCGTCTTCGGCGAATGCGAGGCGCTGCGCGGCGTCCTTGGCCGGCTGCCAGTCGGCGTCGCGTGCGCCGCGCTCGACGCTGTCGATCGCATCGCGGCTCAGCTCGAACGGCACCGTCAGCTCGACGATCGTGCGGACTTCGCGCAGCCGTGCGCCCACCAGCTCGCGCGGTGCGGCGACCTCGCGCAGATGCCCGGTGCCGACGGCCGACAGCTCGGGGCCGGCGGGGCCTTCGACGTCGACCACGCGGCGCCCGGCCACCGAGCGCTTGAAGGTGCGTGCGACTTCTTCCTCGATCTGCTCCCAGGCGGACGACGAAATCGGCGCGAGTTCGCGATGCAGGTTATTCATGGGCTTTGGCTCCTTTCAGCGATCCGATGTTCAGCGAGCCGTCACGACGCGACTCGGGCGATGCGGGTGCCGGCTGCGCGGCGGCGGTGGCGTCGGCCGGTGCGGCGCGATCGGCGAGTGCTTCGAGCAGGTCGGCCGACGGCACGAAGAACAGCGAGCCGGTGACCGCGCGGCTGTAGTCGAGCAGCCGGTCGTAGTTGCCGGGCGGGCGGCCGACGAACATGTTCTCGAGCATCTGCTCGATCGGGGCCGGTGAACGCGCGTAGCCGATGAAATAGGTGCCGAATTCGCCGTAACCGGGGCGCCCGAACGGCATGTTGTCGCGCAGGATCTTCACTTCCTGGCCGTTTTCGTCGAGCGTGGTCAGCGCGCTGTGCGAGCACGACGGCTTCACGTCCGGCGCGAGTTCGATGTCGGACAGCTTGGTGCGCCCGATGATGCGCTCCTGCGTCTCCACCGCGAGCGCGTTCCAGCCGGCCATGTCGTGCAGGTACTTCTGCACGATCACGTAGCTGCCACCCGCGAATTCCGCGTCTTCGCCGCCGATCACCGTGAAGTCGACCGCCTCGCGGCCTTCCGGGTTCTCCGTGCCGTCGACGAAGCCGATCATCGCGCGCTGGTCGAAGTTGCGGAAGCCGTGCACCTCGTCGACGACCGTGACCACATCGCCGAGCGCGCCGAGCAGTTGCGTTGCAAGTTCGAAGCACAGGTCCATCGCGTCGGCGCGGATGTGCAGCAGGATGTCGCCCGGCGTCGCGACCGCGACGCGCTGGCCGGCGCCGAATTCGCGGAACGGATGCAGCGACGCGGGGCGCGGGTCGCCGAACAGCGCATCCCATGCGTCGGCGCCGAAGCCGCATACGCAGGACAGGTTGCCGCCCGGCACGCGCTTGCCGACCGAGCGCACGAGCGCGGCGATGTCGCCGCACCACGAACGGATCGTGTCGGCGCGGTCGGCGCCGGGGTTGACGGTTGCGACGAGGAAGATCGCGCTGCGCGTGATCGGGCTGTGAACGGCCTGGGAAAGCGGGGGACGGGTTTGCATCGCGGCCTGCCGGTCAGTCATGTCGGGACGGACGGGCCGCGGATGCCGCGGCGCGCGAAGACGAACGGTTGGACTGTGTCATGCGGCTGTTCTCTTTGTGACATGCGGATGAAGGACGTTGCGCGGGCATCGCGCAACGGGCCGCGGCGGCGGCGGCCTGCCGCCCGGGCGCGCAAGGGAAGGCGGGCGGGAAGGCCGCGCGTTCGCCCGGCGCGTGACCTGTCCGCACCGCGTAACGTCGTCGAGCCTGCAATCTAGCAGCTTCGGCGGGTCTTTGGAACACGTATCGACGATCTGTCATTCGAATGGGTTGATCGGGGTCCGATTTTGCGTCGCGTGCGTGCAGCTGTACTCCTGAAGCCCGCGGCGCTGTGCTCTTGAGCGTGCGTGACGCGTGCAGTAGATTAGGTTCGCCCTGCCCGCCGAAGAGGACCGTCATGATGAACCTGCTGGAAGCGATGCGCATTTTTGTCGCGGTGGTCGAGCATGGCGGGCTGTCCGGCGCAGCGTCCGAGCTGAAGCTCGGCGATGCGCAGGTGAGCGAGCGCCTCGACGCCCTCGAACGGTATCTCGGCTGCCGGCTGTTGCTGGATCGCGCGAGCGACGGCGTGGCGTGCACCGATGCCGGTGTCGCATTCGCCCAGTGCTGCCGGCGGACGCTGTCCGCGGTCGCGCAGTCCGCCAGCACAGCCGGTGCGTGCGCAACCGTTTCCGATGCGCGCGTCGCGGGCTTCCCGCTGTCCGATACCGTCCGCCGCGTCGACGCAGCGTCGAGCGCGGCACCTACGTCATTGCACCGGTCATCGCCTTGAACACGTCCACTGCTTCCGCCGATACGGCCGCCGAGCGCATCCGCCGCCGCTTCGGATACTTCCTCCATGCGGCCGAGCTGGCCGGGCTGATCGTGATCGGTCTCGCGACCGCGTTCGCGATGGCGCAGGAAGCGTGGAAGGTCGTGCTCGCGGGCGAGGTGTCGCTCACCGACCTGCTGCTGATGTTCTTGTATCTCGAGGTGCTCGCGATGGACGTGCGGTACCTGCGGCTCGGCCGGCTGCCGGTGCGCTTTCCGCTGTTCATCGCGATGACGTCGCTCGCGCGCGACCTTATTCTGCGCGGCGCGACGGATAGTCCCGAGCGGATGCTGATGACCACGTTCGGGATCGTGCTGCTCGCGGTGGGCGTGTTGATCCTGAGCTTCGGCCAGCATCGCTTTCCGGCGGAAGTCGACGATGTCGAGGAGGATGCGCACGCGCGGCGATAACGCGCGGCTCGCACTGCGCGTGACGCAGCGACGGGCACGCATGTCGAACATCGGGATATCGGCCGTCGCGTGCTCGCGGTCCGAACCTTCCGCGGACGATCGTCGGCTGGCGGCGGTCGCGTGGATCAGCGACACGAGAGGTGTCCAACGCCTCGGCAACTGATCGTCGCCGTGTCGATGACGCATCGCGCCGCGCCGCGCTGTTTGAAACCGCCGACATGCATGCCGCCGTCGCGGCCCGAAGGCCGTCGGGAATACCGAGCGTCGGTGCCTGTAGGGCAGGGGGCAAATCGTTGCCGTGCGATTGCACGTGCCGCGCCGGGGCGCCGACCTGCGTGCCGTCGGCCGTGTGTGCCCGGCATCCGCGCGGCGATACGGAAGGCACGGGATGCTGGCGTGCCGCTGATTTTCCATCTGTTCACCACACCCGCGCGATTTGGCGTTCGATCGCCAAACTGTCACTTACATTCACCGAATTGACGAAGTAGGATGCCGATCCTTGTCACGATGGGTTCCGCATTGCTATCCGCCTTCAATTTCGGTAACGGACGACGCTCGCACCGGGATGCCCGCGGCCGCGCACGGCTATCCGGCTTCGCGCAGCGGCGCGGCACGCGCATGCACGCGTCGCAGCCTGGTTCACCGCTGGCGGGGCGAGGCGGATGAAGCTCTACGAGAAATTCGCGAACGACATCGAGAGGCTCATCCGGCAACGCGTGTATCGACATGGCGATCGTGTGCCGTCGGTACGGCAGGCGAGCCAGCAGCACCGGATCAGCATCACGACCGTGCTGCATGCATACCTGCTGCTCGAAAGCCGCGGGCTGCTCGAAAGCCGCCCGCAGTCGGGGTACTTCGTGAACCTGCGCAACGACGACGGCCACGCGCCGGTGCGCGAGCTGCGGCCGTCGAAGCCGATCGCGATCTCGTCGTCGGTCGACATGAGCCGGCTCGTGCTGTCGACGCTGCGCGCGATCGGCACGGACGACGC
>NZ_QTPQ01000056.1:0-44922 GCF_003853425.1 Burkholderia sp. Bp9140
GGAGCGGTAGTTCAGTCGGTTAGAATACCGGCCTGTCACGCCGGGGGTCGCGGGTTCGAGTCCCGTCCGCTCCGCCAAAAATGAAGAAGCCCGCCTTGCGCGGGCTTTTTCATTTGCATCGCCGGTTGCGCCCGCTTGCGGGCGCGTGACTGCGGAGTGGAGGAAGCCGCCTGCGCGGCTTCCGGCGGGACTCGAAGGGCTGCGCTCCGCCGGTCGCGCCGCTACGAGAAATTCGCGATTGCATCCGCCCGAGACTGCGCTATCGTGGCGGAATGCGTTCTTGACCCCTGCGCGATGCTCGATCCGACCGACCTGCGATTGCTGTATCAGCTCCGGCCTGCGGAGCCTGGCGATTTTCCGTTCGCCGAGGCGCTGACGCACGGCAACATGGGCGGCTATTACAAGCGCCACGGACTCGTCTGGCGCAGCGACCTGTTCTATGCGAGCTGGCGCGAATCCGAAAACTTCATCCTCGAAGCCGACGGCGAGCGCATCGGCGTGCTGCGCGTGACCGAGGAGGGCGATTCGCTGCACATTCGCGACGTGCAGATCGCAGCCGGTCATCGCGGGCAGGGCGCCGGCACCTACATGCTCGACATGTCGCATCGCTGGGCACGCGCCCGTGGGCTGCACGAACTGCAGTTGCGCGTGTTCGTCGACAATCCGGCCGCGCGGCTCTACCAGCGGATGGGCTACAGCGTCACCGGGCCGAGGCTGGCGCAGCTCGGCTCGATCCGTCACATGGTGCGTCCGGTCTGAGCGTGTAACGACGCGGCGACGGTCAGCGGGCGGCGCCGATCGCGTCGTCATCGGGGGCATCGTCCGCCGCGCTGCGGTCTTCCGCGCCGCGGTGCTCGTAGCCGCGCAGCATGAATGCGCGCGGGCTTTCTCCGAACGCGCGCCGGAACATCGCTGAAAACGCACTCTGGCTCTGGTAGCCGAGCTCGCGCGCGATATGCGACAGCGGACGCCCCTGGTTCAACAGCGGGATCGCGCGCGCGAGCAGCGCCTGCTGTCGCCACTGCGAAAAACTCACGCCCAGTTCCTGCTTGAAGAGCCGCGAAATCGTGCGCGTGCTCGCGCCGACCTCGCTCGCCCAGTGTTCGAGCGATTCCGCATGCGCCGGTTGCGCGAGCACCGACTCGCACAGCATGCGCAGCCGCTTCTCGTCGGGCATCGGCACTGCGAGCGGCAGCGGTTCGGCGCGGCTCAGCTCGTCGAGCACGAGCCCGCACAACAGCCGCTCGCGTGCGTCGCTCAGGTCGCGCGCGTCGAGCGCGACGATCAGTTCGCGCAGCAAGCCCGTCACCTCGACCACCCGGCATGCGTCGAGCCCGTCCGGCACGATCGACTCGTCGATATACAGCGTGCGCAAATACGCCTCCTCGACGATCACGACCTCGTGCGTGATGTGCGGTGGCACCCAGATCGCGCGGGACGGCGGCACCATCCACGTCGTCCCGGTCGTCGCGACGCGCAGCACGCCGCGCGACGCATACGCGAGCTGCGCCCATGCATGCGTATGCAGCGGGATCCGGCGGCCGGCATCCACCTGCCGCGCCCGGACGCGCATCGGATGGACGCGGGTCGGCGCGAACTCGGGCGGGATGTCGATGACGTCGTAGGGGTTCGATGCGTCGGCTTGGGCAGGCGGATTCATGGACGATTCGGTCGGCGCGGCGGCGATGCCGTTATTTTAGAAGGCGCCGCGCGGGCGCATGCGGCGGTTTTTCGGCCGATAATGCACCGTTCAAATGAACTTTGTATGGGGCCCGTGCGCATTCCGGCCAGGCAGCAAGCCTGGGCTCTGGCCTGCACAGCGCGTCGTGCCGAAAAGAACCATCGGGCCGCGATCGCGGTCTACCCGTGCGGGCGCGTTTCCGCGCGAGCGGCGCCAACGGACGCCGATGCCCGCGGCGCGGCCGCGACGGCCCGGCACGGCAACACCTGAATCGAAGAGGAGAACCACGATGCGCTACGTATTCGTCTACGGCACGTTGAGAGCGGGAGAGGCCAACGACATCGGCTATGCGGCCGCGCGGCACGGGATCGCCGCGCCGACGCTGCTCGGTGCGGCCGCGCTGCCGGGCGAACTGTATGATTTCGGCACCTACCCGGGCATGGTCGCCGGGGCGGCCGGCCAGTCGCTCGTGTGGGGCGACGTCTACGAGATCGACGAGCAGCTGGTGCCCGTGCTCGACGAGATCGAGCGCGTCTATCCAGGCGTCGACACGCTGTTCCGGCAGGAGCCGGTGACCGTCGAACTCGGCGGCCGTACGTACGCGTGCGTCTACTATCCGGTCGCCGCGCACGCGGCAGCCGACCGTCCGCGCATCGCGTCGGGCGACTGGGTTCAGCACCGGCGCGAGCGGGAAGCCGCCTGAGCGCCCGCGTGGCAAGCCGCCGCGCCGCAAAGGAAAAAGCGCCCCGCGGGGCGCTTTTTTTCATGCCGCCGGGTCGTGCGACCGGCGGCGGGCAGGACGGGGGCGACCCGGTCTGGCAGGACCCGGCCCGCGTCGTCAGATTTCCTCGTACAGCGGCAGCGTCAGGAATTCGGTGAAGCCTTCCGACGTCGACATCTGTTCGAAGATCGCCGCGGCACGCTCGTACGGCTGCGTGTTGCCGCCGACCGAACGCTTCACGTTGTCGAGCTCCGCCTGCGCGAATGCGCGCACGAGCTCCGCGGTAACCTTGCGGCCGTCGTCGAGCACGCCCTTCGGCGAGCGGATCCACTGCCACACCTGCGAGCGGGAGATTTCGGCGGTGGCCGCGTCTTCCATCAGGTTGTGGATCGGCACGCAGCCGTTGCCGTCGAGCCAGGCGCCGAGATAGTGGATGCCGACGTTGATGTTGTTGCGCAGGCCGGCTTCGGTGATCGGCGCCTCAGGCTGGAAGTCGAGCAGGTTCTTGCCTTCGATCTGCACGTCGTCGCGCTGCTTCGCGATCTGGTTCGGCTTGTCGCCGAGCACCTTGACGAATTCTTCCATCGCGATCGGCACGAGGCCCGGGTGCGCGACCCAGCCGCCGTCGTAGCCGTCGGTTGCGTCGCGCTGCTTGTCCGAGCGCACGCCGCCCATCGCCTTGTCGTTCGCTTCCGGATCGTTCTTGATCGGAATCAGCGCGCTCATCCCGCCGATCGCCGGCGCGTTGCGCTTGTGGCAGGTCTTCAGCAGCAGCAGCGCGTACGCACGCATGAACGGCACCGTCATCGTGATCTTCGAGCGGTCGGCCAGGCAGAAGTCGCGATCGTTCTTGAACTTCTTGATCGCCGAGAAGATGTAGTCCCAGCGGCCGGCGTTCAGGCCCGAGCTGTGTTCGCGCAGCTCGTACAGGATCTCGTCCATCTCGAACGCGGCGAGGATCGTCTCGATCAGCACCGTCGCGCGGATCGTGCCGCGCGGCACGCCGACCGCTTCCTGCGCCGCGACGAAGATGTCGTTCCACAGGCGCGCCTCGAGATGGCTTTCCATCTTCGGCAGGTAGAAGTACGGGCCCGAGACGCGCGCGATCAGTTCCTTCGCGTTGTGGAACAGGAACAGCGCGAAATCGAAGATGCCGCCCGACACGCGCTGGCCGTCGACCGTCACGTGCTTCTCATCGAGGTGCCAGCCGCGCGGACGCACGATCAGCGTCGCGACCTTGTCGTTCAGCTGGTACGACTTGCCGTTCTGCTCGAGCGAGATCGTGCGGCGCACGGCGTCCTTCAGGTTGATCTGGCCGTCGATCTGGTTCGTCCAGCTCGGCGCGTTCGAATCCTCGAAGTCCGTCATGTACGAGTCGGCGCCGGAGTTCAGCGCGTTGATGATCATCTTGCGCTCGACGGGGCCGGTGATCTCGACGCGGCGGCATTGCAGGTCGGCCGGCAGCGGCGCGACCTTCCAGTCGCCTTCGCGGATCGCCTTCGTATCGGCCAGGAAATCGGGGCGTTGGCCGGCGTCGAGGCGCTTGGTGCGCTCGACACGGGCTTGCAGCAGCACCTGGCGGCGCGGCTCGAACGTGCGGTGCAGCGCCGCGACGAGTGCGAGCGCTTCCGGTGTCAGGATCGCTTCGTAACCCGGCTTGATGTCGCCGGTGATCGCCATGCCTTGCGGCAGCGTGATCGGGGTGCTCATGAGTCTCATCTCCTTGGTCGGTCAGTTGCGGTTTCGGTGAAAGAGGAAGGCGGCAGCGCCGCGAACGTCATGCGCCCGGGCCGGGGCGCGCGCGGTTTGCGGGTCTGCCGGACGGAGCCGGGGTGGCGAGGAATGCGAGCAGATCGGCCATGCCGCTGCCGGTGCCGTCGGGTGGCACGCCGAGTTCCTCGGCGGGCGCGCCCGTGCGGTTGAGCCAGAACGTCGTGTAGCCGAACCAGGCGGCCCCCGCGACGTCCCAGGCGTTCGACGACACGAACACGATGTCGCGCGGGTTCGCGCCGAACGCGGCGGTGCCGAGTGCATAGACGGCAGGACTCGGCTTGTACGCGCGCACGGTGTCGGCCGACAGCACGCGATCGAACAGGCCGGACATGCCGGCGCTCTTGATCGCGATGTCGAGCATCTGCGGGTTGCCGTTCGACAGGATCGCGAGCGGCGGGCGCGGCTCGAGCGCGCGCAGCTTGCGCAGCGCGGGCACCGTGTCGGGATAGGTGGACAGGCACGCGTATTCGTCCATCAGCCGCTTCTCGGCCGCGCTGTTCAGCGCGAGGCCGAGTACGCGTGCGGCGAACCGCAGCGCGTCGAGCGTGATGTCGCGAAACGGGCGATAGCGGGCGCCGGCCGGATCGGCGAGCGTGCGCAACTGCGAATATTCGATTTGCTTGCGTCGCCACAGCTGCGACAAGCGGTCCCCGTGACCGGGAAACATCTGCTCTGCCGCGGCCACGACCGCATGCACGTCGAACAACGTGCCGAATGCGTCGAAGAGGATGGCGTCGGGAGAGGAGAGTGTCGTTGTGGCCGACATAGCCTTGCGCTCCAGTTTCAGAGGTCGGGTCGATTCTATTCGTGATCACATGTACTAAAAAAGACGCTAATCATCACTTGATCTTTTACTTTCATATACCTAATCTTGAGCCGCTTAAGCTATTTGAAGGGCGGGAACGTCGTTCTTTCGAGTCATGGACCGGTTCAAACAGATCGAAACGTTCGCCGCGGTCGCGGCGAAGGGCAGCCTGTCGGCGGCCGCTCACGCGGAAGGCGTCGCGCCGGCGATCATCGGCCGCCGCCTCGACGCGCTCGAGGAGCGGCTCGGCGTCAAGCTGCTGGTGCGCACGACGCGCAAGCTCACGCTGACCTTCGAGGGCTCGGCCTTCCTCGAGGACTGCCAGCGGATCATCAACGACATGCAGAACGCGGAGGCGAGCGTGTCCGCCGGCGGTGTGAAGGCGAGCGGCCACCTGCGCATTTCCGCGCCGGCCGGCTTCGGGCGGCGCCACGTCGCGCCGCTCGTGCCCGAGTTCAGCGGCGCGCATCCGGACGTATCGGTCACGCTCGACCTGTCCGACCGGATGGTCGACCTCGTCAACGAAGGGTTCGATTGCGCGGTGCGGCTCGGCGAACTGCCCGATTCGTCGCTGGTGTCGCTGAAACTCGGCGAGAACCGGCGCGTGTGCGTCGCGTCTCCGGCGTATCTCGAGCGGCGCGGCACGCCTGCCACACTCGCCGAACTCGCACGCCACAACTGCCTCGCCCTTGCCGCGAATGCGAACCAGCAGCGCGGCTGGGCGTTCCAGGAAGACGGCAAGGTCGTGTCGATTCGCGTGAACGGCACGATGGAATGCTCGGACGGTGCGGTGCTGCACGAGTGGTGCCTTGCCGGCTACGGCCTGGCATGGCGATCGTGGTGGGAGGTCGGCGACGACATCGCGGCGGGCCGCCTTGTCAGCGTGCTCGATGCGTTCGCCGCGCCGCCGATCGGCATCCACGCGGTGTTTCCGCAGCGCCGCCACCTGCCGCTGCGCGTGCGGCTGTTTCTCGATTACCTGAAACATACGTACGAGCGGCCGGGGTATTGGGGCGAGTAGGGCGCGCCCGCCCGCGCGTTTCCGATATGAGGGCGAACCCGCTGACGGCGCCGGTCGCCCGGTTTCGCGCACTACAATCGAAACTGGCATGCGCGACGCGCCGGGGCCGGCTCGCATGGGTTCGCGGCGCGCGCGGTGCGTCTGACGCAGGAGGGCGCGATGTTCCGGCACATCCTCGTTCCAACCGACGGTTCCGAACTGTCGCAGAAGGCAATCGACGGCGCGATCGATCTGGCGCGTGCGGTCGGCGCGCAGGTCACGGCCTATGCGTGCCTGCCGCAGTATCCGTACTCGCCGTTTTCCGAAGTGATCATCGAGCCGCCCGCCGATTTCCGGGCGCGCAGCGAGCGTGAGGCGCGAGCACACCTCGACGAGGTGCAGGCGGCCGCGAAGGCGGCCGGCGTCGTCTGCGACAGCTGGACGAGCGTGCATCCGTCGCCGTACCTCGGCATCATCGAAGCGGCGGAACGCGGCGGCTGCGACGTGATCTTCATGGCGTCGCACGGACGCCGCGGGCTCGGCAGCCTGCTGATCGGCAGCGAAACGCAGCGCGTGCTGACCCATACGAAAATTCCGGTGATCGTCTATCGGTAGCGGCGACGTTGTCCCTGGCCGCGCGAGCGGCAGCTCGGCAGCACCGCTGAAAAAAGGCGCGCCGGACGAAGCCGGCGCGCGTCATGGCTGGCGGCCGCAGGCCGCGCGGCGGGTCGCGCGGATCACCGCGCGCCTGCCGTCTCCTCCCTGATTATTGTTCCGTGCCGCCGGCGCGCGTTACGCGACCTTCTTGCCGTCGAAGAACTGTTCGTCTTCGGTCGAGCCGTGCAGCGCGGTCGTCGATGCTTCGCGCTCGACCGTCTGCGTCACCGCGTCGAAGTAGCCGGTGCCGACTTCGCGCTGGTGCTTGACGGCCGTGAAGCCCTTGTCGGCCGCCGCGAACTCGGCCTGCTGCAGTTCGACGAACGCGCTCATCTGCGTGCGGGCATAGCCGTGCGCGAGGTTGAACATCGAGTAGTTCAGCGCATGGAAGCCGGCCAGCGTGATGAACTGGAACTTGTAGCCCATCGCGCCGAGTTCCTTCTGGAACTTCGCGATCGTCGCGTCGTCGAGGTTCTTCTTCCAGTTGAACGACGGCGAGCAGTTGTACGACAGCATCTTGCCCGGGAACTGCTTGTGGATCGCCTCCGCGAACTTCTTCGCATACTCGAGATCCGGCTTGCCCGTTTCGCACCAGACCAGGTCGGCGTACGGTGCGTACGCGAGGCCGCGCGAGATCGCCTGCTCGATACCCGGCTTCGTGCGGAAGAAGCCTTCGACCGTACGCTCGCCCGTCAGGAACGGCTTGTCGTTGTCGTCGATGTCGGACGTGATCAGGTCCGCCGCTTCCGCGTCGGTCCGCGCGACCAGCACGGTCGGCGTGCCCATCACGTCGGCCGCGAGGCGCGCCGCCGACAGTTTCGCGACGGCTTCACGCGTCGGCACGAGCACCTTGCCGCCCATGTGGCCGCACTTCTTCACCGACGCGAGCTGGTCCTCGAAGTGGACGCCCGATGCGCCCGCCTCGATCATCGCCTTCATCAGTTCGAATGCGTTCAGCACGCCGCCGAAGCCGGCTTCCGCGTCCGCGACGATCGGCGCGAAGAAATCGACGTAGCCTTCGTCGCCCGGGTTCTTGCCTTCCGACCACTGGATCTGGTCGGCACGCGTCAGCGTGTTGTTGATGCGCTTGACGACGAGCGGCACCGAGTTCGCCGGGTACAGCGACTGGTCCGGGTACATTTCGCCCGCGACGTTCGCGTCGCCGGCCACTTGCCAGCCCGACAGGTAGATCGCCTTGAGGCCGGCCTTCACCTGCTGCATTGCCTGGTTGCCGGTCAGCGCACCGAGCGCGTTGACGAACGGCTCTTCGTTGATGAGGTGCCACAGCTTTTCCGCGCCGCGCTTGGCCAGCGTGTGCTCGACGACGATCGAGCCGCGCAGGCGAACCACGTCCTCAGCCGTGTAGCCGCGCTTGATGCCCTTCCAGCGCGGATCGGTTTCCCATTGCTTTTGCAGTTCCTGTGCCTGTTGATGTCGCGACATGATGAGCTCCTTGATGCGGTGTGTTGCCTGATGGGTCGAACCGGACGATGGTGATGCTGTTCTCGAAGCGGGGCGGGACGCGTGCCGTTTCGTGAAGTCTTGTATAAGAGTCTAGGCAAACCGATCGCGATGAAACAGGGGCTGTATCAGGAAGTTTGAAACTTTTTAATCTTTATTAATCAATTGGTTGTGGATCTTATTTCACAATAAGAAACAATTTTTCCCATCTCGCAATCACAAGGTTGTGCCGCGCAGCATGATTTTTTACGACGCAAAAAAATTTTCCGCATCGTGAAATTTGGTGCGGGACGAAAAAAAACCGGCGCGGGTGCGCCGGTTTGCCGGATGGGCGGGGCGGCCGGAGGGCCGCCCGGGCGTGCTTACGACGCCGAGTTGCCGCGGCGCGGGCCGCTGCTGCGCTGGCCGTCGCGACGCGGGCCGCCGCCGTCGCGGCTGCCGCCCGGCTTGCCGCTCCAGCCGCCGCCATTGCCGCCGCCGTAGCTGCGGCCGTTGCCGCCGTAACCGCCGCCCGGCTTGCCGCCGAAACGACGACCGCCGTTACCGCCGCCCGGACGGCCGCGGCCGCCGGTGCCGCGATCGTTGCGCGGGGGCGCCTTGCGCGGCTCGAAGCCTTCGATCACGTTGACCGGCAGCGGCGAGCGCACGAAGCGCTCGATGCGCTTGAGCGCGCCCTGTTCGGCGTGGTGCACGAGGCTCACCGCGGTGCCCGAACGGCCGGCCCGGCCCGTGCGGCCGATACGGTGCACGTAGTCTTCCGCGAACTTCGGCAGGTCGTAGTTGAACACGTGCGTGATGCCCGGGATGTCGATGCCGCGGGCCGCGACGTCGGTCGCGACCAGCACGCGCACGCGGCGCTCGCGCAGCGCACGGATCGTGCGGTTGCGCGCGCCCTGCGGCAGGTCGCCGTGCAGTGCCGCCGACTCGAAGCCCGCATCGGCGAGACGGCCGGCGAGCTGGTCGGCGTCGATCTTGGTCGCCGTGAAGATGATTGCCTGGTCGAGTGCGTCGTCGCGCAGCAGATGATCGAGCAGGCGATCCTTGTGATCGCGGTCGTCGACGTAGTGCACGGTCTGCGCGATGTTCGCGCGCGATTCGAGGCGCTGCTGGATCTCGATGCGCTCCGGATCCTTCAGCAGGCGGCTCGTCAGCGAACCGATCTTGCCGTCGAGCGTGGCCGAGAACAGCATCGTCTGGCGCGACTCGGGCGTCGCGGCGACGATCGTCTCGATGTCGTCGATGAAGCCCATGTCGAGCATGCGGTCGGCTTCGTCGAGCACGAGCATCTTCAGCTCGGACAGGTCGATGCGGCCGCGCTCGAGGTGGTCGAGCAGGCGGCCGGGCGTGGCGACCAGGATCTCGGGGTTCTTCGCGAGCAGCATCAGCTGCTGGCCGTAGGCGACGCCGCCGAGGATGCTGACGGTGCGCAGGCGCTTCAGGTGCTTGCCGTAGGTCGACGCGGCCGTGGTGACCTGCATCGCGAGTTCACGGGTCGGCGTCAGCACGAGCAGGCCCGGGCGGGCGACGGGCTGCGGGCGGCGCGCACGGCGGTCGCCCTGGTTCGGGTCACGCGGCGCACGCGGTTGCTGCGCCTGCGTCTTCTGGAGCTGCGCGAAACGTTCGATCGCGGGCAGCATGAATGCGGCCGTCTTGCCCGAACCGGTCGGGCTCGATACCAGCAGGTCCCGACCGGCGATGCCGGCCGGAATCGCGCGCTGCTGGACCGGCGTCGGCTTGGCGTAGCCGGCGGCCTGCAGCGCGGAGACGATCTCCGGCGACAGCCCGAGCGACGCGAAAGTCGGCTCGTCCGACGCCGGTTCGACTGCGGCCGGTGCGGCGGCGTCGAGACCGAGCGCCTGGTCGGCGATCGCGTTGAGCGGGCTGGTGTTGATGCTCGAAGTCATAACAATCCTTGAAACACAGTGGGTGAAACGTCGGCGCCAATCGCGCATACCCAAGTCGTCGGATTCAGCGAGCAAATCGGGAAACGGGTGCAATCCGCCGAACCGTCGGCGGATGAGGCATTAGAAGCTGTTTTGGGTGCGGCGCGCTTCTGGAGCGGGGCCGCCAGCCTGATAAGTGACGACCGCGAGGGTCGAAGCAGGAGGGGACAGGTTCTAAACCGGATTGGAGCTTAACGCTACGAGGCGTCGGGCCGGAACGGCTTGCGAGCCGAGCGCGGAGGTGACGCAGGCCGCATTATAAAGAAATTTGCTGCGCTGCGCCACTGATTTGATTGCCTATTGCGGCTGGAGGGGCAGGTCAGGACGCCGTGCCGTTCTTCAGCGATTCGACGAGCTCGATGTACTGCTGCTTCGCCGCATCCTGCGACGTGCCTTTCAGCGCATCCCACGCGTCGTACTTGTACTTGCCGACGATGTCGGTGAAGCCCGGCTTGTCGCCGTGCGCGTCGCCGTCCGTCGCTTGCTTGAAGAGCGCGTACAGGCGCAGCAGGGTCAGGTTGCCCGGTCGCTCGGTCAGTTGCTTGACGTCGACCTGGGCCTGGTCGAATTGGGCGGTGAGTTCGCTCATCGTGTGTCTCCGTAAGGGTTTCAAGTCGGCCGATCTTAACAAGCGCAACGCTGCGCGGGGTCGAGCGATCCTTCCAAACCGCCGGTGGCGCGGCGCGCGCACCGCGATCGGGTTCGATCGCCCGTGGGAGCGGGGCGCCGCATTACAATGTCGGCCATGACGCAAACAGTGCTCCTCGCCATCGATACGTCGACCGAATATTGCTCGGTCGCGCTGCTGCGCTCGGCTCAGGCCGATGACGCCGTTTCCCACTCCCAAGCCTGGGTCCGCCACGAACTGACGGGCGCCGTGTCGAGCACGCGCGTGCTGCCGGCCATCCAGGAGCTCTTCACCGAATCCGGCCTTTCGTTCGCCGACTGCGACGCGATCGCGTTCGGTGCGGGCCCCGGCTCGTTCACCGGCCTGCGTACCGCGACCGGCATTACCCAGGGGCTCGCGTTCGGGCGCGGGCTGCCGGTCGTGCCGGTCAGCACGCTGCTCGCGTGCGCCGAGCACGCGCGGCTGCGCGCGCCCGGCACGACGCGCGTGCTGGCCGCGCTCGATGCGCGGATGGACGAAGCGTACTGGGCCGACTTCGCGTGGGACGACCAGGCGGGCGACTGGCGCACGCTGCATCCGGCGTCGCTCGATGCGCCGGGCGCCGTCGGCGTGCCCGACGTGCCGTTTACGCTCGCGGGCAACGCGGCTGCCGCGTTCGGCGCGCTGTTGCCGGCCGCCGCCGCGGCAGCCGTGATCGACGGCGACGCGCTGCCGCATGCGCTGGCGGTCGCGCATGCCGCGCTGCGGGCGTTCCGCGCCGGCCGTACGGTGCCGGCCGACCAGGCCGCGCCGGAGTACGTGCGCGACAAGGTCGCGCAGACCACCGCCGAGCGCCTCGCTGCGCGCGCGGCGCAGACGGGCGGAACGAAAGGATGACGGGCGTACTGTTGAGCGACCGCTATTTGTCGCCGATGACCGACACCGATCTCGACGAGGTCGTCGCGATCGAGCAGGTCGCGTACGAATTCCCGTGGAGCCGCGGCAACTTCGAGGATTCGCTGCGCAACGGCTATTTCGGCGTATGCCTGCGGCACGTGACGGGCGCGCTCGTCGGCTATAGCGTGCTGATGCCGGTGATCGACGAGATGCACCTGCTGAACCTGTGTGTCGCCCCGGCCGCCCAGCAGTCGGGCGCGGGCCTCGCGCTGCTGCGCGAAGCCGTGCGGATCTCGCGCGCGGAGCGGCTCGACGGCGTGCTGCTCGAGGTGCGGCCGTCCAATCAGCGCGCGATCCATCTGTACGAGCGCTTCGGCTTCGTGACGATCGGCCGGCGCAAGAACTACTATCCGGCGCGGCATCGCAGCCGGGAGGACGCGATCGTGATGCGTCTGACGCTGAACAAGGACGAAGGGGACGTGCATGGCGTGGGCTGAAGCAGCGCTCGAGGAAATGGGTCTCGCGCAGATCTGGGTGCGGCGCGGGCAGCGCGCGGAAAGCGCTGAGGAGGACGCCGCGCCTGCTGCGGCTTCCGGCGCGGCGGACGACGTGTCCGCCGTTGCGGCCGCAACCGTCGCGGCAGCGCCGCGGCCGGTGGTGGAGCAGCCTCGTGACGCGCAGCCGTCCGCGACGCGCGCGCTCGCACGTGACGATACGCCGCCGGTCGGCGGAACCCGCGATGCGGCTCGGGCCGGCGAAGCGGGTGGAGCGCCGCGTGCCGCGATCGACGACGATCGTGCGTCCGTCAAGCCCGCGCCGGCCGCCGCGGACGACATGCCGCCGGTCGCCGAAGACGATTTCGCCTGGTTCGACGCGGCGCCGCCCGGCGATCCGCTGCCACCGGCCGAATCGCGTCCTGCCGCGACGCCGGTGGCGATGCTCGACTGGGATACGCTCGCCGCTCGCGTCGCCGAGTGCACGAGCTGCCGCCTCTGCGAGAAGCGCACCAATACCGTGTTCGGTGTCGGCGATCGTGAAGCGGACTGGATGCTGATCGGCGAAGCGCCGGGCGAGAACGAGGACAAGCAGGGCGAGCCGTTCGTCGGCCAGGCCGGCAAGCTGCTCGACAACATGCTGCAGTCGCTGGCGCTCAAACGCGGCGACAACGTCTACATCGCGAACGTGATCAAGTGCCGGCCGCCCGGCAACCGCAATCCGGAACCCGACGAGGTCGCGCGCTGCGAGCCGTACCTGCAGCGCCAGGTCGCGCTCGTGAAGCCGAAGCTGATCGTCGCGCTCGGCCGCTTCGCCGCGCAGACGCTGCTGAAGACGGACGCGAGCATCGCATCGCTGCGCGGTCGCGTGCACACGTACGAAAGCGTGCCGGTGATCGTCACCTACCACCCTGCGTACCTGCTGCGCAGCCTGCAGGACAAGTCGAAGGCGTGGGCCGACCTGTGCCTGGCGCGCGATACGTTCCAGCGGGCCGGAGACGCCGACGCGAACGGGCCGGCCGGACAATGACGCGCGGCGCGGCGCTCGCGTTCGTCGATACGCTGCGCGATGCCGCGGTCCGCGATCTGGGCTGGCTCCTCGCGAGCCCGAGCCTGCTCACCGCGGCGCCCGGCGCACCGCTCGCGCACCCGTGGTCGGATGCGGTCGAGCGGGTGGCCGTCGAAGCATGGCTCGTCGCGCTCGATGCCGCGCCCGAGCCGCTGCACCGCGCGCTCGACGGGCTGCGGCCCGTGCGGCTCGGCCGTTATGCCGAATGCCTGCTCGAATATTTCCTCACGCACGGGCCGTCGCTGCGGCTCGTCGCCGCCAACCTGCCGCTGCGCAGCAACGGCAAGACGCTTGGCGAGGTCGATTTCCTCGTCGATGCTCCGGGCGGGCAGCGCCTGCACTGGGAACTCGCGGTGAAGTGCTACCTGTGCGCGCCGGTGCAGGGCGGCGCATCGCTCGCGGACTTCGTTGGTCCGAATCTCGTCGACCGCCTCGATCGCAAGCGCAGCCGGCTGCTCGAGCATCAGCTGCGGCTGAGCGATCGCCACGGGTTTGCGCTGCTCGGCTACGGTGCGCCGTCCGATGCGCAAATGTTCATCAAGGGCTGGCTGTTCTATCCGCACGGCGTGCCGCTGCCGCCGGTCTCCGCGGAAATCGCGGCCGATCATCCGCGCGGCTTCTGGCTCACGCATGCGCAGTGGCCGGCCTGGGCGGCCGCGCAACCCGACGGTGCGGCGTGGAGCGTGCTGGCGCGCCTCGCATGGCTCGCGCCGCGGCGGATGGCGGCCGATGCCGCGCCCGAACCGCTGGCGCATTCGCTTGCGCTGCCCTCTGTATTGACGGCGCGCCAGGCGCCCGCGCTGATCGGCGTCCATCGACAGGACGCCGGCGGCGTATGGCGGGAGATGGCGCGCGGCTTCATCGTGCCGGACGACTGGCCGGCGCGCGCGCAGGCGTTTGCCGCGCAGGACCACTGACGCCGCGTCAGCCGGCGTTTACCACCAGCGATGGAAGTGATGGACCGGGCCGACGCCGTGGCCGACGTCGAGCCGGCCGCTCGCGGCGATCGCGCCGGTCAGGTAGACCTTCGCTTCGCGTACCGCGCTGTCGAGATCGGGCTGCTGCGGCAGTAGCGCGGCGATCGCCGACGACAGCGTGCAGCCCGTGCCGTGCGTGTTGCTGGCCGGCACGCGGGTGCCGTCGAACCGCACCGTATGCGTCGCATCGACGAGCCAGTCGGGGCTCGCTGCCGCGTCGGGCAGGTGGCCGCCTTTCATCAGCACGGCGTGCGCGCCGGTCTGCAGCAGCGCGTGGCCCTGCCGGACCATGTCGTCTTCGGTCGTCGCGGGCGTATCGCCGAGCAGGGCGGCCGCTTCCGGCAGGTTCGGCGTGACGACGGTCGCGAGCGGCAGCAGCGCGTCGCGCAGCGCATCGACGGCGTCGGGCGCGAGCAGCGCGTGCGAACTCTTCGAAATCATCACCGTATCGAGCACGACGAAGCGCGGCGCGTAACGCCGCAGCGCGTCGGCCACCGCGTGCACGATCGCCGCGTTCGCGAGCATGCCGATCTTGACCGCGTCGATGCGGATGTCGTCGAACACCGCGTCGAGCTGCGCGGTCACGAACGCGGCGTCCGGCGCGTGCACGCCGCTCACGCCGCGCGTGTTCTGCGCGGTCAGCGCGGTGATCACGCTCGCGCCGTACGCGCCGAGCGCGGAGAAGGTCTTGAGGTCGGCCTGGATACCTGCGCCGCCGCCCGAGTCGGAGCCGGCGATCGTCAGGACGTTGGGTATCGGGTGCGTCATGATGGCAAGGCGCCGGTGCGAAGACCGGCGCCGACGGACGGAAACCGGAAGTGTAGCGTCAGTGCCGCGATTCGCCGATCAGCGCGACCGAGTCGAACTGACGCTGGTTCGCCTGGTGGCGGCGCATCACGAGCCACATCGTCAGGCAGACGAACGTGCCGAACAGCACGATCACGACGCCGACCGGCACGTCGAGCCAGACCAGCACCGCATACAGGCACAGCATCACGAGCACCGACAGGTTCTCGTTGAAGTTCTGCACCGCGATCGAGTGGCCGGCCGACAGCAGCACGTGACCGCGATGCTGCAGCAGCGCGTTCATCGGAACCACGAAATAGCCCGACAGCGCGCCGACGCAGACCAGGAAGATGTACGCGACGATCAGGTACACCGGCATGCGCAGGTGGCCGAAGTGCACGGCCCAGTGCGACGGGAACAGGTCGCGCGTGTAGAACGCCATCAGCATGACCGCGATGCCCATGATGATGCCGACGGGCAGGACAGTGAGCGACTTCTTCAGCGGGATTCGCGCGGCGGCGGCGATCGCGCCGCCCGCGACGCCGACCGCCACCACGGCCTGCAGGATCGCGCCTTCGGACAGCGACATGTTGAGCGAGACTTCGGCCCACTTCAGCACGATGAACTGCAGCGTCGCGCCCGCGCCCCAGAACAGCGTCGTGACCGCGAGCGAGATCTGGCCGAGCTTGTCGCGCCAGAGCACCATGAAACAGTCGGCGAAATCGGTGAGGAGCTTGACCGGGCCGCGCTCCTGCTTCGGGTAGCGCGCGCCGGTATCGGGAATCCGCAGGTTGAAGATGGCGGCGATCACGTAGATTGCCATGATGATCGCCATCGCTGCTTCGGCGGGCGTGCTGATCCAGGCGGGCGTGTGCGCGATCACGTGCGACGCGATGTGCGGGCTGATCAGCGCACCGCCGAGCACGGTGCCGAGGATGATCGAGCTGACAGTCGTGCCTTCGATCCAGCCGTTCGCGGCGACGAGCCGGTCGGCCGGCAGCAACTCGGTCAGAATGCCGTATTTCGCGGGCGAGTAGGCCGCGGCGCCGAACCCGACGATCCCGTACGCGATCAGCGGGTGGGCGCCGAACAGCATGATCAGGCAGCCGACCACCTTGATCGAGTTGGTGATGAACATCACGCGCCCCTTCGGACGCGAATCGGCGAACGCACCGACATAAGCCGCCAGCACCACATAGGACAACACGAAGAACAGCTTGAGCAGCGGTGTCATCCAGTTGGGGGCGTGGAGGTCTTTCAGCAGGGCGATGGCGGCGATGAGAAGCGCATTGTCGGCCAACGACGAGAAAAACTGCGCGGCCATGATGGTGTAAAAACCTTTTTTCATCTGATGCGATGCTTTCGTCGCTGCGGCAGGGCCGCGTAGGCCGCCTGGTATGCGATCGGCTTATTCCGTTCGAAATGGGTTGTGCGCACGGCTTTATAACATGAAAATACGCCAGTTCGGACTAGCAAGATTCCCCGATCGTTCCGCAAATTGTCGGCTTCAGTGCTCAAAAGGCGCGGTAAGCTGATGATTCGCAAGCGTCTTTACGTAAATTTCCCATGCCGCGCCCGATCTCCGCCACCATCCATACCGCCGCTCTCGCGAACAATCTCTCCGTCGTCCGCCGGTTTGCCGGCCCGTCCAAGGTCTGGGCGGTCGTCAAGGCCAACGCGTACGGCCACGGTCTCGCGCGTGCGTTTCCGGGCCTGCGCGGCACCGACGGCTTCGGCCTGCTCGACCTCGACGAGGCCGTGAAGTTGCGCGAGCTCGGCTGGGCCGGCCCGATCCTGCTGCTCGAAGGTTTCTTCCGTTCGACCGACATCGACGTGATCGACCGCTACAGCCTGACGACCACCGTCCACAACGACGAACAGATGCGGATGCTGGAGACGGCGCGGCTGTCGAAGCCCGTCAACGTGCAGCTCAAGATGAACAGCGGGATGAACCGGCTCGGTTACACGCCGGAAAAATATCGCGCCGCGTGGGAGCGTGCCCGCGCGTGCCACGGCATCGGCCAGATCACCTTGATGACCCATTTTTCGGACGCCGACAACGCGCGCGGCGTCGCCGACCAGCTCGCGACATTCGAGCGCGGCGCGGAAAACATCGCCGGGGCGCGCAGCGTCGCGAATTCGGCGGCCGTGCTGTGGCATCCGGATACCCACTTCGACTGGGTGCGGCCGGGGATCATGCTGTACGGCGCGTCGCCGTCGGGGCTGTCGGCCGATATCGCCGACTCGGGGCTGAAGCCCGCGATGACGCTCGCGTCCGAGCTGATCGCGGTTCAGACGATCGCGAAGGGGCAGGCGATCGGCTATGGCTCGACGTTCTCCGCGCAAACGCAGATGCGCATCGGCGTCGTCGCGTGCGGCTACGCGGACGGTTATCCGCGCGTCGCGCCCGAAGGCACGCCGGTGATCGTCGACGGGATCCGCACGCGGATCGTCGGGCGCGTGTCGATGGACATGATTACCGTCGACCTGACCCCGTGCCCGCAGGCCGGTGTCGGCGCGCGGGTCGAGCTGTGGGGCACCGCGCTGCCGATCGACGACGTCGCGCGCCATTGCGGGACCATCGGCTATGAACTGATGTGCGCGGTCGCTGGCCGCGTACCGGTGCGCGCGGAATAAGGGCAGTTCGCGTGGCCAAACAGAAAACCGTCTACGTCTGCAGCGAGTGCGGCGGACAAACCCCGAAGTGGCAGGGGCAATGCCCGTCGTGCCAGGCCTGGAACACCCTCGTCGAATCGGTCGCCGAGTCGCCGGCCGCCCATCGCTTCCAGTCGCTCGCGAAGCGGGCGCCGGTGCAGCGGCTCGTCGACATCGAGGCGGCCGACGTGCCGCGCTTCTCCACCGGCATCGGCGAATTCGATCGCGTGCTGGGCGGCGGGCTGGTGCCGGGAGGCGTCGTGCTGATCGGCGGCGATCCGGGCATCGGCAAGTCGACGCTGCTGCTGCAGTCGCTCGCGGACATCGCGAACGAGCGGCGCGCACTCTATATCAGCGGTGAGGAATCGGCCGCGCAGATCGCGTTGCGCGCGCAACGGCTCGCGCTGCTCGATGGCGGCGCGCCGGCGGCCGAGCTCAAGCTGCTCGCGGAGATCCAGCTCGAGAAGATCCAGGCCGCGATCGACGCGGAACGCCCGGACGTCGCCGTCATCGACTCGATCCAGACCGTCTATTCGGAAGCGCTGACGTCGGCGCCCGGCTCGGTCGCGCAGGTGCGCGAATGCGCGGCGCAGCTCACGCGCATCGCGAAGCAGTCCGGCACCGCGATCATCATGGTCGGACACGTGACGAAGGAGGGCAACCTCGCGGGCCCGCGCGTGCTCGAGCACATCGTCGACACGGTGCTGTACTTCGAGGGCGACACCCATTCGTCGTTCCGGCTCGTGCGCGCGTTCAAGAACCGCTTCGGCGCGGTCAACGAGCTCGGCGTGTTCGCGATGACCGAGCGCGGGCTGCGCGGCGTCGCGAACCCGTCCGCGCTGTTCCTGTCGCAGCACGAGCAGGTCGTGCCGGGCTCCTGCGTGCTCGTCACGCAGGAGGGCACGCGCCCGCTGCTCGTCGAAGTCCAGGCACTCGTCGACACGGCGCACGTGCCGAACCCGCGCCGGCTCGCGGTCGGCCTCGAGCAGAACCGGCTGGCGATGCTGCTCGCTGTTCTGCACCGGCACGCGGGCATCGCGTGTTTCGACCAGGACGTGTTCCTGAACGCGGTGGGCGGCGTGAAGATCACCGAGCCGGCCGCCGACCTCGCGGTGCTGCTCGCGATCCATTCGTCGATGCGCAACAAGGCGCTGCCGAAGGGCCTGATCGTGTTCGGCGAAGTGGGGCTGGCAGGCGAGATCCGGCCGTCCCCGCGCGGGCAGGAGCGGCTGCGCGAGGCGGCGAAGCTCGGTTTCACCGCCGCGCTGATCCCGAAGGCGAATGCGCCGAAGCAGCCGATCGAAGGGCTGAATGTGATGGCCGTCGAGCGGATCGAGCAGGCGATCGACCGCGTGCGCGATCTCGAATGACCGGGCGTGGCCGGCGCCGTGCGTGCCGGCCGGCCGCGATGTGTCGCGTAATTCGCTGTAAAGAATATGTAGGCTTCTGTAACCCGCCGGACATCGCTTTTCCCTATCCTTTGCCGGGTTGTCGAACCGCGCAATGCGAAGGGAACCTATGTTGAAACAGTATGGGGAAGCGCCGAGCGGACGCCTTTACAACCTGCGCGGCTGCCGCGTATCGGAGCCGATCGTCCAGCCGTGGGGCGGCGGATGCCGGATCGTCGAGTGGATCGACGACGAAGGGCGTCTCGCGCGCCGGGTCGTGTCCGAGGACGTGACGGAAGCGGAGGTCGCCGCGGCGATCCGCCGGCCGACCGAAGGGCGCCGTCACCTGATGAGCGATGACGAGCAGATGCCGCGCGATACGTTGCCGCGGCGTTGAACAGAAGTCGGGTTTGGCATACGGCCGACCTGAAAACGACAGCCGAATCCACGACAAAGAGGCCGGGCCAGGGCGCCCGGCCTTGTCGTTTCCAGGCCTGGCACGGCAGGCGGGGTCGCGGCACGTTCACGCCCCCGCGGATGCCGCGCTGCCGATCAAGCGACCGGCTGGTGGCGCCCGGGCCGCGTTCAGCCGATCTGCTCGAGCTCTTCCTGGACGGCGAGCCAGTCGGCCTCGACCGTCTCGAGCCGGGTATTGACCTCACCGAGCTTGCGGATCGCCTCGGTCAGTTCCGTCTTGCGCGCGGCCTCGTAGCTCGCCGGATCGGAGACGAACGTGTCGAGGCGTGCCTTCTCCGCGTGCAGCGTTTCCATTTCCTTTTCGAGCTTCGTGATGCGGTTCTGCAGCGGCTTCTTCAGTTGCGACAGGCGCTGGCGCTCCTCGGCCGCCTGGCGCTTCTGATCCTTGCGGTTGATGCCCGGATCCGCGCCCGCCGCGGCCGCGCTGTCGGCCTTCGCGGCCGCGCGCTGCTCGGCGGCGTGCTGCAGCAGCCAGTCGCGGTAGTCGTCGAGGTCGCCGTCGAACGGCTGCAGACGGTGCTTCGCGACCAGCATGAACTGGTCGGTGGTTGCGCGCAGCAGGTGGCGGTCGTGCGAAACGAGGATCAGCGTGCCTTCGAACTGCGCGAGCGCCATCGTCAGCGCGTGACGCGTTTCGAGGTCGAGGTGGTTGGTCGGTTCGTCGAGCAGCAGCAGGTTCGGCTTCTGCCAGATGATCAGCGCGAGCGCAAGCCGTGCCTTCTCGCCGCCGGAGAACGGGCCGACCGGGCTCGTCGCCATGTCGCCCGAGAAATTGAAGCCGCCGAGGAAGTCGCGCAGTTCCTGCTCGCGCGTATCCGGTGCGAGCCGTGCGAGATGCGCGAGCGGCGAATCGTCTTCGCGCAGCGTTTCGAGCTGGTGCTGCGCGAAATAGCCGATCGTCAGCCCCTTGCCGTCGCGCACGTGGCCCGACAGCGGCGCGAGCGTGCCGGCCAGCGTCTTGATCAGTGTCGACTTGCCCTGGCCGTTCGCGCCGAGCAGGCCGATGCGCTGGCCGTTCTGGATCGACAGCGCGACGCGCTCGACGATCGGGATGTCGGTGCCGTCGTCGGCATGGTAGCCGCAGCGGACGTCTTCCATCACCATCATCGGGTTCGGCGCGGCGTCGGGCGTGCGGAATTCGAACGTGAACGGCGACGCGATGTGCGCGGGCGCGATCAGTTCCATCTTCTCGAGCGCCTTCATCCGGCTCTGCGCCTGCTTGGCCTTGGTCGCCTTCGCCTTGAAGCGGTCGACGAAGCTCTGCAGGTGCTCGATCGTCTTCTGCTGCTTTTCGTATGCGTTTTGCTGCAGCGCCAGTTGCTGCGCACGCAGTACCTCGAACTGCGAGTAATTGCCGCCGTAGCGCTTCACCTGGCGATTTTCCAGGTGCAGCGTGACGTTGCAGATCGAGTCGAGGAATTCGCGGTCGTGCGAGATCACGACGAGCGTGCCGGCGTAGCGGTGCAGCCAGTCCTCGAGCCAGACGATTGCGTCGAGGTCGAGGTGGTTGGTCGGTTCGTCGAGCAGCAGCAGGTCGGAGCGGCACATCAGCGCCTGCGCGAGGTTCAGGCGCATGCGCCAGCCGCCGGAGAAGCTGGCGACCGACTCGCGCGTCTGCGCGAGCGTGAAGCCGAGGCCGAGCAGCAGCGCTTCGGCGCGCGCCGGTGCGGTATAGCCGTCGGCGTCGGCGAACGCCGCGTGCGCGTCGGCTTCGGCCGCGCCGTCATGCGCGGCCGAGGCGGCGGCGATGCGCGCTTCGATCTCGCGCAGCGCGGTGTCGCCGTCGAGCGTGTAGTCGAGCGCCGAACGGTCGACCGCGGGCGTTTCCTGAGACACGTGGGCGATCCGCCACGACGGCGGCATCGAGAAATCGCCGGCGTCGGAATGCAACTCGCCGCGCAGGACCGAGAACATCGTCGATTTGCCGGCGCCGTTCGCGCCGATCAGGCCGGCCTTCTCGCCGGGATTGAGCACGAACGAGGCCGACTCGAACAGCGGCTTGGTGCCGCGCGCAAGGCTGAACTGATTGAAACGGATCACGGCGGGAATGACTGACCAAAACCGCTATTCTAGACTGCGCGCGCGTCGCTCCGGATATCGGCCGAACGGCCGGTGTCGCAGCGGCGCGATTTCGCCTAGACTCCACGTCGATCCGGTTTCGTAAAAGGAGTGCCCGATGTCCACCCTGTATTCCTTCAGCGCCGAGACGCTCGCCGGTGAGCCGGCGTCGCTCGATGCGTATCGCGGCAAGGTGCTGCTGATCGTCAATACCGCGAGCGAGTGCGGCTTCACGCCGCAGTATGCGGGCCTGCAGAAGCTGTACGAGCAGTACGCGGCGCGCGGCTTCTTCGTGCTCGGCTTTCCGTGCAACCAGTTCGGCAAGCAGGAGCCGGGTGACGCCACGCAGATCGGCGCGTTCTGCGAGCGCAACTACGGCGTTACGTTCCCGATGTTCGCGAAGATCGACGTGAAGGGCGACCACGCGCATCCGCTGTACCGCTACCTGACCGACGAGGCACCCGGCATCCTCGGTCTCAAGGCGATCAAGTGGAACTTCACGAAGTTCCTGGTCGACCGCGACGGGCGGATCGTCAAGCGCTATGCGCCGTCGACGAAGCCCGAGGAAATCGCCGCGGATATCGACAAGCTGCTGTAACGCCGTGAAGTGGCGAGCGGCCGTCCGGACCGAACCGGTCACAACCGCGGCGGCGGGCCGAACGGTGCGAGAGCGTGCGCCGCCATGCGGGCGGCGCGCGGGCGGCGTTCGCGCGAGCGCTACAGGATCGGCGCGAACAGGCGCGCGACGTGCATCGCGATGCGCCGCCACGCGGGCGAGTGCCGATACTCGTTCGCATCGACCTCGTAGGCCTGCGCGAAATCGGCATCGAGCATCGCCTCGACCTCGCCGGCGAACGTGCGATCGACGGTCAGCACCATGATTTCGAAGTTCAGCCGGAACGAGCGGTTGTCGAGATTTGCGCTGCCGATCGCGGCGGCGATGCGGTCGATCAGCACGACCTTCTGGTGCAGGAAGCCGGGCCGGTAGCGGAACACCTTGACGCCTGCGTCGACGAGATCGCGCGCATACAGCTTCGACGCCTCGAACACGACGTAGTGGTCGCGCCGGCTCGGGATCAGGATGCGCACGTCGACGCCGCGCATCACCGCGAGCTTCAGCGCGGCGATCACCGCTTCGTCGGGCACGAGGTACGGCGTCGTGATCCAGACCCGTTCGCGCGCGGCGTTGATCGCCTCGACGAAGAACAGCGAGCCGGTTTCCTGCTTGTCGGCCGGCCCCATCGGCACGGCGAGGCAATGCATCGCGTCGTCGGGCAGTGCCTCCGGCGGCGCGGCGGGCGGCGGCAGCGTCTGCGTGGCCCAGTGCCAGTCTTCGGCGAACACGTACTGAATGCTCGCGACCACCGGGCCGCGGATCTCGATATGGGTGTCGCGCCACGGCGACAGGCGCGGGTTCGCGCCGAGATACTCGACGCCGACGTTGTGTCCGCCGACGAACGCGCGATTGCCGTCGACGACGACGATCTTGCGATGGTTGCGGAAGTTGAGCTGGAAGCGGTTGACGAACTTGCGGTGGGTGGCGAACGGATGGACCTCGACGCCGCCGCGGCGCAGCGTGTCGACGTAGCCGTGCGGCAGGTCGAAGCTGCCGATGCTGTCGTACAGCAGGTAGCAGCGCACGCCGGCCGCCGCGCGTGCGAGCAGCGCGTCGAGCAGCATCTGGCCGAGCGCGTCGTCGCGCACGATGAAGAACTGGACGACCACGTAATCGCGCGCGGCGTCGATCGCCGACAGGATCGCCGAGAAGGTCGCCTCGCCGTTGACGAGCGTGCGCACCGCATTGCCGCCGACGAACGGCATCCCGCCGAGCCGCGTGAGCGCGAGCACGGCGGCCCGGCCGATCGCATCGGCGGCCGGGCCGTCGGTTGCGTCCGCATCGAGCCACCGCGCGCGCGGCGTGTGCGTGCGTAACGCTTCCATCTCGTGGCGCCGCGCGTCGACGTAGCCGGAGAACTTGCTGCGGCCGAGGAACAGGTAGGGGATGAGCGTCAGGTACGGCATCGCGGCGAGCGACACGGCCCACGCGATCGCGCCTTGCGACGTTCGCGTGTTCATGATCGCGTGACACGCCGCGATGATCCCGAGCACATGGATGGCCAGGATCAGGGTGCCGAGATGTAGCCAGTCGAGGGTCATAGGCGCGTGACGGACTCCTGAAGTCGTGCGGCGCGACAGCCGCTACGCGCATCTTACCCAACCGTGCGGGACAGCGGTGTGCCGTGCCGCACGGTTCGGTCGCGGCGCGCCGTCAGGCCTTGCGCGGCAGGTCCGACGCCTGGATCAGGAACACGGTGTCGTCGCCCGCGCTGGTGGGCAGCCACGTGAGCTCGAGGCCGCCGAACGCGGCTTCGACGTGCTCGCGCTCGTTGCCGATCTCGACCACGAGTACGCCGTCGTCGTGCAGCCACTTGTGCGCTTCCGCGATGATTCGCCGCACGATGTCCATCCCGTCGTCGCCGCCCGCGAGCGCCATCTCCGGCTCGTGCCGGTACTCGGGCGGCAGCGCCGCCATCGACGTTGCGTTCACGTACGGCGGGTTCGTCAGGATCACGTCGTAGCGCGTGTCGGGTTCCGCGCGGAACGCGGGCAGCGGCGCGTAGAGGTCGCCGTGATGCAGTGTGATGCGATCGTCGAGGCCGTAGTCGCGCACGTTGATCTCGGCGACTTCGAGCGCCTTGTCGGACAGGTCGACCGCGTCGATCTCGGCATTCGGGAACGCGCTGGCCGCGAGGATCGCGAGGCAGCCCGAACCGGTGCACAGCTCGAGTACTGCGCCGACCTGCTCGGGGTCGGCGACATACGGCTGCAGCCCGTCGTCGAGCAGCTCGCCGATGAACGAGCGCGGCACGATCACGCGCTCGTCGACGTAGAAGCGGTGGCCGTGCATCCACGCTTCGTGCGTGAGGTACGCGGCCGGCACGCGGTCCGTCGCGCGCCGTTCGATCACCGCGAGCACGGCCGCGATTTCGTCGGGCAGCAGGCGGGCATCGAGGAACGGCTCGAGCGTGTCGAGCGGCAGGTCGAGCGTGTGCAGCACGAGGTAGGCGGCTTCGTCGTACGCGTTGTCCGAGCCATGGCCGAATGCGAGCTTCGCCTTCGAGAAGCGCGAGACCGCATAGCGCAGCAGGTCGCGAACAGTTGCAAAAGGTGTCGTCATGCGAGGCTCCATCAGGCGATCAGTTGTTCGAGCACGCGGCGGTACACGTTCTTCAGCGGGTCGACGAAGCGCACGTCGATGTGCTCGTCGATCTTGTGGATGCTGCCGTTCGGCGGGCCGAACTCGATCACCTGCGGGCAGATGCGCGCGATGAAGCGCCCGTCGGACGTGCCGCCCGTCGTCGACAGCTCGGTCGTGAGGCCGGTCTCGGCGCGGATCGCGTTCTCCAGCGCGTTCGACAGGTCGCCGCGCGGCGTGAGGAACGGCAGGCCGCTCACCGACCACTTCAGCGTGTATTCGAGGCCGTGCTTGTCGAGGATCGCATGCACGCGTGCCTGCAGGCCCTCGACGGTGCTCGCCGTCGAAAAGCGGAAGTTGAACATCAGGTCCGCGTGGCCGGGAATCACGTTGGTCGCGCCGGTGCCCGCGTGCAGGTTCGACACCTGCCAGGTGGTCGGCGGGAAGTATTCGTTGCCTTCGTCCCACTGTTCGGCGGCGAGCTCGGCAAGTGCCGGCGCGAGCAGGTGGATCGGGTTCTTCGCGAGGTGCGGGTAAGCGATGTGGCCCTGCACGCCCTTGACGATCAGTTCGCCCGACATCGAGCCGCGGCGGCCGTTCTTCACGACGTCGCCGAGTTCGGCGGTCGAGGTGGGCTCGCCGACGATGCAGTAGTCGAGGCGTTCGCCGCGCGCTTCGAGCAACTCGACGACCTTCACGGTGCCGTCGGTGGCCGGGCCTTCCTCGTCGCTCGTGATCAGGAACGCGATCGCGCCGCGGTGGCCGGGGTGGGCCGCGACGAATTCCTCGGAGGCGACGACGAACGCCGCGAGCGACGTCTTCATGTCGGCCGCGCCGCGGCCGTACAGCTTGCCGTCGCGATGCGCGGGAATGAACGGCGGCGAGGTCCACTGCTCGAGCGGACCGGTCGGCACGACGTCGGTGTGGCCCGCGAATGCGAGCAGCTTGCCGTCGCGGCCGTCGGCGCCGCGCTTGACGGCCCACAGGTTGGTCACGCCGTGCGACGCGATGGTCTCGCATTCGAAGCCGAGCGCGACGAGGCGCTCGGTCATGATCTGCTGGCAATGCTGGTCGTCGGGCGTGACGGATGCGCGGGCGATCAGCTGTTCGGTAAGGGCTAGGGTGGCGGACATGGTTCGGACCACTTTCGATAAAAAATGCCGGCGCGGTGGCCGGCAGCGACGAGACGTCGGGCTGCGCCCGCGGGCGCAGCGCGGGCGGCCCTAGGCGGCAAACAGCGCCGCGTACTGGTCGGCCACGAAGCCGAGCGATTTCACGCGGCCGTTGACGACGAGCACGGGACGCTTGATGACCGACGGCTTGTGGATCATCAGCGCGACCGCGCCGGACTTCGTTTCCGCGGCCGCCTTCATGGCGTCGTCCAGGCCGCGCCACGTCGTGCCGCGCTTGTTCACGAGCGCGTCGAGCGACACGTCCTTCAGCCAGTCCTCGACGAGCGGTGTGCTGACGCCGAGCTTCTTGAAGTCGTGAAACTCGAACTCGACGCCGTGATCGTCGAGCCACACGCGGGCCTTCTTCACGGTGTCGCAGTTCGGAATGCCGTAGACGACCACGGTGCGCGGCTTGGCCATCAGTCGCCTCGCAGCAGCTCGTTCAGGCCGACCTTCGCGCGGGTCTTCGCGTCGACCTTCTTCACGATCACGGCGCAGTACAGGCTGTGCGAGCCGTCCTTCGACGGCAGGTTGCCGGCGACGACGACCGAGCCGGCCGGGATGCGGCCGTAGCTGACTTCGCCCGTTTCGCGATCGTAGATCTTGGTGCTCTGGCCGAGGTACACGCCCATCGAGATCACCGAGTTCTCCTCGACGATCACGCCTTCGACGACTTCCGAGCGCGCGCCGATGAAGCAGTTGTCTTCGATGATGACCGGGTTCGCCTGCAGCGGCTCGAGCACGCCGCCGATGCCGACGCCACCCGACAGGTGCACGTTCTTGCCGATCTGCGCGCACGAACCGACCGTGGCCCACGTGTCGACCATCGTGCCTTCGTCGACGTACGCGCCGATGTTGGTGTACGACGGCATCAGCACGACGTTCTTCGCGATGAACGAGCCGCGGCGCGCGATGGCCGGCGGCACGACGCGGAAGCCGCCCGCGGCGAAGTCTTCAGCCGTGTAGTTCGCGAACTTCGACGGCACCTTGTCGTAGAACTGCGAGTAGCCGCCGGCGGGCATCGGGGCGTTGTCCTCCAGGCGGAACGACAGCAGCACGGCCTTCTTCAGCCACTGGTGCACGGTCCAGTTGCCGTCGATCTTCTCGGCAACGCGCAGCGCGCCTTTGTCGAGCTGCTCGATCGCGTGCGCGACGGCTTCGCGGACGTCGGCGGGCGCGGCCTTCGGCGACAGCTCGGCGCGGTTGTCCCAGGCGGTATCGATGATTTGCTGAAGTTGTTGCGACATGTTCGTTTTCGCAGGAGATGAATGGAATTGATCGGGATGGACGTCTTACCGCGCGAGAGCCCGGCAGAAATCGACGATGCGTTGCGCGCCCTCGACGCATTCGGGGGTGCCCGCGACGAGCGCGATCCGGATGAAATCGCGGCCCGGATTCGTGCCGTGCGCGTCGCGCGCCAGGTACGAGCCGGGCAGAACCGTCACATTATAGTCGGCGTACAGGCGGCGGGCGAACTCGGTGTCCGACAGGCCGGTGCGCGCGACGTTGGCCCACAGGTAGAACGCGGCGTCGGGCAGCTTCACGTCGATCACGTCGGCCAGCATCGGCGTGACCGTGTTGAACTTCTGCAGGTACAGCGCGCGGTTCTCGCGCACGTGCGCCTCGTCGTTCCACGCGGCGATGCTCGCGTGCTGCCAGACCGGCGACAGCGCCGCGCCGTGGTACGTGCGGTACAGCAGGAATTTCTTCAGCAGCGCGGCGTCGCCGGCGACGAAGCCCGAGCGCATGCCCGGCACGTTCGAGCGCTTCGACAGGCTCGACAGCATCACGAGGCGTTCGAAGCCGCGGCCGAGGCGGTGCGCAGCCTCGAGGCCGCCGAGCGGCGGCGCCGCTTCGTCGAAATAGATTTCCGAATAGCACTCGTCGGACGCGATCACGAATCCGTGGCGGTCGGACAGCGCGAACAGTTCGCGCCAGTCGTCGAGCGTCAGCACGGCGCCCGTCGGGTTGCCCGGCGAGCACACGTACAGCAGCTGGGTGCGCGCCCAGACTTCATCGGGCACGGCCGCGTAGTCGCACGCGAAGTTGCGCGCCGGGTCGCTGTTCGCGAAATAGGGTTCGGCACCGGCCAGGAGCGCCGCGCCTTCGTAAATTTGATAGAAAGGATTCGGACAGAGTACGATCGCCTTCTTGCCGTCCGCGCCCGGGCGCGCGTCGATCACCGTCTGCGCGAGCGAGAACAGCGCCTCGCGCGACCCCGACACGGGCAGCACCTGGCTGGCCGGGTCGATCGCCGACAGCCCGTAGCGGCGTTCGAGCCAGTGCGCGATCGACGTGCGCAGCGCGTCCGAGCCGGCGGTGGCCGGGTACGACGCGAGGCCGTCGAGCGCGGCCACCACGGCGTCGCGGATCAGCGCCGGAGTCGGGTGCTTGGGCTCGCCGATGCCGAAGCTGATCGGTTTCAGGCCGGCGGAGGGCGTCACGTCCTTGAACAGGGCGCGCAGCTTTTCGAAGGGATAGGGCTGGAGCGAGTCGAGTCGAGGGTTCACGGGCGAAGCGGCCATCGCGGCCGGTTGGAGCGAAAAGGGCGGCGCAGGTGCCGCGCGGCTGCGAGCGGGCGCCGACGGCGCGCGGGTCGCAGCGGACGATTATAACGTGACGCAATGCGGTCACGGCCCGCCGGAACGGCGGCCGGGCCGGTCGAATAAAGGGTATCGAAGCAAATGAATAACGCGGTACGCGGCAGCCTGCCGACGCTGGCCATCCTGATCGGCGCCTCGGTATGGGGCCTGATCTGGTATCCGCTGCGGATCCTCGCATCGCTCGGTCTCACCGGCACGCTGGCGAGCGCGCTGACGAGCGCGGTCGCGTTCCTGCTCGTGATCGTCGTGCGGCACCGCACGATCGCGACGCTGCGCTGGCACTGGGTGCTGCCGGGCATCGCGATCACGGCCGGCGTGACCAACCTCGGCTTCGTATGGGGCACGATCCACGGCGAAGTGCTGCGCGTGATGCTGCTGTTCTACCTGACCCCGGCATGGACCGCCATCTACGCGCATTTCCTGCTGCGCGAGCGGCTGACCTGGGCAGGCGCGGGGCTCGCGGCGCTGTCGATCGGCGGCGCGATGCTGATGCTGTGGTCGCCGAAGCTCGGCGTGCCGCTGCCGGCCAACCCGGCCGAATGGGCCGGGCTCGCGGCCGGGCTCAGTTTCGCGATGAGCAACGTGCTCGTGATCAAGGCGAGCCGCGAGTTGCCGCAGATGCGCGCCGAGATGCGCACCGCGACGCTGTTCGGCGGCGCGGCGGTGTTCGGCGCGACCGCGTCGCTGTTCGAGGGGCTGCCTGCCGCGCCGGCGGGCGGCCAGCTCGGCATGGCCGCACTGATCATCGTCGCGATCGGCATGACGATGGCCGCGAATAACCTGCTCGTGCAATACGGGCTCGCGCGCGTGCCGGCGAACCGCGCGTCGATCATCATGCTGTTCGAGATCGTGATCACCGCGCTGTCCGCGTGGGTGTTCGCGAACGAACTGCCGAGCGCGCGCGAGTGGGCGGGCGGTGCGTGCATCGTGCTGGCGACGCTGCTGTCGAGCCGGGTCCATCGTGCCGCGCCGGCATCGGGCAAACCCGGCGGCGGGCGGGACGGCGCACGCGCGATGGTATGATGGAAGCCGTTTGCGGGGCCCAACGCTGGATGCGCGCGGCCCCGCTTTTGAATTCCGGGGCGCATCGCGCGCACGGGCCGTCCGGCCCCGCGCGTCGCGGCCCCGTCCGTTTCACACCTTCTTCACATCCGATACCGCCGTGCGTCTGAGCTCGATCAAACTCGCTGGCTTCAAATCCTTTGTCGATCCCACGCATTTCCAGGTTCCGGGCCAGCTTGTCGGCGTGGTGGGCCCGAACGGGTGCGGCAAGTCCAACATCATCGATGCCGTGCGCTGGGTGCTCGGCGAGTCGCGCGCGTCCGAGCTGCGCGGCGAGTCGATGCAGGACGTGATCTTCAACGGCTCGACCGCCCGCAAGCCCGGCAGCCGGGCAAGCGTGGAGCTGATCTTCGACAACTCCGACGGCCGCGCGGCCGGGCAGTGGGGCCAGTACGGCGAGATCGCCGTGAAGCGCGTGCTGACGCGCGACGGCACGTCGAGCTACTACATCAACAACCTGCCGGCGCGCCGCCGCGACATCCAGGACATCTTCCTCGGCACGGGCCTCGGCCCGCGTGCGTACGCGATCATCGGGCAGGGCATGATCGCGCGGATCATCGAGGCGAAGCCGGAAGAGCTGCGCGTGTTCCTCGAGGAAGCCGCGGGCGTGTCGAAGTACAAGGAACGCCGCCGCGAGACCGAGAACCGCCTGCACGACACGCGCGAGAACCTGACGCGCGTCGAGGACATCGTCCGCGAGCTCGGCGCGAACCTCGAGAAGCTCGAGGCGCAGGCCGTCGTCGCGACCAGGTACAAGGCGCTCGTCGCCGACGGCGAGGAGAAGCAGCGCCTGTTGTGGCTGCTGCGCAAGAACGAGGCCGCGGGCGAGCAGCAGAAGCAGCAGCGCGCGATCGAGCAGGCGCAGATCGACCTCGAGGCGCAGACGGCCAGGCTGCGCGAGGTCGAGTCGCAGCTCGAGACGCTGCGGGTCGCGCATTACTCGGCGAGCGACGCGATGCAGGGCGCGCAGGGCGCGCTCTACGAGGCGAACGCCGAAGTGAGCCGCCTCGAGGCCGAGATCAAGTTCATCGTCGAGTCGCGCAACCGGGTGCAGGCGCAGATCGCCGCGTTGAACGCGCAGCGTGAGCAATGGCGCGCGCAGGCCGAGAAGGCGCAGGACGAGCTCGAGGAAGCCGAAGAGGCGCGCGCGATGGCCGACGAGAAGGCCGCGCTCGCTGAAGACAACGCGGCCGCGAAACACGATGCGCTGCCGGCGCTCGAAGCGAAATGGCGCGATGCGCAGGCGCAGCTCAACGACGAGCGCGCGCGGATCGCGCAGACGGAACAGTCGCTGAAGCTCGAGGCCGCGCACCAGCGCAATGCCGACCAGCAGCTCCAGCAGCTTCAGCAGCGCCATGAGCGCCTGAAGTCCGAGGCGGGCGGGCTCGACGCACCGGACGAGGCGCAGCTCGAGGAGCTGCGCATGCAGCTCGCCGAGCAGGAAGAGGTCCTCGCCGAGGCACAGGCGCGTCTCGCCGATGCGCAGGAAGCGCTGCCGCGCCTCGACGGCGAACGCCGTGCCGCGCAGGAGCGCGTGCAGGCGGAAAGCGCGCAGATCCACCAGCTCGAGGCGCGGCTCGCCGCACTCAGGCAGCTGCAGGAGAACGTGCAGACCGAAGGCAAGATCCAGCCGTGGCTCGACAAGCACGAGCTCGGCGCGCTGCCGCGCCTGTGGAAGAAGCTGCATGTCGAACCGGGCTGGGAAGCGGCGCTCGAGGCCGTGCTGCGCGAGCGCCTTGCCGCGCTCGAAGTGTCGAATCTCGACTGGGTGAAGGCGTTCGCGACCGATGCGCCGCCCGCGAAGCTCGCGTTCTACGCGCCGCCCGCGGCCGGTGAGCCGCCGGCCGCCGCGGCCGGGCTGCGCCCGGTGCTGTCGCTCGTGCGCATCGACGATGCGGGCATCCGTGCGGTGCTGAACGACTGGCTCGGCAACGTGTACGTCGCCGACGACGTCGCGCAGGCGCTCGCGGCGCGCGCGCAACTGCCGGCAGGCGGCGCGTTCGTGGTCAAGGCCGGCCACATCGTCACGCGTGTCGGTGTGCAGTTGTACGCGGCCGATTCGGAGCAGGCCGGGATGCTGGCCCGCCAGCAGGAAATCGAGAACCTGACGCGCCAGGTGCGCGCGCAGGCGCTGCTCGCCGACGAGGCCCGCACGGCCGCCGTGCGGGCGGAGGCCGCGCACACGCAGGCCACCCAGGCGCTCGGCGACGTGCGTGCGCAGGCCGAGCGCGCGACGCAGCGCGTGCACGCGCTGCAGATGGACGTGCTGAAGCTCGCGCAGGCGCATGAACGCTACACGCAGCGCAGCACGCAGATCCGCGAGGAGCTCGAGGAAATCGGCGCGCAGATCGACGAGCAGCGCGCACTACGCGCGGAATCGGAAGCGAACTTCGAGCGCTTCGACGGCGAACTCGCGGAACTGCAGGCGCGCTTCGAGGACAACCAGCTCGCGTTCGAGGCGCTCGACGAATCGCTGACGCAGGCGCGCCAGGAAGCGCGCGACCTCGAGCGCGGCGCGAACGACGCGCGCTTCGCCGCGCGCAACGCGGTCACGCGGATCGACGAGCTCAAGCGCAGCATCCAGGTCGCGCACGAGCAGAGCGAGCGCGTTGCCGCGTCGCTGGAAGACGCGCGCGCCGAACTCGAGACGATCAACGAGCAGACCGCGCACACCGGCCTGCAGGACGCGCTCGAAATTCGCGCCGTGAAGGAAGAAGCGCTGCAGGCCGCGCGGATCGAACTCGACGACCTGACCGCGAAGCTGCGCGCATCGGACGAGCAGCGTCTCGTCGCCGAGCGCTCGCTGCAGCCGCTGCGCGACCGCATCACCGAACTGCAGCTGAAGGAGCAGGCCGCACGCCTGTCCGTCGAGCAGTTTGCCGAGCAGCTCACGGCGGCCGAGGTCGACGAGGCAGCGCTGCGCGAGAAGCTGACGCCGGACCTGAAGCCGGCGTACCTGCAGGGCGAGGTCACGCGCCTGAACAACGCGATCAACGCGCTGGGCCCGGTGAACATGGCCGCGCTCGACGAACTGAAGGCCGCGAGCGAGCGCAAGGTATTCCTCGATGCGCAGTCGGCCGACCTGACCGACGCGATCACGACGCTCGAGGATGCGATCCACAAGATCGACCAGGAAACCCGCACGCTGCTGCAGGGCACCTTCGACGAGGTCAACCGTCACTTCAGCGACCTGTTCCCGCGCCTGTTCGGCGGCGGCCAGGCGAAGCTGATCATGACGGGCGACGAGATCCTCGATGCGGGCGTGCAGGTGATGGCGCAGCCGCCGGGCAAGAAGAACGCGACCATCCACCTGCTGTCGGGCGGCGAGAAGGCGCTGACCGCCACCGCACTGGTGTTCGCGATGTTCCAGCTGAACCCGGCACCGTTCTGTCTGCTCGACGAGGTCGATGCGCCGCTCGACGACGCGAACACCGAGCGTTTCGCGAATCTCGTGCGCGCGATGTCCGACAAGACGCAGTTCCTCTTCATCTCGCACAACAAGATCGCGATGGAGATGGCGCAGCAACTGATCGGCGTGACGATGCAGGAGCAGGGCGTGTCGCGGATCGTCGCGGTGGACATGGAAACCGCCGCGGGCTTTGCCCAGAATTGACGTTTGACGAAACCGGACCGCGTTCGCGCGGCGCATGGGCGCCCGTTCGCGGGTCCGACGAACAAGAATTGCTGATGGAGCGTGCATGGACGAGTTGACACTCGGTTTGATCGGCGCGGGCGCCGTCGTGGTGGGCGGCGTCGTGGTCTACAACGCGTGGCAGGGCGCGAAGGTGCGGCGCAGGATGCCGCGCCCGATGCCGGAAGAGGCGGCCGAGGCGATGAATCGCCCCGAGCGCGACGATGAGCTGCCGTTCATCGAGCCGGTGCGCCAGCCCGTGCGCCGCGAACCCGCGGCGCCGGCACCGGCGGCCGCCGCGAGCGCGCCGGCCGAAGCCGCGCGCGTCGAGCCGACCTTCGGTGGGGCCGCGAGTGGCGCGGCGCCGGCCGACATGCCGGCCGATCTGCAGGCCGAGGCCACCGGGGTCGACATGCCGTCGGAATCGACCGAGCCGGCCGAGCAGTCCGTCGACGAAGGTTCGGTCGCCGCCGCGCAGGAAGCGCAGGCCGCCGATACCTCGCACGAACCGGCCGAACCCGTGCTGCCGGCCGCGACGACGATCTCGTCGGCGCCGCCCGCGATCGTCGACCGCCGGATCGACTGCATCGTGCCGATTCGCCTCGGCGGGCCGCTGCCGGGCGACAAGATCCTGCCGGCCGCGCAGCGGCTGCGCCGGGCGGGCAGCAAGCCCGTGCATATCGAAGGCAAGCCGGAGGGCGGCCAGTGGGAGCTGCTGCAGAACGGCGTGCGCTATGAAGAGCTGCGCGCGGCCGCGCAGCTCGCGAACCGCAGCGGCGCGCTGAACGAGCTCGAATTCTCGGAGTTCGTGACGGGCGTCCAGCAGTTCGCCGACGCGATCGACGGCGCCCCGGAATTCCCCGACATGATGGAGACGGTCGCGATGGCGCGCGAGCTCGACGGCTTTGCCGCGCAGTGCGACGCGCAGTTGTCGATCAACGTGATGTCGGACGGCGCGCCGTGGTCGGCGAACTACGTGCAGGCCGTCGCTTCCCAGGACGGGCTGCTGCTGTCGCGCGACGGCACGCGCTTCGTGAAGCTCGACGCGAAGCAGAACCCGGTGTTCATGCTGCAGTTCGGCGACACGAACTTCCTGCGCGACGACCTCACGTACAAGGGCGGCAACATGATCACGCTGGTGCTCGACGTGCCGGTCGCCGAAGAGGACATCCTGCCGTTCCGGCTGATGTGCGATTACGCGAAGTCGCTGTCCGAGCGGATCGGTGCGCGGGTCGTCGACGATTCGCGCCGGCCGCTGCCGGAATCGACGCTCGTCGCGATCGACCAGCAACTGATGAAGCTGTACGCGAAGCTCGAGGAAGCGGGCATCCCGGCCGGTTCGCCGGTCACGCGCCGCCTCTTCAGCCAGTAACGCGTTTCACGGGCGGCGGTCTTCGGTGCCGTCGCCCGTCGCTGCAGTGCACACACGCCGCTTGTGTGCACTGCAGCGGGGCTGCGCGGCACGCATCGCATGCCCCCGTCGCAGCGTCAAACTGAGATAATCGCACATCCGATTTTTCAGAACGAATCTGCCGCCAGCATGGCCCGAACCCAAGCCGAACCGCCAGCCAGCCAGCCCGACGCGCGTGCCGCGTGGTTGCGCGACCAACTCGAGCGGGCGAATTACGCCTATTACGTGCTCGACCAGCCGGATCTGCCCGACGCCGAATACGATCGGCTGTTCGGCGAGCTGCAGCAACTCGAAACCGCTCACCCCGAACTCGTGACGCCCGATTCGCCGACGCAGCGCGTCGGCGGCGAAGTGGCGAACGGATTCACGCCGGTCGTCCATGACGCACCGATGCTGTCGTTGAACAACGGCTTCGCGGACGAGGACATCGCTGCGTTCGACAAGCGCGTCGCCGATGCGCTCGACAAGACGACCGATCTCGCCGGCTCGGTGACGGCCCCGGTCGAATACGCGTGCGAGCTGAAGTTCGACGGCCTCGCGATTTCGCTGCGCTACGAGCAGGGCGTGTTCGTGCAGGCCTCGACGCGCGGCGACGGCACGACGGGCGAGGACGTGACGGAGAACGTCCGCACGATCCGCTCGATCCCGCTGAAGCTGAAGGGCGCGCACGTGCCGGCCGTGCTCGACGTACGCGGCGAGGTGCTGATGTTCAAGCGCGATTTCGCACGCCTGAACGAACGCCAGCGCGCGGCCGAGCAGCGCGAATTCGCGAACCCGCGCAACGCGGCGGCCGGCAGCCTGCGCCAGCTCGATCCGAAGATCACCGCGCAGCGTCCGCTGTCGTTCTTCGCGTACGGGATCGGCGTGCTCGACGGGATGCCGACGCCGGACACGCACAGCGCGCTGCTCGACTGGTACGAGTCGCTCGGCCTGCCGGTGAATCGCGAGCGCGCGGTCGTGCACGGCGCCGACGGCTTGCTCGGCTTCTTCCGCAAGGTCGGCGAGAAGCGCGAGTCGCTGCCGTACGATATCGATGGCGTCGTCTACAAGGTGAACCGGCGCGACGAGCAGGACCGCCTCGGCTTCGTGTCGCGCGCCCCACGCTTCGCGCTCGCGCACAAGTTCCCCGCGCAGGAAGCGCTGACGAAGCTCGTCGCGATCGACGTGCAGGTCGGCCGCACGGGCGCGATCACGCCGGTCGCGCGGCTCGAACCCGTGTTCGTCGGCGGCGCGACGGTGACCAACGCGACGCTGCACAACGAGGACGAAGTGCGCCGCAAGGACATCCGGATCGGCGATACCGTGATCGTGCGGCGCGCGGGCGATGTGATTCCCGAGGTCGTCGGTGCGTTGCTCGACCGCCGGCCGGACGACGCGGCCGAGTTCGTGATGCCGACCGAGTGCCCGGTATGCGGCTCGAAGATCGAGCGTCTGCCGGACGAGGCGATCGCGCGCTGCACGGGCGGCCTGTTCTGCCCGGCGCAGCGCAAGCAGGCGCTGTGGCACTTCGCGCAGCGTCGTGCGCTCGACATCGACGGGCTTGGCGAGAAGATCATCGATCAGCTCGTCGAACTGAATCTCGTGCGCACGCCGGCCGACCTGTTCAATCTCGGTTTCGCGACGCTCGCGGAACTCGACCGGTTCGCCGAGAAGTCCGCACAGAATTTGCTCGACTCGCTCGAGAAGGCGAAGCACACGACGCTCGCGCGCTTCATCTACGGGCTCGGGATCCGCCATGTCGGCGAATCGACCGCGAAGGATCTCGCGAAGCATTTCGGGTCGCTGAACCCGATCATGGACGCGTCGATCGAGGAGCTGCTCGAAGTGAACGACGTCGGGCCGATCGTCGCCGAGTCGCTCCACCAGTTTTTCGCGGAAGAGCACAACCGCACCGTGATCGAGCAACTGCGCGCACCCGGCAAGGTCACGTGGTCCGAAGGCCCGCCCGCGCCGAAGGCGCCGCAGGGTGTGCTGGCCGGCAAGACGGTCGTGCTGACGGGCACGCTGCCGACGCTCACGCGCGACGCGGCGAAGGAGATGCTCGAGGCGGCGGGCGCGAAAGTCGCGGGCTCGGTATCGAAGAAGACGGATTACGTGGTCGCGGGCGCGGAAGCCGGCAGCAAGCTCGTGAAGGCCGAGGAACTCGGCATCCCCGTACTGGACGAAGACGGACTGCACCAACTCCTGGAGGGCAATACGCCATGATTCGCGAGATCCTGAAGATGGGCGATCCGCGCCTGCTCGAAGTCGCCAAGCCGGTCGAGCGGTTCGATACCCCCGAACTGCACGAGATCGTCGCGGACATGTTCGAGACGATGCATCACGCGAACGGCGCGGGACTTGCCGCGCCGCAGATCGGCATCGACCTGCAGATCATCATCTTCGGCTTCGGCAGCAACAACCGCTATCCGGACGCACCGCCCGTGCCCGAGACCGTGCTGATCAACCCGAAGCTCGAGTACATGCCGCCGGACATGGAAGAGGGCTGGGAAGGCTGCCTGTCGGTGCCGGGCATGCGCGGCGTCGTCAGCCGCTATGCGAAGGTGCGCTACAGCGGCTTCGACCAGTTCGGCGCGAAGCTCGACCGCGTCGCCGAAGGCTTTCACGCGCGGGTCGTGCAGCACGAATACGACCACCTGATCGGCAAGCTGTATCCGATGCGGATCACCGACTTCACGCGCTTCGGCTTCACCGAGGTGCTGTTCCCGGGGCTCGATCCGACCGACGACTGACCGGCTTGCGGCGGTGCGCCATGTTGCGCGCCGTCGTCGTACCGGAAATGAAAAAGCCCGCTTGCGCGGGCTTTGCATTGCGTGGCACGCAGCGCGTGCCCGCTGTCAGAACGACTCGTCGGCCGACAGGTAGCGCCATTGCCCTTGCGGCAGCGCGCCGAGCATCACGCGGCCCATCCGCACGCGCTTCAGGCCGATCACGTCGAGACCGACCAGTTCGCACATCCGGCGGATCTGGCGCTTCTTGCCTTCACGCAGCACGAAACGCAGCTGTTCGCCGTTCTGCCAGCTCACCATCGCGGGCTTCAGCGCGACGCCGTCGAGTTCGAGGCCGTGGCGCAGCTTCGCGAGCGATTCCGCGGGGAAGTGCTGATCGATGTCGATCAGCCGTTCGCCGAAGCGCACGCGTACCAGATACTCCTTGTCGATGTCCGACTGCTCGCCGATCAGCTGCTTCGCGATCCGGCCGTTCTGCGTCAGCACGAGCAGGCCGGTCGAATCGATGTCGAGCCGGCCGGCCGGCGCGAGCGCGTGCAGGTGCTGCGGCGAGAAGCGAACCGGCGAACGGTCGCCGCTCCACTGGTTCGCGCGCGTGATCAGCACCGACGCGGGCTCGTAGCCGTCTTCCGCCTGCCCCGACACATAGCCGACCGGCTTGTGCAGCAGGATCGTCACTTGCGCGGCCTGCGCGGCGCTCGCCCGCTCGTCGATCTCGATCTTCTGGTCCGGACGGACCTTGGTGCCGAGCGTATCGATGCGTTCGCCGTCGACGAGCACCCAGCCCTTTTCGATCCATTCGTCGGCTTCGCGGCGCGAGCACAGTCCGAGCTCGGACATGCGCTTCGACAGGCGCATCAGGCCCGTTTCGTCCCCGTGATCGATGTCGGCGGCGCGGCGCTTGACCGGTTGTGCGGTTTTCGGCGCGGTGCCAGTCGAGCGGCGCTCGGTGCCGCTGCGCTCGCCGAAGCTGCGCTTTTCGCCATAGCCGGCGGCTTTGTCGCGATAGGGCGCGCGTGCGCCGCCTTCGGCGCTCGCGCGGCGCGGACGTGCATCGTCGTCGCCGCGGCGGGCCGGGCGGTCGGACGGGGTACGGCGCTCGCCGAAGCTGCGCTTCGCGCCCTCGCCGGCGGCCTTGTCACGATAGGGGGCACGTGCGCCGCCTTCGGTGCCTGTACGGCGCGGACGTGCATCGTCGTCGCTGCGGCGGGCCGGGCGGTCGGACAGGGTACGGCGCTCGCCGAAGCTGCGCTTCGCACCCTCGCCAGCGGCCTTGTCGCGGTAGGGCGCGCGTGCACCGCCTTCGGCACCTGCGCGGCGCGGACGTGCATCGTCGTCGCTGCGACGCGCCGGGCGGTCGGACGGGGTACGGCGCTCGCCGAAGCTGCGCTTCTCGCCCTCGCCAGCAGCCTTGTCGCGATACGGTGCGCGTGCACCGCCTTCGGCACCCGCGCGGCGCGGGCGCGCATCGTCGTCGCCGCGACGGGCGGGGCGATCGGACGGGGTACGGCGCTCGCCGAAGCTGCGCTTCGCACCCTCGCCAGCGGCCTTGTCGCGATAGGGCGCGCGCGCACCGCCTTCGGCGCGGCCGCCCGGCTTCGCATCGCTGCGATAGCCGCGCTCGGCACCGCCGTCACGCGGCGCGCGCTTCGCCGGAGCGCGATCCGCGCCCGGACCCTCCGCGCCGCGCGGCTTGAACGCGCGTTCGCCGGCGGCTGCCGGTGCCGCGGCCTTCTTCGGGCGCGAGGGCTTGTCGGCCGCGGGCGGCGCGGCGGGGCGCACCGCCTTGCGGGCAACGAGGCTGCCGGAGCGGACAGGGGCGCGGGTCGGCGATGCCGGCTTCGGATTCTTGACGGTTAATTTGGTGCGCATAAACGCTGGGATTCATTCAGACTGCGATCGCGCGCAGCAATTCGGTTTCGAGCTGGATCTGCAGGCGGTTGTCGGACAGGCCGGCACCGTCGAGCAGGAAGATGTCCTCGACGCGTTCGCCGAGCGTATTGATCCGCGCCGCGTGGACGCCGACCTGATGCTCGGCCAGTACGCGCGCGATCGAATAGAGAAGGCCCGGCCGGTCGTTGGCGGACACGGACAGGATGTAGTACTGGCCGCGCTCGTCGGCCCGGAGGTCGACGCGCGGTGTGATCGGAAACGTCCGGGACAGCCGCGACAGGCGACCCTTGGACGGCTCCGGCAGCGACGCGGTATCGGCAAGGCGCGTCGCGAGCTGCTGTTCGACGAGATTCGCGATGTCGCGATAGCGCACGTCGCGTTCGGTCTGCGTGACGATGAAGTTGTCGAGCGCATAGCCGTGCCGCGTCGTGCTGACGCGCGCATCGAGCACCGATAGCCCGTTGCGGTCGAAGTACGCGCAGATGCCCGCGAACAGGTCGGGGCGGTCCTTCACGTACACGAGCACCTGCAGCGCGTCGCCGATCGGCGACGGCCGTGCGCGGACGATCGCGGTCTCGGCGTTCACGTGCCGGTACAGCACGCGCGTCTGCCATGCGATGTCCGCCGCGTCGTGACGCAGGAAGAAGCCGACGTCGAGCTGATCCCACAGCGCACGGTGGGCGTCGTCGGGCACGGTCTCGAGGCGCAGCAGCGCCAGTGCCTGCTCCTGTCGCGATTTCAGTTCCGAATGCGCGTCGGGCTTGGCGCCGCCGAGCACCGCGAGCGTGATGCGGTACAGGTCCTCGAGCAGCTTGCCCTTCCACGTGTTCCATACCTTCGGGCTGGTGCCGCGGATATCGGCGACCGTCAGCAGGTAGAGCGCGGTGAGGTACCGTTCGTTGCCGACGACTTCGGCGAAGCGCTTGATCACCTCCGGATCGCTCGTGTCCTGCTTCTGCGCGACCTGGCTCATCGTCAAATGATGCTGGACGAGCCACACGATAAGCGCCGCGTCGTCGCCGGCGATCCCGTGCTCGCGGCAGAAACGCCGTGCGTCGGCCATCCCGAGCGTCGAGTGGTCGCCGCCGCGGCCCTTCGCGATGTCGTGGAACAGCGCGGCGACATACAGCACCCACGGGCGCTCGAAATTGCCGATCAGCTGGCTGCAGAACGGGTACTCGTGCGCGTGCTCGGCCACCGCGAAGCGGCGGATGTTGCGCAACACCATCAGGATGTGCTGGTCGACCGTGTACACGTGATACAGGTCGTGCTGCATCTGGCCGACGATGCGGCGGAAATTCAGCAGGTAGCGGCCGAGCACGCTCGTCTGGTTCATCAGCCTGAAGGCATGCGTGATGCCTTCAGGCTGCTGCAGGATCTGCATGAACGTGCGGCGGTTCTGCGGATCGCGCCGCCACGTGTTGTTCATGATTTCGCGCGAGTTGTACAGCGCGCGCAGCGTGCGGGCGGACAGGCCCTTCACGCCGCGGGTCGCTTCGTACAGCAGGAACGCTTCGAGGATCGCGTCGGGGTGGCGTTCGAACACGCCGTCGTCGACGATCTCGAGCATGCCCTGCTTCTCGACGAAGCGATCGGGCGACAGCACGCGCGTGATGCCGCTCGTCGCGGGGAACAGCTGCGCCTCGATGTTCTGGATCAGGATCGTCGCGAGCTGCGTGACTGCTTTCGCGGCCCAGTAGTAGCGGCGCATCAACTGCTCGCTCGCGCGCTTGGCCTGCGTCGGCCGGTAGCCGAAGCTCTCGGCGGCCTGCGTCTGCAGGTCGAACACGAGCATGTCCTGGCGGCGGCCGGCGATCACGTGCAGCCGTGCGCGCAGCGTCTTCAGGAATCCTTCGTTGCGGCGCAGCTCACGCGCCTCGCGCTCGGTGATGAGCCCGCGCGTGTCGAGCTCGCGCCAGCTGCTGCCGAAGCCGGCCGCGCGCGCGATCCACAGGATCGTCTGCAGGTCGCGCAGCCCGCCGGGGCTTTCCTTCACGTTCGGCTCGAGGCTGTACGGCGTGTCCTGGAACTTCGCGTGGCGCTGGCGCATCTCGAGCACCTTCGCGGTGAAGAACGCGCGCGCGTCGAGTGCCTCGTGATAGCGCACGGTGAAGCGCTCGAACAGCGCGGTGCTGCCGACGATGCGGCGCGCCTCGAGCAGCGAGGTCTGCACGGTGACGTCCTGCGATGCTTCCTCGATGCATTGCGCGACCGTGCGCACGCTGCTGCCGATCTCGAGGCCGAGATCCCACGCCATCCCGATGAAGCGCTCGATGCGCGCGTCGAGCGCCGGGTCGTGCGTATCGGGCAGCAGCACCAGGATGTCGACGTCGGAGTGGGGCGCGAGCTCGCCGCGCCCGTAGCCGCCGACGGCGACGAGCGCGAGCGTCGCGGGCAGCCCGCAGTCGTCCCATACGCGCTTGAGCGCCTCGTCGGTGAGCTTCGACAGCGCGTGCATCAGCGACGCGACGTTCGTCGCGCTGCGAAAGCGCTCGAGCATGTCGGCCTTGGCGGCCTTGAATTCGGCGCGCCGCGACAGCGCTTCGGGCGAGGGGGCGGCGTGAGCGCTCATGGGTGGCCGTTCAGGTCAGGGGCGGGCAGGGCAGGCTGGCGCGACGGCGCTCAGACCGCGGCGGCCGGTTGTGCGAACACCGGGCGTGCCGGCGTACCGGCGGACACGGTCAGCACCTCGTAGCCCGTCTCGGTGACGAGCACCGTGTGCTCCCATTGCGCGGACAGGCTGCGGTCGCGCGTCTTGACCGTCCACTGGTCGGGCATCGTGCGAATGTCGCGCTTGCCGGCGTTGATCATCGGCTCGATCGTGAAGATCATCCCGGCCTTCAGCTCGATGCCGGTGCCCGGACGGCCGTAGTGGACGACCTGCGGATCTTCGTGGAACACCGTGCCGATGCCGTGGCCGCAGTATTCGCGCACGACGCTGTAGCCCTGCGCTTCCGCGTGCTTCTGGATCGCGTAGCCGATATCGCCGAGGTGCGCACCGGGCTTGACCTGGTCGATGCCGAGCCACATGCATTCGTAGGTGGTCTGCACGAGACGCTTCGCGAGGATCGAGCCCTCGCCGACGATGAACATCCGGCTGGTGTCGCCGAAGTAGCCGTTCTTGATCACGGTGACGTCGATGTTCAGCGCGTCGCCGTTCTTGATCACCTTCTCGCCCGGAATGCCGTGGCAGATCACGTCGTTGACCGAGATGCAGGTGGCCTTCGGGTACGGCGGATAGCCGGGCGGCTGATAATTCAGCGGCGCGGGGATCGTGCCCTGCTCGTTGAGCATGAATTCGTGACAGAGCCGGTCGAGTTCGGCGGTCGTGATGCCCGCGACGACGTGCGGCGTGATGAAGTCGAGCACTTCGCTCGCGAGACGGCAGGCGACGCGCATCTCGGCGATGTCGTGTTCGTTTTTGAGCGTAATAGTCATCGAGGTATGCCTGGAATGCGGTGAATTGACGGATTATCGCACCTTATGGCGGGCCTCGCAGCCCCTGCCGGCGGTGCCGATGCGGGTTTTCGCGGATTGTCCGGCCGGCTGCCGCGCGGCAAGCGAAAGTGGCGGGCGACTTGAGAGCCGACAAATCGGCGTGCTATACTCTTTGGCTAAGTCGACATCCAAATGCCGAACATGCCCCGATCTGGGGCGGCATGGCGATGAAAGGCTTGCGGCACGGGCATTTTCGCACGTGCCGAATCGCAAGCCGGCGCAACCAGGGTGCCGGCCGCGCGGAACGAAGGTCCTTCGGGGCGGGTTCGCGCGGCGGTACGGCAGCCGGCTTAAGACCCAACCCTCGTGGAGAATTTACATGGCAGTCACGATGCGCCAAATGCTGGAAGCGGGTGTCCACTTCGGTCACCAGACGCGCTTCTGGAACCCGAAGATGGCTCCGTTCATTTTCGGTCACCGCAACAAGATTCACATCATCAACCTCGAAAAGACGCTGCCGATGTTCACGGACGCACAGAAGTACGTGCGCCAGCTGGCAGCGAACCGCGGCACGATCCTGTTCGTCGGCACGAAGCGCCAGTCGCGTGACACGATCGCCCAGGAAGCGCAGCGCGCGGGCATGCCGTACGTCAACGCACGCTGGCTCGGCGGCATGATGACCAACTTCAAGACGCTGAAGGTATCGATCAAGCGCCTGAAGGACATGGAAGCGGCCGTCGAATCGGGCGAAACCGAGAAGATGAGCAAGAAGGAAGCGCTGCTGTTCGAACGCGAAATCGCCAAGCTGCAGAAGTCGATCGGCGGCGTGAAGGACATGGGCGGCATTCCGGACGCGATCTTCGTCATCGACGTCGGCTACCACAAGATTGCCGTCACGGAAGCGAACAAGCTGGGCGTGCCGGTCATCGCCGTGGTCGATACGAACCACTCGCCGGAAGGTGTGGATTACGTGATCCCGGGTAACGACGACTCGAGCAAGGCAGTCGCGCTGTACGCTGAAGGCGTGGCCGACGCGATCCTCGAAGGCCGTGCGAACGCGGTCAACGAAGTGGTCCAGGCCGCACGCGGCGACGACGAGTACGTCGAGGAAAACGCGTAACTGGCCCCGAGCCGGCGCAAAAAGGGGGCTCTCAACAGGCCCCCTTTTTTTAAGCTTGTGCGCCGGACCTGATCGCGCCGAATCGGCGCGGGTCCGGAAACGAATCTCGGCCGTTCGCGTCCAAGCGGGCGGCGTTGTGAATACAGACTCAAGGAGCGAATGATGGCGGCAATTACCGCAAGCATGGTGGCAGAACTGCGCGCAAAGACCGACGCACCAATGATGGAGTGCAAGAAGGCGCTGACGGAAGCCGACGGCGATCTGGCCAAGGCTGAAGAGCTGCTGCGCGTCAAGCTCGGCAACAAGGCGAGCAAGGCGGCATCGCGCGTGACGGCAGAAGGCGTCGTCGCATCGTTCGTCGGCGGCAACGCAGGCGCGCTGGTCGAACTGAACTGCGAAACCGACTTCGTCGCGAAGAACGACGACTTCCTCGCATTCTCGAAGACGGTTGCAGAACTCGTCGCGACGCAAAACCCGGCCGACGTGGCTGCGCTGTCGGCACTGCCGCTCGAAGGCTCGACGGTCGACGCAGTCCGTCTGGCACTGATCGGCAAGATCGGCGAGAACGTGTCGATCCGCCGTTTCGTCCGTTTCGAAACCGCGAACAAGATCGCAACGTACCTGCACGGCGCGCGTATCGGCGTGATCGTCGAGTACACGGGCGCGGAAGAGCAGGTCGGCAAGGACGTCGCGATGCACATCGCGGCAATGAAGCCGGTCGCGCTGTCGTCGGCTGACGTGCCGGCGGAACTGATCGAGACGGAACGCCGCGTGGCCGAGCAGAAGGCTGCGGAATCGGGCAAGCCGGCTGAAATCGTCGCGAAGATGGTCGACGGTAGCGTCCAGAAGTACCTGAAGGAAGTGTCGCTGCTGAACCAGACGTTCGTGAAGAACGACAAGCAGTCGATCGAGCAGATGCTGAAGGCGGCGGATTCCGCCGTGCAGAAGTTCACGCTGTTCGTCGTCGGCGAAGGCATCGAGAAGCGCCAGGACGACTTCGCCGCCGAAGTGGCCGCGCAAGTCGCAGCAGCAAAGCAGCAGTAAGCCGTAAGCAGTCAGGCAGTATCCGCGGCGGGCGTCCGCTCCGCCGCGGCCGGCGGCGGGGGCCGGCCGCCCCCCCGCCCCCCCCCCCCCCCCCGGGCGGGCGCCCCCACAGATATTGAGACGCAAAACAAGGGGGGGTGAGACTAGGGACGGCCAGGCCCCCAAAGGCCACAA
>NZ_QTPQ01000057.1:0-43085 GCF_003853425.1 Burkholderia sp. Bp9140
GGTAAATTTGAGCGGACCAAGCCGCACGTCAACGTTGGTACGATTGGTCACGTTGACCACGGCAAGACGACGCTGACGGCAGCGATCACGACGGTGCTGACGAAGAAGTTCGGCGGCGAAGCGAAGGCCTACGACCAGATCGACGCGGCACCGGAAGAAAAGGCGCGCGGCATCACGATCAATACGGCACACGTCGAGTACGAAACGGCAAACCGCCACTACGCACACGTCGACTGCCCGGGCCACGCTGACTATGTGAAGAACATGATCACGGGCGCAGCGCAGATGGACGGCGCGATCCTGGTTTGCTCGGCAGCAGACGGCCCGATGCCGCAAACGCGTGAGCACATCCTGCTGGCGCGTCAGGTTGGCGTTCCGTACATCATCGTGTTCCTGAACAAGTGCGACATGGTGGACGACGCCGAACTGCTCGAGCTGGTCGAGATGGAAGTTCGCGAACTGCTGTCGAAGTACGACTTCCCGGGCGACGACACGCCGATCGTGAAGGGTTCGGCGAAGCTGGCGCTGGAAGGCGACACGGGCGAGCTGGGCGAAGTGGCGATCATGAGCCTGGCAGATGCGCTGGACACGTACATCCCGACGCCGGAGCGTGCAGTTGACGGCGCGTTCCTGATGCCGGTGGAAGACGTGTTCTCGATCTCGGGCCGTGGTACGGTGGTGACGGGTCGTGTCGAGCGCGGCATCGTGAAGGTCGGCGAGGAAATCGAAATCGTCGGTATCAAGCCGACGGTGAAGACGACCTGCACGGGCGTTGAAATGTTCCGCAAGCTGCTGGACCAAGGTCAGGCAGGCGACAACGTCGGTATCCTGCTGCGCGGCACGAAGCGTGAAGACGTGGAGCGTGGCCAGGTTCTGGCGAAGCCGGGTTCGATCACGCCGCACACGCACTTCACGGCTGAAGTGTACGTGCTGAGCAAGGACGAAGGCGGCCGTCACACGCCGTTCTTCAACAACTACCGTCCGCAGTTCTACTTCCGTACGACGGACGTGACGGGCTCGATCGAGCTGCCGAAGGACAAGGAAATGGTGATGCCGGGCGACAACGTGTCGATCACGGTGAAGCTGATCGCTCCGATCGCGATGGAAGAAGGTCTGCGCTTCGCAATCCGCGAAGGCGGCCGTACCGTCGGCGCCGGCGTCGTCGCCAAGATCATCGAGTAAGCCAGTTATTCGTTGATCGACAGTTTTGGGGCTGGCAGCAGCCGGCCCCAGCATGGTTTAGGGGTATAGCTCAACTGGCAGAGCGTCGGTCTCCAAAACCGAAGGTTGGGGGTTCGATTCCCTCTGCCCCTGCCAAAAATCGCCACGTGTCCCACGTGGCATTTGTTTTAAGGTGTTATGGCGAATCCATCCGTCGAAACTGTAAATACCTCCGGCGATAAGCTGATGCTGGCCCTGGGCGTATTGCTGGTCTTGGCCGGATTCGTGGGCTTCTTCTGGCTGGCCAACCAGCAGTGGTATGTCCGCGGTGCCGCATTGGCGGTAGGTATCATCGCCGGCGTGGCCGTCGGTCTGATGTCCGCACCTGGCAAGAGCCTCATCGCGTTTGCCAAGGATTCGTACAAGGAAGTCCGCAAGGTCGTTTGGCCCACCCGCAAGGAAGCAACGCAAACCACACTCGTCGTGTTTGGTTTCGTGCTCGTGATGGCGATTTTCCTCTGGTTGAGTGACAAATCGATCGAATGGGTGATTTTCTCGGCGATTCTGGGTTGGAAATGATATGAGCGATACTCCGGCATCCCCGAGCGGAAAGCGTTGGTACGTCGTGCACGCCTACTCCGGCATGGAGAAGAGCGTGCAACGTGCGCTTCAGGAGCGCATCGAACGTGCTGGCATGCAGGACAAATTCGGTCAGATCCTGGTTCCGACCGAAGAAGTGGTCGAAGTCAAGGGTGGCCACAAGGCTGTAACCGAGCGTCGTTTCTTCCCCGGCTACGTGCTGGTGGAAATGGAAATGACGGACGAAACGTGGCACCTCGTGAAGAACACGGCGAAGGTCACGGGTTTCGTCGGCGGTGCGCGTAACCGCCCGACCCCGATTTCCCCGAAGGAAGTCGAAAAGATCATGTCGCAGATGCAGGAAGGCGTCGAGAAGCCGCGCCCGAAGACCCTGTTCGAAGTTGGCGAGATGGTGCGTGTCAAGGAAGGCCCGTTCACGGACTTCAACGGCACGGTCGAAGAAGTCAACTACGAAAAATCGCGCGTGCGTGTGTCGGTCACCATCTTTGGCCGCTCCACCCCGGTCGAACTCGAGTTCGGCCAGGTCGAAAAAGTTTGATCCCGATTTGGTGGGCAGCCTCGGCTGCCCACCTTCGCGCTTACGGTCCGCGTCATGGCCGTTGAGGAGCGTCAGTAGCCAGCGGCGAACGCGCGTTATCACTCACCGAACGCCGCCTGGCGTTCCAACGAGGTTTACAAATGGCAAAGAAGATTGTCGGCTTTATCAAGCTGCAGATTCCTGCAGGTAAAGCCAACCCGTCGCCGCCGGTCGGTCCGGCACTGGGCCAGCGCGGCCTGAACATCATGGAGTTCTGCAAGGCGTTCAACGCGCAGACTCAAGGCATGGAGCCGGGTCTGCCGGTGCCGGTGGTCATCACGGCATACGCTGACAAGAGCTTCACGTTCGTGATGAAGACGCCGCCGGCGACCGTCCTGATCAAGAAGGCGGCGAAGGTGGACAAGGGCTCGAGCAAGCCGCACACCGACAAGGTCGGTTCGATCACGCGCGCTCAAGCCGAAGAAATCGCGAAGACCAAGATGCCGGACCTTACGGCAGCTGATCTGGACGCAGCCGTTCGCACCATCGCTGGTAGCGCACGCTCGATGGGCATCACTGTGGAGGGCGTGTAAATGGCTAAGATCTCCAAGCGCCGTCAGGCATTTGCCGCCAAGGTCGACCGTCAGAAGCTGTACGCGATCGAAGACGCACTGGCACTCGTGAAGGAATGCGCGAGCGCGAAGTTCAACGAATCGATCGACGTCGCAGTCCAGCTCGGCATCGATGCGAAGAAGTCGGACCAGGTCGTTCGTGGTTCGGTCGTGCTGCCGGCAGGTACGGGCAAGTCGGTTCGCGTTGCCGTGTTCGCGCAAGGCGACAAGGCCGAGCAGGCTCGCGCAGCAGGTGCGGAAATCGTCGGTATGGAAGACCTGGCTGAGCAGATCAAGGCTGGCCAGATGGACTTCGACATCGTGATCGCTTCGCCGGACACGATGCGTATCGTCGGTACGCTCGGTCAGATCCTCGGCCCGCGCGGCCTGATGCCGAACCCGAAGGTCGGCACGGTCACGCCGGACGTCGCGACTGCAGTCAAGAACGCGAAGGCTGGTCAGGTGCAATTCCGTGTCGACAAGGCCGGTATCATCCACGCGACCATCGGCCGTGCATCGTTCGAATCGACCGCACTGCGTTCGAACCTGTCGGCGCTGATCGAAGCGCTGCAGAAGGCCAAGCCGGCAACGAGCAAGGGCGTCTACCTGCGCAAGATCGCACTGTCGAGCACGATGGGCGTCGGCGTGCGTGTCGACCAGGCTACGCTGGCAGCACAGTAAGCAAGTATCCGGGCCGCTTCGTTCGCGAAGCGGCCTACATGGGCTTTGGGCGGTTGTTCGTGCAGTAGCGCGGGCAACCGGTTATCAAAGACCGTTGGTGGGACGCAGCAGGCAGGCGATCCCTTAATTCAAGCCAACGCAGATGGCGAACCCGAAAAAGTTTTGCAGTGGTGAAGCCGCAGGTCGTGAAGCGATTCACGGCGTGAGGTGGAAATACTCCTAACGAGGTCGGACGCCGTTGTTGAACGAGGTACGTGAGGTTTCGTGCCGAACGTATCGTTTCTGGAGGCTAACCGTGCCGCTTAATAGAGAAGACAAGCAAGCCGTCGTCGCTGAGGTTGCCGCGCAAGTCGCGAAGGCCCAGACCGTTGTGCTGGCTGAGTATCGTGGAATTGCGGTTGGCGATCTGACCAAGCTGCGCGCGAAAGCGCGTGAGCAACAGGTTTACCTGCGCGTGTTGAAGAACACGCTGGCGCGTCGCGCTGTTGAAGGTACGCCTTTTGCTCCGCTGGCAGAGCAGATGACTGGTCCGCTGATCTACGGCATCTCGGAAGATGCAATTGCCGCTGCTAAGGTCGTCAACGACTTCAGCAAGAGCAATGACAAGTTGGTCATCAAGGCTGGTTCGTTCGATGGCAAGGTGATGGACAAGGCTGGCGTGCAAGCGCTGGCAAGCATCCCGAGCCGCGAAGAACTGCTCTCGAAGCTGCTGTTCGTTATGCAATCGCCTGTTTCGGGCTTCGCGCGTGCTCTGGCCGCGCTCGCCGAGAAGAAGCAAGCGGAAGCTGCGTAAGCGAACGTGCATCAGCGTTACTGATCGCTGGCTGTATCCGAATTCAATTTAGGAGTATTTCAAATGGCAATCGCAAAAGAAGACATCCTGGCAGCAGTCGAAGGGATGACCGTTCTGGAACTGAACGAACTGGTCAAGGCGTTCGAAGAGAAGTTTGGCGTGTCGGCAGCTGCAGTGGCAGTCGCTGGCCCGGCAGGCGGCGGCGCTGCTGCTGCTGCAGAAGAGAAGACCGAATTCACGGTCGTTCTGACTGAAGCAGGCAGCAACAAGGTTGCAGTCATCAAGGCAGTTCGCGAACTGACGGGCCTGGGCCTGAAGGAAGCGAAGGACGTCGTTGACGGCGCACCGAAGGCTGTCAAGGAAGGCGTCGACAAGGCTGCTGCTGAAGAAGCCAAGAAGAAGCTGGAAGACGCGGGCGCGAAGGTCGAAGTCAAGTAAGTTTCGACGCGCTGTGCGAAGGCTGGCGGTATTTTCACCGCCGGCCTTTTTGTGCTTTGTGGGGACGTTATTCTGGCACTCATTCGAGAGCCCGAATAATCGGCCCCAGAAGCCAAAGAAAACCGCCAAATCGTTGTCAATGGTCACGACTGGCGTTTCTCTTTGTCTTCTGAAGCGACTGCAGAAGGCAAGTTTGGTCGGGTAGCGGGCAACACAGGCATCCGCTGCCGTCAGCCAGCGGTTGGTAGCGGCCAACCACCAAGCTTCTCGGCTCGTTCAAGCCGTTGGACGGCCATCGGGTCTCAGTCGGTGAACACTCGGGTTTGAAACGTCCAGGTATTCCGCCTCGATAGCACCCGCCGTGATTCGGAGATCGTATGCAATATTCCTTCACCGAGAAGAAGCGCATTCGCAAGAGTTTCGCGAAGCGCCCCATCGTTCACCAGGTTCCGTTCTTGCTGGCTACCCAGCTTGAATCATTCAGCACGTTTCTGCAAGCCGATGTGCTGGGCACGCAACGCAAGCCTGAAGGTTTGCAGGCCGCATTCACATCGGTATTTCCCATTGTTTCGCACAACGGCTTCGCGCGCCTCGAGTTCGTGAGCTATGCGCTGTCCTCGCCGGCATTCAACATCAAGGAATGCCAGCAGCGGGGCCTGACGTACTGCTCCGCGCTGCGCGCGAAGGTCCGCCTCGTCATCCTCGACAAGGAATCGCCGAACAAGCCGGTCGTCAAGGAAGTGAAGGAGCAGGAAGTGTACATGGGCGAAATTCCGCTCATGACGCCGACAGGCTCGTTCGTCATCAACGGCACCGAGCGTGTCATCGTCTCGCAGCTGCACCGTTCGCCGGGCGTGTTCTTCGAACACGACAAGGGCAAGACGCACAGCTCGGGCAAGCTGCTGTTCTCGGCACGGATCATTCCGTACCGCGGCTCGTGGCTCGACTTCGAATTCGATCCGAAGGACATCCTGTACTTCCGCGTCGACCGTCGCCGCAAGATGCCGGTCACGATCCTGCTGAAGGCCATCGGCCTCACGCCGGAACAGATCCTCGCGAACTTCTTCGTGTTCGACAACTTCACGCTGATGGACGAAGGCGCGCAACTCGAGTTCGTGCCCGAGCGCCTGCGTGGTGAAGTCGCGCGTTTCGACATCACGGATCGCGACGGCAAGGTCATCGTCCAGAAGGACAAGCGGATCAACGCGAAGCACATTCGCGACCTCGAAGCCGCGAAGACCAAGTTCATCTCGGTGCCGGAAGACTATCTGCTCGGCCGCGTGCTGGCGAAGAACGTCGTCGACGGCGACACCGGCGAAGTGATCGCGAGCGCGAACGACGAAGTCACGGAAAGCGTGCTCGAGAAGCTGCGCGAAGCGGGCATCAAGGATATCCAGACGCTCTACACGAACGATCTGGACCAGGGTCCGTACATCTCGTCGACGCTGCGTGTCGACGAAACGACCGACAAGACGGCCGCGCGCATCGCGATCTACCGCATGATGCGTCCGGGCGAACCGCCGACCGAAGAAGCGGTCGAGGCGCTGTTCAACCGTCTGTTCTACAGCGAAGAAGCGTACGACCTGTCGAAGGTCGGCCGCATGAAGTTCAACCGCCGCGTCAGCCGTGACGAGATCACCGGCCCGATGACGCTGCAGGACGACGACATCCTCGCGACGATCAAGATCCTCGTCGAGCTGCGCAACGGCAAGGGCGAAGTGGACGACATCGACCACCTCGGCAACCGTCGTGTGCGTTGCGTCGGCGAACTGGCGGAAAACCAGTTCCGCGCGGGTCTGGTGCGTGTCGAGCGCGCGGTCAAGGAACGCCTCGGCCAGGCCGAAAGCGAAAACCTGATGCCGCACGACCTGATCAACTCGAAGCCGATTTCGTCGGCGATCCGCGAGTTCTTCGGTTCGTCGCAGCTGTCGCAGTTCATGGACCAGACCAACCCGCTGTCGGAAATCACGCACAAGCGCCGTGTTTCCGCACTGGGCCCGGGCGGTCTGACGCGCGAACGCGCAGGCTTCGAAGTGCGTGACGTGCACCCGACCCACTATGGCCGCGTGTGCCCGATCGAAACGCCGGAAGGTCCGAACATCGGCCTGATCAACTCGCTCGCACTGTATGCGCACCTGAACGAGTACGGCTTCCTCGAGACGCCGTACCGCAAGGTCGTGGACAGCAAGGTGACCGACCAGATCGATTACCTGTCGGCGATCGAGGAAGGCCGCTACATGATCGCGCAGGCGAACGCCGCGATCGACGAGAACGGCACGCTGATCGACGAACTTGTGTCGTCGCGTGAAGCCGGCGAAACGATGATGGTCACGCCGGACCGTATCCAGTACATGGACGTCGCACCGTCGCAGATCGTGTCGGTTGCAGCTTCGCTGATTCCGTTCCTCGAGCACGACGACGCGAACCGTGCACTGATGGGTTCGAACATGCAGCGTCAGGCCGTGCCGTGTCTGCGTCCGGAGAAGCCGGTCGTCGGTACGGGCATCGAGCGTACCTGCGCGGTCGACTCGGGCACGACGGTTCAGGCGTTCCGTGGCGGCGTCGTCGACTATGTCGACGCAGGCCGTATCGTGATTCGCGTGAACGACGATGAAGCGGTCGCAGGTGAAGTCGGTGTCGACATCTACAACCTGATCAAGTACACGCGTTCGAACCAGAACACGAACATCAACCAGCGTCCGATCGTGAAGATGGGCGACAAGGTCTCGCGCGGCGACGTGCTGGCCGACGGCGCCTCGACGGACCTGGGCGAGCTCGCGCTCGGCCAGAACATGCTGATCGCGTTCATGCCGTGGAACGGCTACAACTTCGAGGACTCGATCCTGATCTCGGAGAAGGTGGTTGCCGACGATCGCTACACGTCGATCCACATCGAAGAGCTGAACGTCGTTGCACGCGACACGAAGCTCGGGCCGGAAGAAATCACGCGCGACATCTCGAACCTGGCGGAAGTCCAGCTCGGCCGTCTCGACGAATCGGGCATCGTGTACATCGGTGCGGAAGTCGAAGCGGGCGACGTGATGGTCGGCAAGGTCACGCCGAAGGGCGAGACCCAGCTGACGCCGGAAGAGAAGCTGCTGCGCGCGATCTTCGGCGAGAAGGCTTCGGACGTGAAGGACACGTCGCTGCGCGTGCCGTCGGGCATGAGCGGCACCGTGATCGACGTCCAGGTGTTCACGCGTGAAGGCATCCAGCGCGACAAGCGTGCGCAACAGATCATCGACGACGAACTGAAGCGCTATCGTCTCGACCTGAACGACCAGCTGCGCATCGTGGAAGGCGACGCGTTCCAGCGTCTCGCGCGCATGCTCGTGGGCAAGGTCGCGAACGGCGGTCCGAAGAAGCTCGCGAAGGGCACGAAGATCGACCAGGCGTACCTGGAAGATCTCGATCACTACCACTGGTTCGACATCCGCCTCGCGGACGACGAAGCAGCGGCGCAGCTCGAAGCGATCAAGAACTCGATCGAAGAAAAGCGTCACCAGTTCGACCTCGCGTTCGAAGAGAAGCGCAAGAAGCTCACGCAAGGCGACGAACTGCCGCCGGGCGTGCTGAAGATGGTCAAGGTGTACCTCGCGGTGAAGCGCCGTCTGCAGCCCGGCGACAAGATGGCAGGCCGTCACGGCAACAAGGGTGTCGTGTCGAAGATCGTCCCGATCGAAGACATGCCGTACATGGCCGACGGCCGTCCGGCAGACGTCGTGCTGAACCCGCTCGGCGTGCCGTCGCGGATGAACGTGGGTCAGGTTCTGGAAGTGCACCTCGGTTGGGCCGCGAAGGGCCTCGGCTGGCGTATCGGCGAAATGCTGCAGCGTCAGGCGAAGATCGAGGAAATGCGCGTGTTCCTGACGAAGATCTACAACGACTCGGGCCGCCAGGAAGATCTGGAAAGCTTCACCGACGACGAGATCCTCGAACTCGCGAAGAACCTGCGCGAAGGCGTGCCGTTTGCAACGCCGGTGTTCGACGGTGCGACCGAGGAAGAAATGGGCAAGATGCTCGACCTCGCGTTCCCGGACGACATCGCGGAACAACTCGGCATGAATCCGTCGAAGAACCAGGTCCGCCTGTACGACGGCCGCACGGGTGAAATGTTCGAACGTCGCGTGACGCTCGGCTACATGCACTACCTGAAGCTGCACCACCTGGTCGATGACAAGATGCACGCGCGTTCGACGGGCCCGTACTCGCTCGTCACGCAGCAGCCGTTGGGTGGTAAGGCGCAGTTCGGTGGCCAGCGTTTCGGTGAAATGGAAGTGTGGGCACTCGAAGCGTACGGCGCGTCCTACGTGCTGCAGGAAATGCTGACGGTGAAGTCGGACGACGTGAACGGCCGGACGAAGGTTTACGAGAACCTCGTCAAGGGCGATCACGTGATCGATGCAGGCATGCCGGAATCCTTCAACGTGCTCGTGAAGGAAATCCGCTCGCTCGGTATCGACATCGATCTCGACCGCAATTAATCGGACTACGGAGAGAAAGCAATGAAAGCTCTGCTCGATCTATTCAAGCAAGTCCAACAGGAAGAAGTTTTCGACGCGATCAAGATCGGTCTGGCCTCGCCGGACAAGATCCGTTCGTGGTCGTTCGGCGAAGTGAAGAAGCCGGAGACCATCAACTACCGTACGTTCAAGCCGGAACGCGATGGTCTCTTCTGCGCGAAGATCTTCGGGCCGATCAAGGACTACGAGTGCCTGTGCGGCAAGTACAAGCGTCTGAAGCACCGCGGCGTGATCTGCGAGAAGTGCGGCGTCGAAGTGACGCTGGCGAAGGTGCGCCGCGAGCGCATGGGCCACATCGAGCTGGCCTCGCCGGTCGCGCACATCTGGTTCCTGAAGTCGCTGCCGTCGCGTCTGGGCATGGTGCTCGACATGACGCTGCGCGACATCGAACGCGTGCTGTACTTCGAAGCGTACGTGGTGATCGAACCGGGCATGACGCCGCTGAAGGCGCGGCAGATCATGACCGAAGAGGATTACTACAACAAGGTCGAGGAATACGGCGACGAATTCCGTGCCGAGATGGGCGCGGAAGGCGTGCGTGAACTGCTGCGCGCGATCAACATCGACGAGCAGGTCGAGACGCTGCGCACCGAGCTGAAGAACACCGGCTCGGAAGCGAAGATCAAGAAGTACGCGAAGCGCCTGAAGGTCCTCGAGGCATTCCAGCGCTCGGGCATCAAGCCCGAGTGGATGATCCTCGAAGTGCTGCCGGTGCTGCCGCCGGAACTGCGTCCGCTCGTGCCGCTGGACGGCGGCCGTTTCGCGACGTCGGACCTGAACGACCTGTATCGCCGCGTGATCAACCGTAACAACCGGTTGAAGCGCCTGCTCGAGCTGAAGGCCCCTGAAATCATCGTCCGCAACGAAAAGCGGATGCTGCAGGAAGCCGTCGACTCGCTGCTCGACAACGGTCGTCGCGGCAAGGCGATGACGGGCGCGAACAAGCGTCCGCTGAAGTCGCTCGCCGACATGATCAAGGGCAAGGGCGGTCGTTTCCGTCAGAACCTGCTGGGCAAGCGCGTCGACTACTCGGGCCGTTCGGTCATCGTGGTCGGCCCGACGCTGAAGCTGCACCAGTGCGGTCTGCCGAAGCTGATGGCGCTCGAGCTGTTCAAGCCGTTCATCTTCAACAAGCTGGAAGTGATGGGCGTCGCCACGACCATCAAGGCTGCGAAGAAGGAAGTCGAGAACCAGACGCCGGTGGTGTGGGACATCCTCGAAGAGGTGATCCGCGAGCACCCGGTGATGCTGAACCGTGCGCCGACGCTGCACCGTCTCGGTATCCAGGCGTTCGAGCCGGTGCTGATCGAAGGCAAGGCGATCCAGCTGCACCCGCTCGTCTGCGCGGCGTTCAACGCCGACTTCGACGGTGACCAGATGGCCGTTCACGTGCCGCTGTCGCTCGAAGCGCAGATGGAAGCGCGCACGCTGATGCTGGCGTCGAACAACGTGCTGTTCCCGGCCAACGGCGATCCGTCGATCGTGCCGTCGCAGGATATCGTGCTGGGTCTGTACTACGCGACCCGCGAAGCGATCAACGGCAAGGGCGAAGGCCTGTCGTTCACTGGCGTGTCGGAAGTGATCCGCGCGTACGAGAACAAGGAAGTCGAGCTGGCATCGCGCGTCAACGTGCGGATCACCGAAATGGTCCACAACGAGGACACGTCGGAAGGCGCGCCGCAATTCGTGCCGAAGATCTCGCTGTACGCGACGACCGTCGGCCGCGCGATCCTGTCGGAGATCCTGCCGCACGGCCTGCCGTTCTCGGTGCTGAACAAGCCGCTGAAGAAGAAGGAAATCTCGCGCCTGATCAACACCGCATTCCGCAAGTGCGGTCTGCGTGCGACGGTCGTGTTTGCCGACCAGCTGATGCAGTCGGGTTTCCGTCTCGCGACGCGTGCCGGTATCTCGATCTGCGTGGACGACATGCTCGTGCCGCCGCAGAAGGAAACGATCGTCGGCGACGCCGCGAAGAAGGTGAAGGAGTACGACCGCCAGTACATGTCGGGTCTCGTCACCGCGCAGGAACGCTACAACAACGTGGTCGACATCTGGTCGGCAACGTCGGAAGCGGTCGGCAAGGCGATGATGGAGCAGCTGTCGACGGAGCCGGTGACGGACCGCGACGGCAACGAGACGCGCCAGGAGTCGTTCAACTCGATCTACATGATGGCCGACTCGGGCGCCCGGGGTTCGGCGGTGCAGATTCGTCAGCTGGCCGGTATGCGAGGCCTGATGGCGAAGCCGGACGGCTCGATTATCGAGACGCCGATTACCGCGAACTTCCGCGAAGGCCTGAACGTGTTGCAGTACTTCATCTCGACCCACGGTGCACGTAAGGGTCTGGCTGATACGGCACTGAAGACCGCGAACTCGGGTTACCTGACGCGTCGTCTCGTCGATGTCACGCAGGATCTGGTGGTGGTCGAGGACGATTGCGGCACGTCGAACGGCGTGGCGATGAAGGCGCTGGTCGAAGGCGGTGAAGTCGTCGAAGCGCTGCGCGACCGTATCCTCGGCCGCGTCGCGGTTGCGGACGTCGTGAACCCGGAAACGCAGGAAACGCTGTACGAATCGGGTACGCTGCTCGACGAAACGGCGGTCGAGGAAATCGAACGCCTCGGCATCGACGAAGTGCGCGTGCGCACGCCGCTGACCTGCGAAACGCGTTACGGTCTGTGCGCGGCCTGCTACGGCCGTGACCTCGGCCGCGGCTCGCTCGTGAACGTCGGCGAAGCGGTCGGCGTGATCGCGGCTCAGTCGATCGGCGAACCGGGCACGCAGCTGACGATGCGTACGTTCCACATCGGTGGTGCGGCATCGCGTGCGGCAGTGGCGTCGTCGGTCGAAGCGAAGAGCAACGGTATCGTGCGCTTCACGGCGACCATGCGTTACGTCACCAACGCGAAGGGCGAGCAGATCGTCATTTCGCGTTCGGGCGAGGCGCTGATCACCGACGATATCGGCCGCGAGCGCGAACGTCACAAGATCCCGTACGGCGCGACGCTGCTGCAGCTCGACGGCGCGGCGATCAAGGCCGGCACGCAGCTGGCGACGTGGGATCCGATGACGCGTCCGATCATCACCGAGTACGGTGGTACGGTGAAGTTCGAGAACGTCGAGGAAGGCGTGACCGTCGCGAAGCAGATCGACGACGTGACCGGCCTGTCGACGCTGGTCGTGATCGACGTGAAGCGTCGTGGTTCGCAAGCTTCGAAGAGCGTGCGTCCGCAGGTGAAACTGCTCGACGCGAACGGCGACGAAGTGAAGATCCCGGGCACGGAACACGCAGTGCAGATCGGCTTCCAGGTCGGCGCACTGATCACCGTGAAGGACGGCCAGCAAGTGCAGGTGGGTGAAGTGCTCGCACGTATCCCGACCGAAGCGCAGAAGACGCGTGACATTACCGGCGGTCTGCCGCGGGTGGCGGAACTGTTCGAAGCGCGTTCGCCGAAGGATGCCGGCATTCTCGCGGAAGTCACCGGTACGACGTCGTTCGGCAAGGACACGAAGGGCAAGCAGCGTCTCGTCATCACGGACCTCGAAGGCAATCAGCACGAGTTCCTGATCGCGAAGGAAAAGCAGGTGCTGGTCCACGATGCTCAGGTCGTCAACAAGGGCGAAATGATCGTGGACGGCCCGGCCGATCCGCACGACATCCTGCGTCTGCAGGGTATCGAGGCGCTGTCGCGCTACATCGTCGACGAAGTGCAGGACGTGTATCGTCTGCAGGGCGTGAAGATCAACGACAAGCACATCGAGGTGATCGTTCGCCAGATGCTGCGTCGTGTGCAGATCACCGATAACGGCGATACGCGCTTCATCCCGGGAGAACAGGTCGAGCGTTCCGACATGCTGGACGAGAACGATCGCATGATCGCCGAGGACAAGCGCCCAGCTTCGTACGACAACGTGCTCCTCGGTATCACGAAGGCGTCGCTGTCGACCGACTCGTTCATCTCGGCGGCATCGTTCCAGGAAACGACCCGCGTGCTGACCGAAGCGGCGATCATGGGCAAGCGCGACGATCTGCGCGGCCTGAAGGAAAACGTGATCGTCGGCCGTCTGATCCCGGCCGGTACGGGTCTCGCGTTCCACAAGGCGCGCAAGGCGAAGGAGATGTCCGACCGCGAGCGTTTCGACCAGATCGCAGCGGAAGAGGCATTCGACTTCGGTACGCCGAGCACGCCGGCGGAAGAGCCGCAACACCCGGCAGCCGAGTAAGCACGGGCGGCGCGAGCCGCCTCGCGGTGCTGTATTCGCTGTCATCGAAACCGCCCGGTCCGCCGGGCGGTTTTTTTTATCCGCCGTGCACGTGCATGACGGGCTTGCCGCGCGACTGCGCAGGCCCGTCATGCGCGCGCACGAACCCTGTCCGATTGGCCAACGATGCACGATTCGCCGCGCGTTGCGCGAGCGGGTTGTTAAAATTGCGGTCATCGTTCCGCCGTCCACTTTCTCGTTCATGTCCCGCGCCCTCGAAATCCTCGACGAAGTCTTTGGTTATTCCGCATTTCGCGGCCAGCAGGGCGAGATCGTCGAACACGTCGCCGGCGGCGGCGATTGCCTCGTGCTGATGCCGACGGGCGGCGGCAAGTCGCTGTGCTACCAGATTCCGGCGCTGCTGCGCCGCGAGGCCGGGCAGGGGGCGGGCATCGTCGTGTCGCCGCTGATCGCGCTGATGCAGGACCAGGTCGCCGCGCTCAGCGAAGTCGGCGTGCGCGCGGCCTACCTGAACTCGACGCTGTCGGGCGCCGAAGCCGCGGCGACCGAGCGCGCGCTGCGCGAAGGCGAGATCGACCTGCTGTACGTCGCGCCCGAGCGACTGATGACCGCGCGCTTCCTCGACCTGCTCGAGCGCGCGAAGATCGGCCTGTTCGCGATCGACGAGGCGCACTGCGTGTCGCAGTGGGGACATGACTTCCGTCCCGAATACATTCAGCTGTCGGTGCTGCACGAGCGCTTCCCGTCGGTGCCGCGCATCGCGTTGACGGCGACCGCCGACGCGATCACGCGCGACGAGATCATCCATCGGCTCGCGCTCGACGACGCGCGCGTGTTCGTGTCGAGCTTCGATCGGCCGAACATCCGCTACCGGATCGTCGAGAAGGACAACGCGCGTTCGCAGCTGCTCGACTTCATCCGCGCCGAGCACACGAACGCGGACGGCACGACCGACGCCGGCGTCGTCTACTGCCTGTCGCGCCGCAAGGTCGAGGAAACGGCCGAGTGGCTGAAGGCGCAGGGCGTGCGCGCGCTGCCGTATCACGCGGGGATGGAGTTCGAGGTGCGGCAGAGGCACCAGGAAATGTTCCAGCGCGAGGAAGGCATCGTCATGTGTGCGACGATCGCGTTCGGCATGGGCATCGACAAGCCGGACGTGCGCTTCGTCGCGCACCTCGACTTGCCGAAGAGCGTCGAAGGCTACTACCAGGAAACGGGCCGTGCGGGCCGCGACGGGATGCCGGCGAACGCGTGGATGGCGTATGGGCTCGGCGATGTCGTCCAGCAGCGCAAGATGATCGACGAGTCCGATGCGGACGACGCGCACAAGCGCGTGCAGACGTCGAAGCTCGACGCGCTGCTCGGGCTGTGCGAGACGATCTCGTGCCGGCGCGTGCGGCTCTTGAACTACTTCGGCGAGGCGAGTCAGCCGTGCGGCAACTGCGACACATGCCTCGAGCCGCCCGATTCGTGGGACGCGACGCGCGAGGCGCAGATGGCGCTGTCGTGCGTGTTCCGCGCGCAGCGCGCGAGCGGCTTCAACTTCGGCTCGAGCCATTTGATCGAGATCCTGCGCGGCGGCCGCACCGAGAAGGTGCTGCAGCGCGGCCATGACCAGCTCAGCACGTTCGGGATCGGCGCGTCGCTGTCCGAACCCGAGTGGCGCGCGATTTTCCGGCAGCTCGTCGCGTACGGCTACCTGGCGGTCGATCACGGCGGTTTCGGCGCGCTCATGCTGACCGAGGCAGCGAAGCCGGTCCTGAAGAACGAGGAGAAGGTCACGCTGCGCCGCTACGTGAAGCCGCAGCGCACGCGCCAGTCGTCGAGCCGCAGCGGCACCCGCGTCGACCCGACGGCCGGCATGGGCACGCGCGAGCGCGCCCGCTGGGACGCGCTGCGCGCATGGCGCGCGGAAACCGCGAAGTCCGACGGCGTGCCGGCCTACGTGATCTTCCACGACGCGACGCTCGCCGAGATCGCGCGCAATGCGCCGGAGACGATCGACGACCTGCGCCACATCCCCGGCATGGGCGTGCGCAAGCTCGAGCGCTTCGGCGACGAGATCATCGACGTCGTCGAATCGGCCTGACGCAGGTGTTCGGGCCCTTCCGGTAAACCGATCGCGCGGCCGGCAAATCACGCAAGCCGTTGACTTAGTTGGCATTTCCGGAATATGATGTTGGGTTCCGGTATTCGGTGGGCCGAGTCGCGTTCGAAGGTTCGTGTCCGTATCGCCGGTTCGGAAGTCAACTGTGCGCCGATTCTCGCTTTGCCCGAAATCGATGTGCAGATTTTGTTCAATTTCAGGAATAAACAATGCCAACCATCAACCAACTGGTTCGCAAAGGCCGTCAGTCGGAAACGACGAAGAGCAAGAGCCCGGCCCTGCAGGACTGCCCCCAGCGTCGCGGCGTGTGCACCCGTGTGTACACGACGACGCCGAAGAAGCCGAACTCGGCACTCCGTAAGGTCGCCAAGGTTCGTCTGACGAACGGCTTCGAAGTGATTTCGTACATCGGTGGTGAAGGCCACAACCTGCAGGAACACTCGGTTGTGCTGATCCGCGGCGGCCGTGTGAAGGACTTGCCGGGTGTGCGTTACCACATGGTTCGCGGCTCGCTGGATACCCAGGGCGTCAAGGACCGTAAGCAAGCGCGCTCGAAGTACGGCGCGAAGCGTGCAAAGGCTGCCAAGTAAGCAGTTTTTGATCAGGGATCGCCGCAGGGCGGTCAAGGCGGGAGTGCCGGATTGCCGGTGCTGTCGAGTAAGTGGTCACCCGGCCAAGCTGGTTAGTCGTGAAGATGTGATCGGGTTTGTTGGTGGCCGCGGGGCTGGAACCAGCTCCAACTGAACAGGTAAAGGAAGAATCATGCCGCGTCGTCGCGAAGTCCCCAAGCGGGAAGTGTTGCCGGATCCGAAGTTCGGCAACGTTGATGTAGCCAAGTTCATGAACATGCTGATGCTGTCCGGCAAGAAGTCGGTCGCAGAGCGCATCGTTTATGGCGCATTCGAACAAATCCAGACCAAGGGTGGCAAGGACCCGCTGGAAGTGTTCACGGTTGCGCTCAACAACGTGAAGCCGGTGGTCGAAGTGAAGAGCCGCCGCGTTGGTGGTGCCAACTATCAGGTTCCGGTCGAAGTGCGCCCGTCGCGTCGTATGGCATTGGCGATGCGCTGGCTGCGTGAGGCTGCGAAGAAGCGCAGCGAGAAGTCGATGGCTCTGCGCCTGGCAGGTGAACTCTCCGAAGCGGCCGAAGGCCGTGGCGGCGCGATGAAGAAGCGCGACGAAGTTCACCGCATGGCAGAAGCCAACCGCGCGTTCTCGCATTTCCGTTTCTAAGCGCCTGGCTGGGCTGTTAGCGGAAATAAATTCCGGGCGGGTGCGCTTTTCAGGCGCCTCGCCCGTTTGTGTTGAAGCGTGATGCAGCAGGGCTGCATCACGTCATCCCAGTAGAGGATCAAAGTGGCTCGCAAGACTCCTATCGAGCGCTACCGCAATATCGGTATTAGCGCTCACATCGACGCCGGCAAAACGACGACGACCGAGCGCATTCTGTTTTACACCGGTGTGAACCACAAGATCGGTGAAGTTCACGACGGCGCAGCCACGATGGACTGGATGGAGCAGGAACAGGAGCGTGGCATCACGATCACGTCCGCTGCTACCACGGCCTTCTGGAAGGGCATGGGCGGCAACTATCCGGAACACCGCATCAACATCATCGACACCCCGGGCCACGTCGACTTCACGATCGAAGTGGAGCGTTCGATGCGCGTGCTCGACGGCGCGTGCATGGTGTACTGCGCAGTGGGCGGCGTGCAGCCGCAGTCGGAAACGGTGTGGCGCCAGGCTAACAAGTACAAGGTGCCCCGTCTCGCGTTCGTCAACAAGATGGACCGTACCGGCGCGAACTTCTTCAAGGTCTACGACCAGCTCCGTCTGCGCCTGAAGGCAAACCCGGTTCCGGTCGTGGTGCCGATCGGCGCGGAAGAAGGCTTCAAGGGCGTCGTCGACCTGATCAAGATGAAGGCGATCATTTGGGACGAGGCGTCGCAAGGTACCAAGTTCGACTACGTCGACATCCCGGCTGAACTCGTCGACACATGCGACGAATGGCGCGAAAAGATGGTCGAAGCGGCTGCCGAGTCGAACGAAGACCTGATGAACAAGTATCTGGAAGCGGGCGAGTTGACCGAAGCCGAGATCGTGAAGGGTCTGCGTGACCGTACGATCGCGTGCGAAATCCAGCCGATGCTGTGCGGTACCGCGTTCAAGAACAAGGGCGTGCAGCGTATGCTCGACGCCGTGATCGATTTCCTGCCGTCGCCGGTCGACATTCCGCCGGTTACGGGCGAACTCGAAAATGGCGAGAAGACGGAGCGCCGTGCTGCCGACGACGAGAAGTTCTCGGCACTCGCGTTCAAGATCATGACCGACCCGTTCGTCGGCCAGCTGATCTTCTTCCGCGTCTACTCGGGCGTTGTCAATTCGGGCGACACGCTGCTCAATGCGACCAAGGACAAGAAGGAACGTCTCGGCCGTATTCTGCAGATGCACGCGAACCAGCGCGAAGAAATCAAGGAAGTTCGCGCGGGCGACATCGCTGCTGCGGTCGGCCTGAAGGAAGCGACCACGGGCGACACGCTGTGCGATCCGGCTCATCCGATCGTGCTCGAGCGCATGATTTTCCCGGAGCCGGTGATTTCGCAGGCAGTCGAGCCGAAGACGAAGGCTGACCAGGAAAAGATGGGCCTGGCGCTCAACCGTCTCGCTCAGGAAGATCCGTCGTTCCGCGTGCAGACCGACGAAGAATCGGGTCAAACGATCATTTCGGGCATGGGCGAACTCCACCTCGAAATTCTCGTCGACCGGATGAAGCGTGAATTCGGCGTGGAAGCGACCGTCGGCAAGCCGCAGGTGGCGTACCGCGAAACCATTCGCAAGTCGGCCGCGGACGTCGAAGGCAAGTTTGTCAAGCAGTCGGGCGGCCGTGGTCAGTATGGTCATGCGGTCATTACGCTCGAGCGCAGCGAACTGGGCAAGGGCTACGAGTTCATCGACGCGATCAAGGGCGGCGTGATCCCGCGCGAATACATTCCGTCGGTTGACAAGGGTATCCAGGAAACGCTGAAGAGCGGCGTGCTGGCAGGCTTCCCGGTCGTCGACGTGAAGGTCACGCTGACGTTCGGTTCGTACCACGACGTCGACTCGAACGAAAATGCGTTCCGCATGGCTGGTTCGATGGCGTTCAAGGAAGCGATGCGCCGCGCTGATCCGGTTCTGCTTGAACCGATGATGGCCGTGGAAGTGGAAACGCCGGAAGACTTCATGGGTAACGTGATGGGCGACCTGTCGGGTCGTCGCGGCATTATCCAGGGCATGGACGACATGGTGGGCGGCGGCAAGATCGTGCGCGCTGAAGTGCCGCTGTCGGAAATGTTCGGCTACTCCACGTCGCTGCGTTCGCTGACGCAGGGTCGCGCAACGTACACGATGGAGTTCAAGCACTACGCTGAAGCTCCGAAGAACGTTGCAGAAGCGATCATCAGCGCGAAGTCGAAGTAATTCGCTATCACAATCGATTATTTTTGAAAGAAGAGAATCATGGCAAAAGGTAAATTTGAGCGGACCAAGCCGCACGTCAACGTTGGTACGATTGGTCACGTTGACCACGGCAAGACGACGCTGACGGCAGCGATCACGACGGTGCTGACGAAGAAGTTCGGCGGCGAAGCGAAGGCCTACGACCAGATCGACGCGGCACCGGAAGAAAAGGCGCGCGGCATCACGATCAATACGGCACACGTCGAGTACGAAACGGCAAACCGCCACTACGCACACGTCGACTGCCCGGGCCACGCTGACTATGTGAAGAACATGATCACGGGCGCAGCGCAGATGGACGGCGCGATCCTGGTTTGCTCGGCAGCAGACGGCCCGATGCCGCAAACGCGTGAGCACATCCTGCTGGCGCGTCAGGTTGGCGTTCCGTACATCATCGTGTTCCTGAACAAGTGCGACATGGTGGACGACGCCGAACTGCTCGAGCTGGTCGAGATGGAAGTTCGCGAACTGCTGTCGAAGTACGACTTCCCGGGCGACGACACGCCGATCGTGAAGGGTTCGGCGAAGCTGGCGCTGGAAGGCGACACGGGCGAGCTGGGCGAAGTGGCGATCATGAGCCTGGCAGATGCGCTGGACACGTACATCCCGACGCCGGAGCGTGCAGTTGACGGCGCGTTCCTGATGCCGGTGGAAGACGTGTTCTCGATCTCGGGCCGTGGTACGGTGGTGACGGGTCGTGTCGAGCGCGGCATCGTGAAGGTCGGCGAGGAAATCGAAATCGTCGGTATCAAGCCGACGGTGAAGACGACCTGCACGGGCGTTGAAATGTTCCGCAAGCTGCTGGACCAAGGTCAGGCAGGCGACAACGTCGGTATCCTGCTGCGCGGCACGAAGCGTGAAGACGTGGAGCGTGGCCAGGTTCTGGCGAAGCCGGGTTCGATCACGCCGCACACGCACTTCACGGCTGAAGTGTACGTGCTGAGCAAGGACGAAGGCGGCCGTCACACGCCGTTCTTCAACAACTACCGTCCGCAGTTCTACTTCCGTACGACGGACGTGACGGGCTCGATCGAGCTGCCGAAGGACAAGGAAATGGTGATGCCGGGCGACAACGTGTCGATCACGGTGAAGCTGATCGCTCCGATCGCGATGGAAGAAGGTCTGCGCTTCGCAATCCGCGAAGGCGGCCGTACCGTCGGCGCCGGCGTCGTCGCCAAGATCATCGAGTAATATCGACGATCCGCGGATCCCTCTGGGGTCCGCGATTCCACGGTAGGCAGTTGTGCCGTCGAAACCGGGTGTCCAGTTTGATCTGGCGCCCGGTTTTGTCTTTGTGGCGCGCATCGCTGCATTGACAAACGCACACCACCGCTCCGAATTTTCGTGTAGAATCGCGGGCTTAGCAGTGGAAGTACCGTTCGGGACGTGTCGCCTCGCTCCCCGCAGGCAACAGGTTTCGCGTTCTTTTAGTGTCCGGCGATGCAACATCGCCTCGCTCTTTTCAAGGAATCGTCATGCAGCAACAGAAAATCCGCATTCGCCTGAAGGCTTTCGACTATCGTCTGATCGATCAATCGGCTGCCGAGATCGTCGATACCGCGAAGCGGACTGGCGCAATCGTCCGTGGCCCGGTGCCGCTGCCGACGCGCATTCAGCGTTTTGACATCCTGCGTTCGCCGCACGTCAACAAGACGTCGCGCGATCAGCTCGAAATCCGTACCCACCAGCGCCTGATGGACATCGTCGATCCGACCGACAAGACGGTTGACGCGCTGATGAAGCTCGACCTGCCGGCTGGCGTCGACGTGGAAATCAAGCTGCAGTAAGGCTTTCGGCGCCAACCGGCATGCCGGGCGGTGCTAAGTCTTTGTATTGCTTGCGGAAATCGAGAAGTCGGGCTATACTGCTTGGCTTTTCGCGTATTCGCGTAAAAAAGTTGGGCCTTGCGTGCCCGGCATTTTGTAAATCAGCCCCGACCAATCGCAGTCGGGAATGGAGAAAATGATGAGCCTTGGACTCGTAGGTCGCAAGGTTGGCATGACCCGTATCTTCACGGCTGAAGGGGATTCGATTCCCGTCACCGTGCTGGACGTGTCGGACAACCGCGTGACGCAGATCAAGACTGTTGAAACCGACGGCTACACGGCCGTGCAGGTTGCATTCGGCTCCCGCCGCGCATCGCGCGTGACGAAGCCGCTGGCAGGTCATCTCGCCAAAGCCGGCGTCGAAGCCGGTGAAGTCCTCAAGGAATTCCGCATTGACGCGGCCAAGGCAGCTGAGCTGTCGAATGGCGCCGTGGTCGGTGCTGATCTTTTCGAAGTAGGCCAGAAGGTCGACGTGCAAGGCGTGTCGATCGGTAAGGGCTACGCCGGTACGATCAAGCGTTACAACTTCTCCTCCGGCCGTGCCACGCACGGTAACTCGCGCTCGCACAATGTGCCGGGCTCGATCGGTATGGCGCAGGATCCGGGTCGTGTTTTCCCGGGTAAGCGCATGACGGGTCACCTCGGTGACGTTACGGTGACGGTGCAGAACCTCGAAATTGCTCGTATCGACGCAGAGCGCAAGCTGCTGCTCGTCAAGGGTGCGATTCCGGGCGCGAAGGGCGGCAAGGTTTTCGTGACGCCGGCCGTCAAGACCAAGGGGGCGAAATAATGGAACTCAAGCTCCTGAATGAAAATGGTCAGGAAGGTGCAGTGGTCAACGCGTCGGACGTCGTGTTCGGTCGTGACTACAACGAAGCGCTGATCCACCAGGTCGTCGTCGCGTACCAGGCGAATGCTCGCCAGGGTAACCGCGCACAGAAGGACCGTGAGCAAGTCAAGCACACCACCAAGAAGCCGTGGCGTCAGAAGGGTACGGGCCGCGCTCGTGCCGGTATGTCGTCGAGCCCGTTGTGGCGTGGCGGTGGTCGCATCTTCCCGAACTCGCCGGAAGAAAACTTCTCGCACAAGGTCAACAAGAAGATGCATCGCGCAGGTCTCTGCTCGATCTTCTCGCAGCTGGCCCGTGAAGGCCGTCTGTCGGTCGTCGAGGACATCATCCTCGAAGCGCCGAAGACCAAGCTGCTGGCTGACAAATTCAAGACCATGGGTCTCGACTCCGTGCTGATCATTACGGATACGGTCGACGAGAACCTGTACCTGGCTTCGCGCAACCTGCCGCACGTGGCGATTGTCGAGCCGCGCTACGCTGACCCGCTGTCGCTGATCTACTTCAAGAAAGTGCTGGTCACGAAGGCTGCGGTCGCCCAGATCGAGGAGTTGCTGTCATGAGCGAGATTCGCAAGAACGATCATCGTTTGATGCAGGTCCTGCTCGCACCGGTGATCTCGGAAAAGGCGACGCTGGTTGCCGACAAGAACGAGCAAGTCGTGTTCGAAGTCGCACCGGATGCCACGAAGCAGGAAGTGAAGGCGGCCGTCGAGCTGCTGTTCAAGGTTGAAGTTGATTCGGTCAACGTGCTGGTTCAGAAGGGCAAGCAAAAGCGCTTCGGCCGTTCGATGGGCCGCCGCAAGGACGTGAAGAAGGCGTACGTTTGCCTGAAGCCCGGCCAGGAAATCAACTTTGAAGCGGAGGCCAAGTAATCATGGCAATCGTTAAAGTTAAACCGACATCGCCGGGTCGCCGCGCGATGGTCAAGGTGGTCAACAAGAACCTGCATCAGGGCAAGCCGTTCGCGGCACTGCTCGACTCGCAGAGCTCGACCGCCGGCCGTAACAACAACGGTCGTATCACCACGCGTCACAAGGGTGGTGGTCACAAGCAGCACTACCGTATCGTCGATTTCCGTCGCACGAAGGATGGCATCCCGGCAAAGGTCGAGCGTCTCGAGTACGACCCGAACCGTAGCGCGAACATCGCGCTGGTGCTCTACGCAGACGGCGAGCGTCGCTACATCATCGCCCCGAAGGGCCTGACCGTCGGCCAACAGCTGATGTCGGGTTCGGAAGCGCCGATCCGCGCAGGCAACACGCTGCCGATCCGCAACATTCCGGTCGGTACGACGATCCACTGCATCGAGATGCTGCCGGGCAAGGGCGCGCAAATGGCGCGTTCGGCTGGCACGTCGGCCATGCTGCTGGCACGTGAAGGCGTCTACGCGCAGGTTCGTCTGCGTTCGGGCGAAATCCGTCGCGTGCACATCGAGTGCCGTGCAACGATCGGTGAAGTCGGCAACGAAGAGCATAGCCTGCGCCAAATCGGCAAGGCTGGCGCGAACCGCTGGCGCGGTATCCGCCCGACGGTGCGTGGCGTTGCGATGAACCCGGTTGATCACCCGCACGGTGGTGGTGAGGGCAAGACGGCTGCAGGTCGCGACCCGGTGAGCCCGTGGGGTACGCCGGCTAAGGGTTACCGCACCCGCAGCAACAAGCGCACGACGACGATGATCGTCCAGCGCCGTCACAAGCGTTAAGGAGTAGGCAATGGCACGTTCTGTAAAAAAAGGTCCGTTCTGCGACGCCCATTTGCTGAAGAAAGTTGAGGCGGCTGCAGCTTCGCGCGACAAAAAGCCGATCAAGACCTGGTCGCGTCGCTCGACGATTCTGCCGGATTTCATCGGCCTGACGATCGCTGTTCACAACGGCCGTCAACACGTTCCGGTGTACATCTCGGAAAACATGGTCGGCCACAAGCTTGGCGAGTTCGCACTGACCCGTACGTTCAAGGGTCACGCGGCCGACAAGAAGGCCAAGAAATAAGGGGCAATCAAGATGGAAGTGAAAGCAATTCATCGCGGTGCCCGCATCTCGGCGCAAAAAACGCGCCTTGTGGCTGACCAGATCCGCGGTTTGCCGGTCGACAAGGCGCTGAACGTTCTGACGTTCTCGCCGAAGAAGGCGGCTGGCATCGTGAAGAAGGTTGTGCTGTCGGCAATCGCGAATGCGGAGCACAACGAAGGCGCTGATATCGACGAGCTCAAGATCAAGAGCATCTACGTCGACAAGGCTGCATCGCTCAAGCGTTTCACCGCGCGCGCCAAGGGCCGCGGTAACCGCATCGAGAAGCAATCCTGTCACATCACTGTGACGGTCGGGAATTAAGGAGCCATACGATGGGACAGAAAATTCATCCGACTGGCTTCCGCCTGGCTGTCAGCCGTAATTGGGCTTCGCGTTGGTACGCGAACAACAACAATTTCGCGGCGATGCTGCAGGAAGACATCGGTGTTCGTGAATACCTGAAGAAGAAGCTGAAGAACGCTTCGGTCGGTCGGGTCGTCATCGAGCGTCCGGCGAAGAACGCGCGCATCACGATTTACAGCTCGCGTCCGGGCGTCGTCATCGGCAAGAAGGGCGAGGATATCGAACAGCTGAAGACGGAACTGCAGCGCCGCATGGGCGTGCCGGTTCACGTCAACATCGAAGAGATCCGCAAGCCGGAAACCGATGCGCAACTGATCGCTGACTCGATCACGCAACAGCTCGAGCGCCGGATCATGTTCCGTCGCGCGATGAAGCGTGCGATGCAGAACGCGATGCGTCTGGGTGCCCAGGGCATCAAGATCATGAGCGCAGGCCGTCTGAACGGTATCGAAATCGCTCGTACGGAGTGGTATCGCGAAGGTCGCGTGCCCCTTCATACGCTGCGTGCCGACATCGACTACGCGACTTCGGAAGCGAAGACGACCTACGGGATCATCGGCGTCAAGGTGTGGGTGTACAAGGGCGACACGCTCGGCCGTAACGACGCGCCGGTGGTCGAAGAAGTAGCCGAAGACAAGCGTCCGCGTCGCAATGCGCGTCCGGGCGACCGTCGTCCGCGCCGTGACGGCGAAGGCGGCGCTCCGGGTGCTCGTCGTGGCGCACCGCGCCGTGGCGCCGGCAAGCCCGAAGACGGCAAGACTGGAGAATAACGATGCTGCAACCGAAACGCAGGAAGTATCGTAAAGAGCAGAAGGGGCGTAACACCGGCAAGGCGACGCGCGGCAACGCAGTGTCGTTCGGTGACTTCGGCCTGAAGGCGATCGGTCGCGGTCGTTTGACCGCACGTCAAATTGAAGCGGCGCGTCGTGCAATGACGCGTCACATCAAGCGTGGCGGCCGCATCTGGATCCGGATCTTCCCGGACAAGCCGATTTCGCAAAAGCCGGCAGAAGTGCGTATGGGTAACGGTAAGGGTAACCCGGAGTACTACGTCGCCGAGATCCAGCCGGGCAAGATGCTCTATGAAATGGACGGCGTAACCGAAGAACTGGCACGCGAAGCGTTCCGTCTGGCTGCAGCCAAGCTGCCGCTGAAGACGGCATTCATCGTGCGCCAGCTCGGCGCCTAAGGAGAAAACATGAAGGCTTCCGAACTTCTCCAGAAAGACCAGGCCGCGCTCAACAAGGAGCTGGCGGACCTGCTGAAGGCGCAATTCGGCCTGCGCATGCAACTCGCGACCCAGCAGCTCACGAACACGAGCCAGCTGAAGAAGGTTCGTCGCGACATCGCACGTGTGCGGACCGTCATGACTCAGAAGGCGAACCAGAAATGAACGATAGCGTGAAAACCTCGCTGAAGCGGACGCTGGTCGGTCGGGTCGTCAGCAACAAGATGGACAAGACCGTCACCGTGCTGATCGAGCACCGCGTCAAGCACCCGATCTACGGCAAGTATGTCGTGCGCTCGAAGAAGTACCACGCGCATGATGAAGCGAACACCTGCAACGAAGGCGATCTCGTCGAAATCCAGGAAACTCGTCCTGTTTCGAAGACGAAGGCCTGGGCGGTGTCGCGCCTCGTCGAAGCAGCTCGCGTCATCTAAGCGGGCAGCGCAGTAGGCAGTAACAGGCACTTCGGCACGAAGTGCTTGAAATCGCAAAGTTTTTGCTTGCGTGACCAGGGTTATTTGTTATAATCCTGGTCTTCCCTCTTTATGGGAGCCCCGTCGCGGGCGAAATTGGTGGGGGAAGCGGACTGGCGCCAGCCTGTCTGAAAGATTCACCGAATTGCGATGGCGGGTTTCGTTTGCCGTCGCTGCTGTTCCAACCCAAGCAGCCGATTGGCTGACGGGACCAAGACTGACCGAATGCATCATGGTGGTGCATCCGGATTAAGTTGGGAAAGACAAACCATGATCCAGACCGAATCTCGGCTCGAAGTAGCCGACAACACGGGTGCGCGTGAAGTCATGTGCATCAAGGTGCTCGGCGGCTCGAAGCGTCGTTATGCCGGCATTGGCGACATCATCAAGGTGACCGTCAAAGAAGCAACGCCGCGCGGGCGCGTGAAGAAAGGCGAAATCTACAACGCCGTGGTGGTCCGCACCGCCAAGGGTGTTCGCCGTCAAGACGGCTCGCTGATCAAGTTCGACGGCAACGCCGCTGTGCTTTTGAATAACAAGCTTGAGCCGATCGGCACCCGTATCTTCGGGCCGGTGACGCGTGAGCTGCGTAGCGAACGATTCATGAAGATCGTTTCGCTGGCGCCGGAAGTGCTGTAAGGAGTCGCGATGAACAAGATTCGCAAAGGTGACGAAGTCATCGTCGTCACTGGCAAAGACAAGGGCAAGCGCGGCGTCGTGCTGGCTGTCGGTGCAGAACATGTGACGGTTGAGGGTATCAACCTCGTCAAGAAGCATGTGAAGCCGAACCCGATGAAGGGTACGACGGGCGGCGTGGAAGCGAAGACGATGCCCCTGCATATTTCGAACGTCGCACTGGTCGACGCGAATGGCAAGGCGTCGCGTGTTGGCATCAAGGTCGAGGAAGGCAAGAAGGTTCGCTTCCTGAAGACGACCGGTGCCGTACTGAGCGCCTGACGCAGCGGAGTAAAAAATGGCTCGTTTTCAAGAGTTTTACAAAGAAAAGGTTGTGCCCGGCCTGATCGAGAAGTTCGGTTACAAGTCGGTCATGGAAGTGCCGCGCATCACCAAGATCACGCTGAACATGGGTCTTGGCGAAGCGATCGCTGACAAGAAGATCATCGAGAACGCCGTTGGCGACCTCACGAAGATCGCTGGTCAGAAGCCGGTCGTCACGAAGGCACGCAAGGCGATCGCAGGCTTCAAGATCCGCCAGGGTTACCCGATCGGCGCGATGGTGACGCTGCGTGGTCAAGCGATGTACGAATTCCTCGACCGTTTCGTGACCGTTGCCCTGCCCCGCGTGCGTGACTTCCGCGGCGTGTCGGGTCGTGCCTTCGATGGCCGCGGCAATTACAACATCGGTGTGAAAGAGCAGATCATTTTCCCCGAAATCGACTACGACAAGATCGACGCACTGCGTGGGCTGAACATCAGCATCACGACGACTGCGAAGACCGACGACGAAGCAAAGGCTCTGCTCGCCAGCTTCAAGTTCCCGTTCAGAAACTGAGGTTACCGTGGCTAAACTGGCACTGATCGAACGTGAAAAGAAGCGCGCCCGCCTGGTCGCGAAGTTCGCAGCAAAGCGCGAAGCGCTGAAGGCGATCGTCGAAGACCAAAGCAAGTCGGAAGAAGAGCGCTACGAAGCACGCCTGGAGCTGCAGCAACTGCCCCGCAACGCAAACCCGACCCGCCAGCGTAACCGCTGCGCGATCACGGGCCGTCCGCGTGGCACGTTCCGTAAATTCGGCCTCGCGCGTAACAAGATTCGTGAAATCGCATTCCGTGGCGAGATTCCTGGCCTGACCAAGGCGAGCTGGTAATAGGAGAAACGTAAATGAGCATGAGTGATCCTATCGCCGATATGCTGACTCGCATCCGCAACGCGCAGATGGTCGAGAAGGTATCGGTCGCGATGCCCTCGTCGAAGGTCAAGGTTGCAATCGCGCAAGTCCTGAAGGACGAAGGTTATATCGACGATTTCGCCGTCAAGGCGGAAGGTGCGAAGTCCGAACTGAATATCGCGCTGAAGTACTACGCAGGCCGCCCGGTCATCGAACGCCTCGAGCGCGTGTCGAAGCCTGGTCTGCGCGTGTACCGCGGCCGTAACGACATTCCGCAGGTCATGAACGGCCTGGGTGTGGCAATCGTGTCGACGCCGAAGGGCGTGATGACCGACCGCAAGGCGCGCGCTACCGGCGTCGGCGGCGAAGTCATCTGCTACGTTGCTTAAAGCCGAGGAGAGAGAAACATGTCTCGAGTAGGTAAGAGCCCGATCGCGCTGCAAGGCGCGGAAGTCAAGCTGGCCGACGGTGCGATCACCGTCAAGGGCCCGCTGGGCACCATCACGCAAGCGATCAATCCGCTCGTGAACGTGGCGAACAACGACGGCACGCTGAATCTGTCGCCGGTCGACGAAAGCCGCGAAGCAAATGCACTGTCGGGCACGATGCGCGCGATCATCGCGAATGCCGTGCACGGCGTGACCAAGGGTTTCGAGCGCAAGCTGACGCTGGTTGGCGTCGGTTATCGTGCGCAAGCGCAAGGCGACAAGCTGAACCTGTCGCTGGGTTTCTCGCACCCGGTGGTGCACCAGATGCCGGAAGGCGTCAAGGCTGAAACCCCGACGCAAACCGAAATCGTGATCAAGGGGATCAACAAGCAACAAGTCGGTCAAGTAGCTGCGGAAGTCCGCGGTTACCGTCCGCCGGAGCCCTACAAGGGCAAGGGCGTGCGCTATTCCGACGAGGTTGTGATCCTCAAAGAAACGAAGAAGAAGTAAGGGTGCGCAATCATGGATAAGACTCAATCTCGCCTGCGCCGCGCTCGCCAGACGCGTATCAAGATCGCTGAGCTGCAGGTCGCGCGTCTCGCCGTGCATCGCACGAACACGCACATCTACGCTCAAGTGTTCTCGCCCTGCGGCACCAAGGTGCTCGCCAGCGCGTCGACGCTCGAAGCAGAAGTGCGCGCCGAACTGGCCGACAAGTCGGGCAAGGGCGGCAACGTTAATGCCGCGACGCTGATCGGCAAGCGTATTGCCGAGAAGGCAAAGGCTGCCGGCATCGAATCCGTCGCCTTCGACCGCTCGGGCTTCCGCTACCACGGCCGCGTCAAGGCGCTGGCTGAGGCAGCTCGCGAAGCTGGGCTCAAGTTCTAAGGAAGGAATTCGTCATGGCAAAGATGCAAGCGAAAGTTCAGGCTGACGAGCGCGACGACGGCCTTCGTGAAAAGATGATTTCGGTCAATCGCGTGACCAAGGTCGTGAAGGGTGGCCGTATTCTCGGCTTCGCCGCACTGACCGTGGTTGGCGACGGTGATGGCCGCATCGGTATGGGCAAGGGCAAGGCGAAGGAAGTGCCGGTCGCTGTCCAGAAGGCAATGGAACAAGCTCGCCGCAACATGTTTAAGGTGCCGCTCAAGAACGGCACGCTGCAGCACGAAGTGCACGGCAAGCATGGCGCATCCGCTGTCCTCCTCGCTCCGGCGAAGGCGGGTACGGGCGTGATCGCCGGCGGCCCGATGCGCGCAGTGTTCGACGTGATGGGCGTTCAGAACGTCGTGGCAAAGAGCCACGGTTCGACGAACCCGTACAACCTCGTTCGTGCCACGCTGGACGGTCTGCGCAAGCAGTCGACCCCGGCAGACATCGCGGCGAAGCGCGGCAAGTCCGTCGAAGATATTTTGGGCTAAGCCCGGGTGGTCACCATGTCTGAAAAAACTGTCAAGGTTCAGCTCGTGAAGAGCCTGATCGGGACCCGCGAATCGCACCGCGCGACCGTGCGTGGCCTGGGCCTGCGCCGACTCAACTCGGTTAGCGAGCTGCAGGACACGCCGGCGGTCCGCGGCATGATCAACAAGGTCTCGTACCTCGTTAAGGTCATCGCGTAAGCGGCCCTACGGATCAAGGAGTTGATATGGAATTGAATAACCTGAAGCCGGCCGCTGGTGCCAAGCACGCCAAGCGTCGCGTCGGCCGCGGCATCGGTTCGGGCCTCGGCAAGACGGCTGGCCGTGGTCACAAGGGTCAGAAATCGCGTTCGGGCGGCTTCCACAAAGTCGGTTTCGAAGGCGGTCAGATGCCGCTGCAACGTCGTCTGCCGAAGCGCGGTTTCACGTCGCTGACGAAGGAATTCGTCGGTGAAGTGCGTCTGGGCGACCTCGAGAAGCTGCCGGTCGATGAAATCGATCTGCTCGCACTGAAGCAAGCCGGCCTGGTCGGCGAGCTGACGAAGAGCGCAAAGATCATCGCGACGGGCGAACTGAAGCGCAAGATCGTCGTGAAGGGTCTCGGTGCCACCAAGGGTGCGCGCGCTGCGATCGAAGCGGCTGGCGGTTCGTTCGCCGAGTGACACGCGTAGCGCGTCGTTACTTGCATTCATCGGAGAAGGTACTTGGCTAACAGCCCGAGTCTTGCAAAACCCGGTCGAAGCACGGCGAAATTCGGCGATCTGCGTCGGCGAGCGATGTTCCTGCTCCTGGCGCTGATCGTCTATCGCATCGGCGCGCACATCCCCGTGCCGGGCATCGATCCGGATCAACTGGCAAAGCTGTTCCAGAGCCAGGCGGGCGGCATCCTGGGCATGTTCAACATGTTCTCGGGTGGCGCGCTTTCCCGCTTCACGATCTTTGCGCTGGGGATCATGCCGTACATCTCGGCGTCGATCATCATGCAGTTGCTGGCGATCGTCTCGCCGCAGCTCGAGGCGCTGAAGAAGGAAGGGCAGGCAGGGCAACGGAAGATCACGCAGTACACGCGGTATTTCACCGTGGTGCTCGCGACCTTCCAGGCGTTCGGTATCGCGGCTGCGCTGGAAAACCAGCCGGGCCTCGTGATCGACCCCGGCATGCTGTTCCGACTGACGACGGTCGTGACGCTGGTTACCGGCACGATGTTCCTGATGTGGCTGGGTGAGCAGATCACCGAGCGTGGTCTGGGCAACGGCATCTCGATCATCATCTTCGGCGGGATCGCAGCAGGGTTCCCGAATGCCGTCGGTGGGCTGTTCGAGCTGGTGCGTACGGGTTCGATGAGCATCATTTCGGCGATCATCATCGTCGTTCTGATTGCCGCGGTGACTTACCTGGTCGTGTTCATCGAACGCGGTCAGCGCAAGATCCTCGTGAACTATGCGAAGCGCCAGGTCGGCAACAAGATCTACGGTGGCCAGTCGTCGCACTTGCCGTTGAAGCTGAACATGTCGGGCGTGATTCCGCCGATCTTCGCGTCGTCGATCATCCTGTTCCCGGCCACGATTCTCGGCTGGTTCAGCACGGGTCAGCCGTCGGGAAGCTGGATCTCCAACACGTTGCATAACGTCGCGGAGGCGCTCAAGCCGGGCCAGCCGGTCTATGTGCTGCTGTACACGCTGGCAATCGTGTTTTTCTGCTTCTTCTACACCGCACTGGTGTTCAACAGCAGGGAAACCGCCGACAACCTGAAGAAGAGCGGCGCGTTTGTTCCGGGCATTCGTCCGGGCGATCAAACCGCACGGTATATCGACCGCATCCTCACGCGTCTGACGCTGGCCGGTGCGATCTACATCGTCTTCGTGTGTCTGCTGCCGGAATTCCTGGTGCTGCGCTGGAACGTGCCGTTTTATTTTGGTGGAACGTCGCTGCTGATCATTGTCGTCGTCACGATGGACTTCATGGCGCAGGTGCAGTCGTACGTTATGTCGCAACAGTATGAGTCGCTGCTCAAGAAGGCAAACTTCAAGGGCGGCAACATCCCAATGCGTTAATTCAGGACTATGGCCAAAGACGATGTAATCCAGATGCAGGGTGAGGTGATCGAAAACCTCCCGAATGCGACCTTCCGTGTGAAGCTGGAAAACGGCCATGTCGTGTTGGGGCATATCTCCGGGAAAATGCGGATGCACTACATCCGCATCCTGCCGGGCGACAAGGTGACGGTTGAATTGACGCCTTACGATCTGTCTCGTGCGCGGATCGTGTTCCGGGCGAAGTGATTTGAAAAAAGGGTATTATCATGAAAGTGATGGCATCGGTTAAGCGCATTTGCCGCAATTGCAAGATCATCAAGCGCAAAGGCGTCGTTCGCGTGATCTGCAGCTCGGATCCGCGCCACAAGCAGCGCCAAGGCTGACCGCGCGTTTGTTTGCGCTTTTTGTTTGAGGAAAAACAATGGCTCGTATCGCAGGGGTTAACATCCCGAATCACCAGCATACCGAGATCGGCCTGACGGCAATCTTCGGTATCGGCCGCACGCGCTCGCGCAGCATCTGCGTGGCGTCTGGCGTGGAATTCTCGAAGAAGGTCAAGGACCTGACCGACGCAGACCTCGAAAAGCTGCGTGAGGAAGTGGGCAAGTTCATCGTCGAAGGCGATCTGCGCCGTGAAGTGACGATGAACATCAAGCGCCTGATGGACCTCGGTTGCTACCGTGGTGTTCGTCATCGCAAGGGCCTGCCGATGCGCGGTCAGCGTACGCGTACGAACGCACGTACCCGCAAGGGTCCGCGTCGTGCAGCGCAAGCGCTGAAGAAGTAAGCGGAACTGACAGTTACAGGAAAACGTAATGGCTAAGGCTTCGAACACCGCGGCGCAACGCGTTCGCAAGAAGGTTAAGAAGAACGTCGCTGAAGGCGTGGTTCACGTTCACGCGTCGTTCAACAACACGATCATCACGATCACCGATCGCCAGGGCAATGCACTGGCATGGGCGACGTCGGGCGGCCAGGGCTTCAAGGGCTCGCGCAAGTCGACGCCGTTCGCTGCTCAGGTTGCTGCTGAGTCGGCCGGTCGCGTGGCGATGGAATACGGCGTGAAGAATCTGGAAGTGCGGATCAAGGGCCCGGGCCCGGGTCGCGAGTCGGCAGTGCGCGCACTGCATGGCCTCGGCATCAAGATCACCGCGATTTCGGACGTCACCCCGATTCCGCACAACGGCTGCCGTCCGCCGAAGCGTCGTCGTATCTAAGAATGTTGCTGGCACGTTCGTGCTGGCACATTTGCCTGTCGCCGCGTAGCGTCGACGGGCGTTGCTTTTTTGATTGACTAAGCCCACCGTTCGCCCCAAAGGGCGCGAACTAGCGCGGATTCCGATCCGCGTGACTGATTGATAAAGGAATGCAAAGTGGCACGTTATATCGGCCCCAAGGCCAAGCTGTCCCGCCGTGAAGGCACCGACCTGTTCCTGAAGAGCGCACGCCGCTCGCTCGCCGACAAGTGCAAGCTCGACAGCAAGCCGGGTCAGCACGGCCGTACCTCGGGCGCACGTACGTCCGACTACGGTACGCAGCTGCGCGAAAAGCAGAAGGTCAAGCGTATTTACGGCGTCCTGGAACGTCAGTTCCGCCGCTACTTCGCTGAAGCCGACCGCCGCAAGGGCAACACGGGTGAAAACCTGCTGCAACTGCTCGAGTCGCGTCTCGACAACGTCGTGTATCGCATGGGCTTCGGCTCGACCCGCGCTGAAGCGCGTCAGCTGGTGAGCCACAAGTCGATCACCGTGAACGGCGTCGTCGCAAACGTGCCGTCGCAGCAAGTGAAGGCGGGTGACGTCGTCGCGATCCGCGAAAAGGCGAAGAAGCAGGCGCGTATCGTCGAAGCGCTGTCGCTGGCCGAGCAAGGCGGCATGCCGAGCTGGGTTGCAGTCGATGCGAAGAAGTTCGAAGGCACGTTCAAGCAAATGCCGGAACGCGTTGACATCGCAGGCGACATCAACGAAAGCCTGATCGTCGAATTGTATTCGCGTTAATCCGATTGACGGCCGAGGTACCCCGATTGCGTTTCGCAAGGAGGGGCCTCGGCTGTTTATTTTCTGGTTGTTACCGGTCAGCCTTATCGGTGTAACGAGCCGAGGGTATTGAAAAGGAAAGCCCATGCAAACCAGTTTGCTGAAACCCAAGATCATCGCCGTGGAATCGCTTGGCGAGAACCACGCGAGGGTGGTCATGGAACCGTTCGAACGCGGTTACGGCCACACCTTGGGCAATGCGCTTCGCCGCGTGCTGCTGTCGTCGATGGTTGGCTACGCGCCGACCGAAGTCACGATCGCAGGCGTGGTGCACGAGTACTCGACGCTTGATGGCGTGCAAGAGGACGTCGTCAACCTGCTGCTGAACCTGAAGGGTGTGGTGTTCAAGCTGCACAACCGTGACGAAGTGACGGTGACCCTGCGCAAGGAAGGCGAAGGCGTCGTCACGGCCGGCGATATCGAGCTGGCTCACGATTGCGAAGTCATCAACCCGAATCACGTGATCGCGCACCTGTCGAAGGGCGGCAAGCTCGACGTTCAGATCAAGATCGAGAAGGGTCGCGGCTATGTGCCCGGCAACGTCCGTCGCTACGGCGAAGACACGGCCAAGATCATCGGCCGCATCGTCCTCGACGCATCGTTCTCGCCGGTTCGCCGCGTGAGCTATGCCGTTGAAAGCGCACGTGTCGAGCAGCGTACCGACCTCGACAAGCTCGTGATGAACATCGAGACGAGCGGCGTGATCACCCCGGAAGAGGCGATCCGTCAATCGGCCCGCATCCTGGTTGACCAGCTGTCCGTGTTCGCGGCACTGGAAGGCACGGAAACGGCTGCCGAAGCACCGTCGCGTGCACCGCAGATCGATCCGATCCTGCTGCGTCCGGTGGACGATCTCGAGCTGACGGTTCGTTCGGCGAACTGCCTGAAGGCCGAGAACATCTACTACATCGGCGACCTGATCCAGCGCACGGAAAACGAGCTGCTGAAGACGCCGAACCTCGGTCGCAAGTCGCTCAACGAGATCAAGGAAGTGCTCGCTTCGCGCGGTCTCACGCTGGGCATGAAGCTCGAAAACTGGCCGCCGGCTGGTCTCGACAAGTAAGCCCGTTTGTTGCTGCAGTTGGCAAGGATGCGGATTTTCCCTTAAAATCCGCATCTTGCTTTTTTCGTTACCGGCCCGTGCACCCCAGCGGTGCGATAGAAGAGCTGGATCAAAACTTTGAATCAAGGAAACTGAAATGCGCCATCGTCATGGTCTGCGGAAACTGAACCGCACGAGCAGCCACCGTCTGGCTATGCTCCGTAACATGTCCAACTCGCTGATCGAGCACGAAGTCATCAAGACGACGCTGCCGAAGGCGAAGGAACTCCGTAAAGTCGTCGAGCCGCTGATCACGCTCGGCAAGAAGCCGTCGCTGGCAAACCGTCGCCTGGCGTTCAACCGCCTGCGCGATCGTGACTCGGTGGCGAAGCTGTTCGACGTGCTCGGTCCGCGTTTCGCGAACCGTCCGGGCGGCTACCTGCGCGTGCTGAAGTTCGGCTTCCGCGTCGGCGACAACGCACCGATGGCACTGGTCGAGCTGCTCGATCGTCCGGAAGTCGACGAAACGGAAAACGTGCAAGAAGCTGAGTAAGCTTCCGGTACGCAGCAGTATCTGAAAGGGGCCGAGCAAATGCTTGGCCCTTTTTGTTTTTGGCGGTCTGCGGGCTGCGATCGATTGTCGCAGGCCGGTGCCGGCAGCGTCGCGCGCGCTGCGCTACGATACAGGATTGTCGACACGGGCCCTCGATGGGCGATCCGTGGCGGCGAAATCCGGTAAGCGAGCCAGGAGGGCGCGTATGGTGGTGGTCTTGATGCTGACGACGGTGCCGGATGCGGCGACGGCCGCAGCGCTCGCCGACGGTGCGCTCGATGCACGGCTTGCCGCGTGCGTGTCGGAGCTCGGTGCGATCAAGTCGCGCTATCACTGGCAGGGCAAGGTCGAAACGGCCGACGAGATCCAGTTGCTGTTCAAGACGAGCCCCGTGCGCTCGCTCGAACTGGAGCGATTTATTCTCGCGCATCATCCGTACGAGACGCCGGAAATCGTCTCGTGGCAGGCGACGGCCTCGGCCGCCTACGGCCAGTGGGTGACCAGCGAAACTCAACGTCTATTTCATGTTTAACGGTATGGCGCTTTCCGTGCGCATGCGCGCGCTGCGGTTCCTCGCAGTCCTGTTGTCGTTCATGTTCCTGCTGGGCGGCCAGTCGGTCGCGCGCGCGGCCGACGATTTTCTCGATCCGTCGGTGGCGTTCAAGTTCAGCGCGAGCGAATCGCCGGGGCAGGTGGACGTCCGCTTCAAGGTTGCCAACGGCTACTACCTGTACCGCGAGCGGTTCGCGTTCTCGGTGAAGAGCGGGCAGGCGACGCTCGGCGCCCCGCAATTGCCGGCCGGCCATGTGAAGTTCGACCAGACGTTCCAGAAGGAAGTCGAAACCTATCGCGACGAGGTCGTGATTCACGTGCCGGTCAAGCAGGCAGCGGGGCCGTTCGAGCTCGCGGTAACGTCGCAGGGGTGCGCCGACGAAGGGATCTGCTATCCGCCCGCCGAGCACGTCGTGAAGGTCGACGGCGCAGCGCTGGGCGCGGCCGCGCCGGCCGATGGCGCGGTGGCTGCCGGCAACTGGTTCGACAAGGTCACGAGCGCGGATTTCGCGCAGTCGCTGCTGGAGGGGCACGGCTTCTTCACGATCATCGCGCTGTATTTCGTCGCGGGCGTCGTGCTGAGTCTCCTGCCTTGTTCGTATCCGATGATCCCGATCGTGTCCGCGATCATCATCGGTCAGGGTACGCGCGCGACGCATGCGCGCGGCTTTGCGCTGTCGCTCACCTACGTGGTCGGCATGGCGCTGGTTTATACGGTGCTCGGCATCGCTGCCGCGCTCGTCGGACAGAGCCTTGGCGCGTGGCTGCAGAACCCGTGGGTGCTCGGTGCGTTCGGTGTGCTGCTCACTGCGTTCGCGGTATCGCTGATTTCGGGCAAGGACATCGCGCTGCCCGAGCGCTGGCAGAACGGCGCCGCCCAGGCATCGAGCGCGCGCCAGGGCGGCCATTTCGTCGCGGTTGCCGCGATGGGCGCGTTGTCGGCGCTGGTCGTCGGTGCATGCATGACCGCGCCACTGTTTGCGGTGCTCGCGTTCATTGCGCATACCGGCAATGCGCTGCTCGGCGGCGCCGCGCTGTTCGCGATGGGGCTGGGGCTCGGCGTGCCGCTCCTCGTGGTCGGCATCGGTGCCGGCACGGTGCTGCCGCGCGCGGGCGCGTGGATGGATGCCGTGAAGGTGTTCTTCGGCATCGTGCTGCTCGCCGCGGCGCTGTGGATTGTATGGCCGGTGCTGGCGGGCGGCTTGAAGATGGTGCTCGCCGCGCTGTGGTTGCTTGTCGCGGCCGCGGCGCTCGGCCTGTTCACGCCGCATGCAGGCGCCGCGTCGATCTGGCGCCGCCTTGGCCGAGGCCTCGGCGCAGCGCTTGCGATCTGGGCTGCGACGCTGCTCGTCGGTCTCGCAGCAGGATCCAACGACCCCGTGAAGCCGCTGGCCGTACTCGCGGCGCGCACGGTTGCGTCGGGGGATGCGTCGGCTGCCGGTGCCGCGTCGGGACAGGCGGGGCCTGCATTCGCATCCGTGCGCTCCAGCGGCGAACTCGACGCGCTGCTGAAGACGTCGGCCCGGCCCGTGATGCTCGACTTCTACGCCGACTGGTGCGTGAGCTGCAAGGAGATGGAGCATCTGACGTTCACCGATCCACGCGTGCGGGCGCGGCTCGCGCAGCTTCACCTCGTGCGTGCGGACGTCACCGCGAACAATCCGGACGATCAGGCGTTGCTCAAGCGCTTCAACCTGTTCGGGCCGCCGGGCATCATCTTCTTCGATCGCAGCGGCAATGAAATCGGCCGCGTGGTCGGCTATCAGTCAGCCGAGACGTTCCTGCGCAGCCTCGATCGCGCGGCGGTACCGACGGTGTAACGCACGCTCGTTGGCGTGCATGGGCGGCCTCTGCGTCGACTGGACTGCAAATGAAAAACGGCGCCCGAGCGCCGTTTTTCTTGATGTCTGCCGGCGCTCGGCTCAGCGCTGCGCTTTCAGCAGGCGCGCGGCATCGAGCGCGAAGTACGTGAGCACGCCATCGGCGCCCGCCCGCTTGAATGCGAGCAGCGATTCGAGCACGACCTTGTCGTGGTCGAGCCAGCCGTTCATCGCGGCAGCCTTCAGCATCGCGTATTCTCCGCTCACCTGATACACGTAGGTCGGGAAGCGGAACTCGTCCTTCACGCGGCGCACGATGTCGAGATACGGCATGCCGGGCTTGACCATCACCATGTCGGCGCCTTCGTCGATGTCGAGGCGCACTTCGCGCAGCGCTTCGTCACTGTTCGCCGGATCCATCTGGTAGGTCATCTTGTTGCCCTTGCCCAGATTGGAGGCCGAACCGACCGCATCGCGGAACGGGCCGTAGAACGCGGATGCGAACTTGGCCGAATAGGCCATGATGCGCGTGTGGATATGGCCGTCGCTTTCCAGCATTTCGCGGACCGCGCCGATGCGGCCGTCCATCATGTCCGACGGCGCGACGATGTCGACGCCGGCTTCCGCCTGCGCGCGCGCCTGGTCGACCAGGATCTCGATCGTGTTGTCGTTGATCACGTAGCCGTTCTCGTCGAGCACGCCGTCCTGGCCGTGGCTCGTGTACGGATCGAGCGCGACGTCGGTCAGCACGCCGAGCTCGGGGAAGCGCTTCTTCAGCTCGCGCACCGCGCGCGGGATCAGGCCTTCCGGATTGGCCGCTTCGCGGCCGTCAGGCGTTTTCAGCGACGGCTCGATGGCCGGGAACAGCGACAGCACGGGCACGCCGAGTTCGACACACTGCTCGGCGACATGCATCAGCAGATCGACCGACACGCGTTCGACGCCGGGCATCGACGGCACGGCCTGGCGTTCGTTGGCGCCTTCGACGACGAACACCGGATAGATCAGGTCGTCGGTGGTCAGGCGGTTTTCGCGCATCAGGCGCCGGGAGAAGTCGTCGCGGCGCATCCGGCGCGGACGGTGAAGCGGATGGAAGCTCATGGCGATTGGGCAAAAAATCAGGGCAAGAAGGACCTTACGGAACCCTTAGGTCATTTTCGAGATCGTTGGTATATGATAGCGATCGAGCGGCACGCGTCGCGTGCTGCTCCCCGCTTCTCCTCCCTGAGCGGGTGCCTGTCGTTATTCGATTAGGCTGTTTGACCCGCCGTTCAACGGCGGGTTTTTTTATGAGCCGGCCGAATCCGCAGGTGCCGTCAGGGGCGCGCAGCCGATCCCGGCCGCGCGTTGCCCGCTCATTGTGCTACAGGCTCGCTTTTTTCGTCGGCGACGGACGGCCGCACCCAGCTCTCGATCAGTTCGTGCGCCTCGTCGAGCCCCGTGCGCTTCAGCGCCGAGAACAGCTGGACGGTCAGCTTGCCCTTCACGCCCTGGTCGCGGTACGCGTCGAGTCCCTTTTGCGTGTTACGCAGCGCGTTGATGCTTTCCTGCCGCGTCAATTTGTCGCACTTCGTCAGCAGCGTGTGGATCGGCTTGCCGGTCGGCACGAACCACTCGATCATCCGGCGGTCGAGGTCGGTCAGCGGGCGGCGCGAATCCATCATCAGGATCAGGCCGCACAGCTGCGAGCGCGTCGCGAGGTAGGACGACAGCAGCATTTCCCAGTGGGCCTTCGCGGCCCCCGGCACTTCCGCATAGCCGTAGCCGGGCAGGTCGACGAGGTTCGCGACGGGCTCGGCGGCCGGGCCGACGGAGAAGTAGTTGATGTGCTGCGTGCGGCCGGGCGTCTTCGACGCGAAGGCGAGCCGCTTCTGGTTGCACAGCACGTTGATCGCCGTCGATTTGCCGGCATTCGAGCGGCCCGCGAACGCGATCTCCGGCTGCACCGTCGGCGGCAGGTCGCGCAGATGGTTGACGGTCGTGTAGAAGCGGGCTTGATGGAGCAAAAAGGCCATGGGAAACCGGTGGGACGGGGCGGCGCGAGCCGCTTGGTGGAGGCGGGGTAGCCCCGATAGGCGCGGGAGCTTTCAGCGCGATATTGTACAATATGCCGGTTTTGCCGAAGGGCTGCGGGCGCCTGCCTCGCGCTTTTATGCAGCTTCTGCGGTAGACTGGTCGACGTCGTTTTTTGCAGAACCTCAAATTCCCACAAGACGAAACAGGGTGTGCGAATGAATCGACTGTGCAAGTCTCTGATGGTGCTTCAGGTTGCAGCAGGGTTCGTAGGTTTCGTAGCGGAGGCAAACGCGGCGGATGCGGCAAAGCCGGATCTGGACCGCGGCAAGGCGATTGCCGGGCAGGTCTGCGCGTCGTGTCACGGCGCCGACGGCAACAGCGCGTCGGGCAGTTTCCCGAAGCTCGCCGGCCAGCATCCCGAATATCTGGTCAAGCAGTTGAACGACTTCAAGGCCCAGCCGGGCGCGAAGGGGCCGGCGCGGACCAATCCGGTGATGGTCGGGTTCGCGAGCGCGTTGAGTGCGGACGACATGCGCAACGTCGCCGCGTATTACGGATCGCAGGCGACGAAGCTCGGCACTGCACGCGATGCGGCGACCGTGCCGGTCGGCCAGAAGATCTATCGCGGCGGCATCGCGGAAAAGGGTGTACCGGCCTGCGCAAGTTGTCACGGGCCGGCGGGGCAGGGGATGCCGGTCCAGTACCCGCGTCTGTCGGGGCAGTGGGCCGATTACACGGTTGCCCAATTGACCGCGTTCCAGCAGGGTGTCGGCGCGCGCAACAACAACGAGGCGATGCATCAGATCGCATCGCGTCTGTCGGACAACGAGATCAAGGCCGTCGCGGACTACATCGCGGGCCTGCGTTGAACGGACGGTCGCGAACGGAATGACCGGGCGCCCGAAGGGCGGCCGGAGTCAGAACAAGAAAAGGGTGGGGCACCGTGTGATTGCGGTTGCCTCGCCCTTTTTTGTCAGCACTCGCCGGGCCGTCCCAAGCGTGCTGACCGCCCCCTCGGGGGCAGCGAACATAGTGAGCGTGGGGGCTGTATCCCCTTAGTCGGAGTTTGAATGAGCGTTACCACGTCGGGGTTGCAGTCGAAGTCGGGTCAAAGTGCGTCCAGGCGCGCGATCGAGTTGCTGAGCTCGATGCGCTTCGCGATCGCGCTGCTGGTGGTGCTGTCGATCGCGAGCATCATCGGCACGGTCCTGACCCAGGACGACCCGTATCCGAACTACGTGAACCAGTTCGGGCCGTTCTGGGCGGACATCTTCCGCTCGCTGGGCCTGTACAACGTGTACAGCGCGTGGTGGTTCATGCTGATCCTGATCTTCCTCGTCGTGTCGGTCTCGCTGTGCGTGATCCGCAACGCGCCGAAGATGCTCGCCGATGCGAAGAGCTGGAAGGACAAGGTCCGCGAAGGCAGCCTGCGCGCGTTCCACCACAAGGCCGAATACACGGCGTCCGGCACGCGCGCGACCGCTGCGGCCACGCTCGCCACGTTCGTCACCAAGGCTGGCTACAAGCACGTCGTGCGCGAGACCGACGGCGCGACGCTGATCTCCGCGAAGCGCGGCGCGCTGACGAAGTGGGGCTATATCTCCGCCCACCTTGCGATCGTCGTGATCTGTATCGGCGGCCTGCTCGACAGCAACCTGCCGATCAAATTCCAGATGCGGATGTTCGGCAAGAGCCCGGTCAACACCAGCGCGACGATCAGCGAGATCTCGCCCGAGCACCGGCTGTCCGCGTCGAACCCGACGTTCCGCGGCTACGCGTGGGTACCGGAAGGCCAGTTCGTGTCGACCGCGATCCTGAACCAGCCGAGCGGCTCGCTGATCCAGGACCTGCCGTTCTCGATCCAGCTCGACAAGTTCATCGTCGACTACTACACGACGGGGATGCCGAAGCTGTTCGCGAGCGACATCGTCGTGATCGATCGCGAGACGGGCCAGAAGATTCCCGCGCGCGTCGAGGTGAACAAGCCGTTCACGTACAAGGGCGTGTCGATCTACCAGTCGAGCTTCCAGGACGGCGGCTCGCAGATGCAGATGACGGCCTACCCGATGACGGGCGGCAACGCGAAGACCTTCGCGGTGAAGGGCACGATCGGCAGTACGGCGCCGCTGCAGATGCCGGGTAGCGACGGCGACACGATCGAGTTCTCCGACTTCCGCGCGATCAACGTCGAGAACATGGCCGACGCGAACGGCAAGCCGGACGTGCGCGGCGTCGCGAAGACGGAGTCGCTGAAGGAGGTGTTCGACGAGCGCCTCGGTTCGGGCGCGAAGACGTCGAAGCCGATGCAGCTCCACAACATCGGCCCGTCGGTGCAGTACAAGATTCGCGGCAAGGACGGCCAGGCGCGCGAATTCAACAACTACATGCTGCCCGTCGACATGGGCGGCACGCGCGTGTTCCTCGCCGGCGTGCGCGCGAGCCCGAACGATCCGTTCCGCTACATGCGGATCCCGGCCGACAGCCAGGATTCGATCGCCGAATGGATGCGCCTGCGCGCCGCGCTCGAGGATCCCGCCGTGCGTGCCGACGCCGCCGCGCGCTTCGCGCAGCGTTCCCTGCCGACGACCGAAGCGTCGCTGCGCGGCCGCCTGCAGGACAGCGCGTTCAAGGTGCTGACCCTCTTTGCGGCGGGCGACGACAGCGTCGGCCGCGGCGCCGACGGCCAGCCGATCGGCGGGTTCCAGGCGGTGGCCACCTTCATCGACCGTTCGGTGCCGAAGGCCGAGCAGGAGAAGGCGGCCAGCCTGCTGCTGCGCATGCTCGAGGGTTCGATGTGGGAGGTCTGGCAGATCGCGCGCGAGCGCGCCGGCGAGCCGGCTGCCCAGCAGGGCACGGACACGATCCGCTTCGTGCAGAACGCGATCAATGCGCTATCCGACAGTTTCTTGTATGGATCGCCGGTCTATTTGCAGCTTGACTCCTTCAAGCAGGTGCAAGCTTCGGTATTTCAGTTGACGCGCGCACCCGGCAAGAATCTGGTGTATCTTGGCAGCCTGCTGTTGGTCGCCGGCATCTTCTCGATGTTCTACGTGCGCGAGCGGCGCCTCTGGTTCTGGCTCAAGGATGCCGGTTCGGGCGTCGATGTGGTGATGGCGATGTCCACGGCCCGCAAGACCTTCGATTTCGAGAAAGAATTCGTGCAGACGCGCGACGCGGCCGGCGCCGCCTTGCGCGCCACACCGCGCGCTGCCGCGCCTGCTGGTGCGGCAGCGACTGCCCGTCCGCCCGCCGGCGGCGGTTCCGACTCCGAGAATTCCACCCGGTAACATCATGGATCTCACTCAAGTTTCCTCTTCCCGTGCGGGGCCGGCCCAGGCCCCGAATCCGGTGGCGTTGTTCGACGACCGTCCGTTCCTCGCACGCCTGTCGGTCATCGACTGGCTGTTCGCCCTGGCACTCGTGGTCGGCGCGGGCT
>NZ_QTPQ01000058.1:0-42351 GCF_003853425.1 Burkholderia sp. Bp9140
ATGGGCGCGGTCGGCATTCACGAGCGCATCGCGCGCCCGATCATCGACCACGGCGAATTCAATCACGGCCTCACGTATTCGGGTCATCCGGTTGCCGCGGCCGTCGCAGTCGCGAACCTGAAGCTGCTGCGCGACGAAGGAATCGTCGAGCGCGTGAAGCACGACATCGGGCCGTATTTCCAGCGCAGGCTGCGCGAAGCGCTCGGCGATCATCCGATCGTCGGCGAGATCGCGGGGACGGGGCTCGTCACGGGCGTCCAGCTTGCGCGTGATCGCGACCGGCGCGAGCGTTTCGATGCAAGCGTCGATATCGGCACGATCTGCCGCGACTTCTGCTTCAGCGGCAACCTGATCATGCGCGCGACCGGCGACCGAATGCTGCTGTCACCGCCGCTCGTGATCCGCGAGGCCGAGGTTGACGAGATCGTCGACAAGGCAACGCGCGCGTTCGATGCGACGGCGGAGCGGGTGGGGTTGGCAGGGTAGGGAGTCGACGCAACGCTTCGATTGCATGTGGTCGAAGCGTCGTCGCTCGTCGGACCCGTTCGTGAAGAACCGGGCAGGGAGGGGCGCGCGCCGAAAAGCGACCGCAAAACGAAAAGGGCCTGCGTCGTGAGACGCAGGCCCTTGAACTCTTTGGTGGGCGGTACTGGGATCGAACCAGTGACCCCTGCCGTGTGAAGGCAGTGCTCTACCGCTGAGCTAACCGCCCAAAGAAGTTGAAATTATGTCAGAGCTTTTCGGGTTCGTAAAGCACTTTCTTCAAATATTTTTCAGGCCGGCGCAAAAAGCCATCAGCCGGCCGTCGAAGGCTCGACGAGATCGAGGATCGAGCCGTCGCGCTTGAGCGTCGCGAGCACGATGCTCGAATTGATCGACATCACGCCCGTCGCGCGGTGCAGCCGGTTGATCACGAAATCCGAGTAGTGGTCGAGGTCGCGCGCCCGCACCGTCAGCACGTAGTTCGAGCCGCCCGTCACGATCTGTGCGGCGACGACTTCCGGCCATGCCTGGATCGCCTCCACGAACCGGTCGTGCCACTCGGGCACGTCCGGCCGCATCGACACGTGCACGAGCGCTTCGAACGCGACGCCGACCTTCTTCGGCTCGATCGTGCAGCGGTAGCCGGATATGGCGCCGCGTTCCTCGAGCAGCTTCACGCGCCGCAGGCACGCCGACGGCGACAGCGCGACCGCGTTCGCGAGGTCCTGATTGCTGATGCGTCCGTCCTTCTCGAGGTGTCGGAGGATCCGCATGTCGGTTCGATCCAGGGTCATTTCGCAGAATCCCGTGAATTTTGAGATAACAGACGCAGACTCTACTGCAATCTTCGCGATTCGTCATCGAAAAGTGAAGCTCATTCTATTTCGTCCTCGATAACATGCGGCCCATGTCTCGACCGAACGGCCTGGCGCGATGCCACGCCGTCGGCCGTATTGCCGCATTCAACTCCTACCGTCATTCCGTCATGTACGCACACATTCCCGCCTACCCGGGCGATCCGATCCTGTCGCTGTTCCAGGCGTTCCAGCAGGATGCCCATCCGCACAAGGTCAACCTCAGCATCGGCCTCTACTACGACGACGCGGGCCGCATTCCGGTGCTCGAGAGCACGCGGCTCGCGGCCGGGCGGCTGCGCGAAGCCGGCGCGCCGCATACGTATCTGCCGATGGAAGGACTCGCCGCGTACCGGCAGGGCGTGCAGCGCCTCGTGTTCGGCGCCGGCTGCGCGGCGCTCGCGCAGGGGCGCATCGCGACGCTGCAGACGCTCGGCGGCTCGGGCGCGCTGCGGCTCGGCGCCGAGTTCGTGAAGCGCTATTTCCCCGACAGCGCGATCTGGATCAGCGATCCGACATGGGACAACCATCGCGTGATCCTTTCGGCGGCCGGCCTCGACGTGCACACCTATCCGTACTACGACGAAGCGCGCAACGACGTTCGCGTCGACGCGATGCTCGCGGCGCTCGATGCGCTGCCCGCGCGCGGCATCGTGCTGCTGCAGCCGTGCTGCCACAACCCGACGGGCCTCGACCTCGACCGCGACGCATGGCGCGCGGTGATCGACGTGCTCGCGCGCCGCGGACTGATTCCGTTCGTCGACATGGCGTACCAGGGTTTCGGCGACGGACTCGACGACGACGCATGGGCGGTGCGCGCGATCGTCGACGCCGGGCTGCCGGCGATCGTCAGCAACTCGTTCTCGAAGAATTTCTCGCTGTACGGCGAGCGCGTCGGCGGGCTGTCGATCGTCTGCGCGAGCGCGGGCGAAGCGGCGACGGTGCTGAGCCAGCTGCAGGCCGGCGTGCGTCGCACCTATTCGAGCCCGCCGCTGTTCGGCGCGCAGCTCGTGTCGACCGTGCTGAACGACGACGTCCTGCGTGCGTGCTGGGAGGACGAGGTCGCACAGGTGCCCACGCGCATCAAGCGTATGCGCGGCGCGCTGAAGACGCGGCTCGACGCGCGCCTGCCGGCGCCCGCGTTCGATGCGCTCGTCACGCAGCGCGGCATGTTCAGCTACACGGGCATCGCCGCGGCCGACGTGGACCGGCTGCGCGCGTCGCACGGCGTCTACCTGCTGCGCTCGGGCCGCATGTGCATCGCGGGCCTGAACGACGCGAACGTCGACCACGTCGCGAACGCGATCGCCGACGTGCTCGGCGGCTCGTCGCGTCAGGCCGCCTGAGCTTCAGATTCGAAACCGAAGGAGGACACGATGGCAGACACGATCCCGGTCGACTTGCCGCAGCTTGCGCAGCCGTTCTCGTGGGCGACCCGCGCGGGCGGGCTGATGTTTACCGGCCACGGGCCGGTCGATGCGTCCGGCGCGATCGTCGGCGACACGATGGCCGAGCAGGCGCGCGTCACGCTCGGCAATCTCGCGAAGGCCGTCGCGGCCGCCGGGGCGACGATGGACGACGTCGCGCAGGTGCTCGTCTACCTGTCCGACGTGAAGGCGATGCCCGAATTCGACGCCGAATACCGGCGCCATTTCCGCGAACCGTACCCGAACCGCGCGTGCGTTGGCGTACAGGGCTTCGCGCATCCGGCCATGCGCGTCGAACTCGTCGCGTATGTCGCGCTGGCGGCGCGCGAGTAGGCGCGCGGCTTCGCGCGGATTGCAGTCCCCACGATTACCGACACACCCCAACCAGCACCAACAAACCTAAAGCAACGAGACAAGGATGGAGACGAAGATGAAGAACATCAGACGATTCGCACTGCCGACGATGGCGGGCCTGCTCGCCGCGAGCGGCGCAATGGCGCAGAACAGCGTGACGCTGTACGGCATCGTCGACCAGAGCATCCGCTACACGACGCATGCGAACGCGTCGAACGACGCGAGCGTGCAGATGACCAACGGCGCGATCACCAACAGCCGCTGGGGCCTGAAAGGCAGCGAAGCGCTCGGCGGCGGGCTGAAGGCGATCTTCCAGCTTGAGAGCGGCTTCGAGCCGCAGAACGGGCAGCTCGACGGCGCGCTGTTCGGCCGCTACGCGTATGTCGGCCTCGCGAGCGACTGGGGCACCGTGAAGCTCGGCCGGCAGGCGACCGAGGCGTTCAACCTGTTCGGCGATCTCGACCCGCTGACGGTCGGCAACTACACGGCCAACATGTGGCCGTACTTCCTCACGCAGGGCCGCGCAAGCAACGTCGTCAGCTACGACGGCACCTTCGGCGGGCTGAACGTCGGCGCGAGCTACGGCTTCGGCGGTGTCGCGGGCAGCCTCGGCGCGAATGCGTACTGGGGCACGCACGCGTCGTATACGCTCGGCGGGCTGATGTTCGGCGCGACCTACCAGCAGGTGCGCGACCTGAACAGCCGCGCACAGCAGGCATGGGGCGCGGGCGCACGCTACGCGTTCGGCGCGGCGACGCTGTATGCGGGCTATCTCGGCGGCATCGACCGCACGGGCATGCTCGACCGGCAGCTGCTGAATGCGCCGGGCCGCGACGTGACCTACGGTTCGTTCGCCGACAACCCGCGCCGCGACACGATCTTCTACACCGGCGCGAGCGTGAAGGTCACGCCGGCGGTATCGGTGACGGGCGTCGCGTACTACGACGACATCCGCAACGTGAACGGCATGGCAGGTAACGGCGGGAAGCGCTATACGGGCGTGCTCGAGGCCGAGTACGCGCTGTCGAAGGCGACGCAGGTCTACGCGACGGTCGACTACAACCGGGTGACCGGCGGCGCGTTCACCGAAATGCCGGGACGCGGCAACCAGACGGGCATCGCGGCCGGCTTGCGCCACCTGTTCTGAGCACGCGGCGCGCGGTGGCCGGTGCGGTCCGGCACCGGCCCGTGCGTCGTCGACGTTTCCACCGGACACACGCTTTCGAACGAGGTCATTCGATGCAACCAGAAGGGCAATTCCAGCACATCGCGGCGCGCGAGCACGGTCTGCGCCGCACGCTTTCCGCACGGCAGATGGCGATGATCGCGATCGGCGGTGCGATCGGCACCGGTCTCTTTCTCGGCAGCGGGTTCGCGATCGGCTTCGCGGGCCCGAGCGTGCTCGTCAGCTACGCGATCGGCGCGTTCATCTCGCTGCTGCTGATGGGCTGTCTCGCCGAGATGACGGTCGCGCACCCGACCTCCGGGTCGTTCGGCGCGTACGCCGAACATTACGTGAGCCCGTGGGCCGGGTTCCTGGTGCGCTATGCGTACTGGGCGTGCATCGTGCTCGCGGTCGGCACTGAAGTCACCGCGATCGCGCTGTACATGAAGTACTGGTTCCCGGGCGTGCCGGGCTGGCTGTGGATCGTCGGCTTCTCGGCGCTGCTCGTGTTCGTCAATGCGCGCAGCGTCGATGTGTTCGGCGCGGTCGAATACGGTTTCTCGGTCGTGAAGATCGCGGCGATCGTCGGCTTCATCGTGCTCGGCGCGTATGTCGTGTTCGGCAATCCGGCGCTGGTCGGCGACGGCGCGGCCCGCGCGGGCTTCCACCATTACACCGCTCACGGCGGCTTCTTTCCGAAGGGCATGTGGGGGATGTGGGTCGCGGTGATCGTGTCGATCTTCAGCTACCTGAGCATCGAGATGATCGCGGTCGCGGCGGGCGAGGCGGAAGATCCCGAGCGTGCGGTGACGCGCGCGTTCCGCTCGACGATCGTGCGGCTCGTGCTGTTCTACCTCGTCACGCTCGCGCTGATGCTCGCGATCGTGCCGTGGACGGCGGCGGGGCGCGACGAGAGCCCGTTCGTGAAGGTGATGGAGGCGATCCACCTGCCGGGCGCGGCCGGGCTGATCAACTTCGTCGTGCTGATCGCCGCGCTGTCCGCGATGAACAGCCAGCTCTACATCACGACGCGGATGATGTTCAGCCTGTCGCGTGCGGGCCATGCGCCGAAGGCGCTCGGCGAAGTGAACGCGCGCGGCGTGCCGCTCGGCGCGCTGATGCTGTCGACCCTCGGCATCGCGCTCGCGACGATCCTGAGCGTGCTGTATCCGGACGCGTCGTTCACGATCATGATGTCGGTGTCGATGTTCGGCGCGCTGTTCACGTGGATGATGATCTTCGTCACGCACTACTGCTTCCGGCGGCGTCGCGCGGCGCTCGGCCTGCCGGCGCCCGCGTTCCGGATGCGCGGCTTCCCGCTGCTGACGCTGCTCGGCGCGGCGCTGATGCTCGCGGTGATGGTGACGACCTACTTCACGGTCGAATTCCACATGACGCTGATCTTCGGCATTCCGTTCCTGCTTGCGTTGTCCGTCGTGTACGCGGTGTGGTACCGGCGCGCGCAGCCGGCGCTGCAGCCGGAAGCCAAGTGACGCGGTGAAGTCACGCAGCCAAGTAGCGCAGCCAAGTAACGGCGGGCCGGTTCAGCCCGCGAGCGCGGGCAGCGCGTCGATCGATGCGCGCACGTAGTCGGCGAAGCGCAGCGCGACCGGTTCGGCGGTGCCGCTGCGCTTCAGCTCGAGCGTGCGCGACTCGAGCGGCGCATCCTTCAGCGGCCGGAACGCGAGCCGGTCGCTCTTCGCCTGCTGTAGCACGCGCGGCACCAGCGCGATGCCCATCCCGAACTCGATCATCGACAGAATCGTCTGCCACAGCCGCGCCTCGTGACGGATCAACGGAGAGAATCCCGCGTTCACGCATTGCGCGATGATCAGGTCGTGATAGTGGGGCGCCGCGTCGCGCGGAAACAGGATGAACGGTTCCGCGGCCAGCGCGGCGAGCGCGACGTGCCGGCGCCTTGCGAGCGGATGCGCGGCCGGCAGGCAGCACACGAACGGTTCCGTGTAGACGGGCGTCGACTCGACCTCGGGCGGGCAGTGGCCCCAGTGCGCATAGCCGAGATCGATCTGGCCGCGCTGGATCGCCTGCACTTGCGCCTGCGTGTTCATTTCGCTCAGCACGATTTCCACGCCCGGGTAGTCGGCCTCGAAGCGCCGCACCGCATCGGGCAGCCCGCGATACAGCATCGAATGGACGAAGCCGATCCGCAGCCGGCCCGCGAGGCCGGACGCCGAGCGTACCGTCAGGCGCTCGGCCTCGGCCGCCTGCAGCAGCAGCCGGCGCGCTTCGCCGAGCAGCACTGCGCCGGCGTTGGTCAGCGCGACCGTCTTGTTGGTGCGCGAAAAGAGTTGCACGCCGAGCGCTTCCTCGAACTTGCGGATGTCGAAGCTCAGCGCCGGCTGCGAGATGAACAGGCGCTTCGCCGCGCGCCCGAAATGCAGTTCCTCGGCGACCGCCACGAAGTAGCGCAACTGCCTCAGTTCCATGCTGTCTCCTCCCCGCATCGGGATCGATAAGCGCTGTCTATCGTACCGGATAAATCCTGTATTGGACGCTTATCGATCACGCGCCTACGCTCTGCTGAACGCCTGGCACGAGCCGGCCGCACCGCCACGGCGCGGGCGCCGGCCGGCAGCCGGGCCACCCCTGGAGACGCATGCATGAACGAGACCGCTCGCACGCCGGACGCCCGCGCATCCGGCAACATCCCCGACAGCCGGGGCGTCAATTTCTTCACCGCCGATCCCGATCTCGGCGCGTTGCTGAAGCTGCATCTCGGCGCCACTCATTACGCACGGCTCGAACCGCAACTGCACGCGCTCGGCGCGCGCGTGTCGGGCGAACTCGACGAATGGGCGTCGCGCGCGGACAAGCATCCGCCGGTGCTCGAGCACCGCAACCGGCGCGGCGAGGCCGTGCAGCGGATCGACAAGGACCCTGCGTATGTCGCGCTCGAACGCGTCGCGTATTCGGAACTCGGGCTCGCGGCGCTGAGCCACCAGCCCGAGGCGGTGGCGCCGCTCGTCAAGTACGCGCTGACGTTCCTGTTCGTGCAGGCCGAATTCGGGCTGTGCTGCCCGGTCAGCATGACGGATTCGCTGACGCGCACGCTGCGCCGTTTCGGCGAGCCGGCGCTCGTCGAGCACTACCTGCCGATGCTCGCGTCGCGCGATTTCGACACGCTGTTCCAGGGCGCGATGTTCATGACCGAGCAGGCGGCCGGCTCCGACGTCGGCCGCATCGCGACGCGCGCGGTGCGCGAAACGGACGCGCAGGGTGGGACGGTGTGGCGCCTGTACGGCGACAAGTGGTTCTGCTCGAACGCGGACGCGGATCTCGCGATGGTGCTCGCGCGGCCCGACGGCGCGCCCGACGGCATCAAGGGGCTCGCGCTGTTCCTGTTGCCGAAGGCGCTGCCGGACGGCACGCGCAACCGCTACCGGATCGTGCGGCTGAAAGACAAGCTCGGCAGCCGTTCGATGGCGAGCGGCGAGATCGCGCTCGAAGGCGCGCAGGCCTGGCTGATCGGCGAGATCGGCCGCGGTTTTCACCAGATGGCCGACATGATCAACATGTCGCGGCTGTCGAACGGCGTGCGCGCGGCCGGGCTGATGCGGCGCGCGCTGAACGAAGCGTTGCATGTCGCCGCGCATCGCGAGGCCTTCGGCCGCAAGCTGATCGAGATGCCGCTGATGCAGCGCCAGCTGATGAAGATGCTGCTGCCCGCCGAGGCCGCGCGTGCGATGTTCATGCAGATCGCGCTGCTGCTGCCGCAGGCGGATGCGGGCGACGAGCAGGCCGCGCGCTGCGTGCGCATCCTGACGCCGCTGATCAAGTTCCGCGCGTGCCGCGATGCGCGCCGCGTGACGGGCGATGCGATGGAAGTGCGCGGCGGCACCGGCTACATCGAGGAATGGAGCGATGCGCGGCTCGTGCGCGACGCGCATCTCGGCTCGATCTGGGAAGGCACCAGCAACATCGTCGCGCTCGACGTCGCGCGCGCCGCGCAGCGCGAGCAGGCGCTCGACGCGCTGCGCACGTTCCTCGGCGACCGGCTCGGCGCGGCGCCGCTGCCCGAGGCGAGCCGCGCGGCGCTGCGGCGCATTCTCGCGCGCGCATGCGATGCGCTCGCACGCGTCGCGGCGGAAGGCGACGACGCGCGCGTGCGGCAGGCTGCGTCGGCGCTGTACTACGCGAGTGCGGCCGTGCTGATGGCGTGCGAGGGCGTGCGGCTCGCGCCCGATCACCGGCGCCTCGCGCTCGCGCACCTGATCGTGCGTCACAAGCTGCTGCCGGTCGACCCGCTCGCGCCGGCGTCGCGCGACGACGACGCGGCGGCGTTCGACGCGCTGCTGCGCGGCACGCCGGTGCCGCTCGACATGGCGCTCGACCTGCTGCCGGAGGTCGAACGATGAATGCGACGAACGAGACGAACGCGCCCCGTGGCGCACTGGACGGCCTGAAGGTCGTCGACCTGAGCCGCGTGCTCGGCGGCCCGTACTGCACGCAGGCGCTCGCCGACCACGGCGCGACGGTGATCAAGATCGAGCCGCCGGGCGGCGACGAGACGCGCGGCTGGGGGCCGCCGTTCCTCGGCGACACCGCGTGGTACTTCTTGGGTGTGAACCGCAACAAGGAAGGGCTTGCGCTCGACCTGTCGCGCGACGAAGGGCGCGCGATCCTGTGGCGCCTGCTCGACGACGCCGACGTGCTCGTCGAGAACTTCAAGCCCGGCACGCTCGCGCGCTGGGGGATGGACTACGCGCGCGACCTGCAGCCGCGTTTCCCGCGCCTGATCCACTGCGCGGTGACGGGCTTCGGCGAGGACGGCCCGCTCGGCGGGCTGCCCGGCTACGACGCGGTGATCCAGGCGATGGCCGGGCTGATGAGCGTCAACGGCGAGCGCGACGGCGACGCGCTGCGCATCGGGTTGCCGATCGTCGACATGGTCACGGGGCTCAACGCGCTGGCCGGCATCCTGCTCGCGCTCGCGGAGCGCGAGAGGAGCGGGCGGGGCCAGTCGATCGACATCGCGCTGTACGACTGCGGCGTGTCGCTGCTGCATCCGCACCTGCCGAACTTCTTCGGCTCGGGGCGCGTGCCCGAGCGCAGCGGCAACGCGCATCCGAACATCGCGCCGTACGACAGCTACCGCACGGCGACCGTGCCGATCTTCCTCGCGGTCGGCAACGACCGGCAGTTCGCACGCCTCGTCGCGCATCTCGGCGCGCCGGCGCTGGCCGGCGACCCGCGCTTCGTCGACAACCGCAGCCGCTGCGCGCACCGGCCCGAGTTGAAGGCTGAACTCGAGGCACGGCTCGCCGCGCATCCGTGCGAGCCGCTTGCGCGCGACCTGATGGCGGCGGGCGTGCCGTGCGGGCCGGTGCGTACGGTCGCCGACGTCGCACGCGATCCGCATGCGCTGCACCGCGCGCTGTTCGTCGAGATCGGCGCGTATCGCGGCACCGCATCGCCGGTGAGGCTGTCGCGCACGCCGGCGACCTACCGTTCGCCGCCGCCCGCGCTCGGTCGCGACACGCGCGCGGTGCTCGAGCGCCTCGGCGTCGATCCCGCGCTCCAGCAGCAGTTGCTCGACGCCGGCGTGCTGAAGGTCGCGCCCGACCCGGCGTGACCGGTCGAGGGGGCTTGCAGGCGAGCATCCCCGGCCGACGAAACGGGACGCAAGGCAGCGCTACGCAAGGCAGCGCTACGCAAGGCAATACCGCCAGCCGGCGGCGCAAGGCCGGCCATCCGGCAAGGCGCGCGACAGTCGCGCCGCCGATCACGAACATGGAGACATCGATGAGCCGTCCGCAATCCCCGTCCGCCGCACAGCCGCGGCCAGGCCGCGCCGCCCTCGCGGCATTCGTCGGCACCACGATCGAGTGGTACGACTTCTACATCTACGGCACCGCCGCCGCGCTCGTGTTCGGCAAGGTGTTCTTCTCGAGCACGATGGATCCCGGCGTCGCGACGCTGCTCGCGTTCGTCACGTTCTGGGCCGGCTTCGCCGCGCGGCCGCTCGGCGGGATCGTGTTCGGGCACCTCGGCGATCGCGTCGGCCGCAAGACCGCGCTCGTGATCACGCTGGTGATGATGGGGCTCGCCACGACCGGCATCGGCCTCTTGCCCGGCTATGCGTCGATCGGCGTGTGGGCGCCCGCGGGCCTCGTCGTGCTGCGCGTGCTGCAGGGCATCGCGGTCGGCGGCGAGTGGGGCGGCGCGGTGCTCATCGCGAGCGAGAACGCGCCGAAGCACCGCAGCATCCTGTACGCGGCGTTCGCGCAGCAGGGGTCGCCCACCGGCAATCTGCTCGCGACGGCCGCCTTCTTCGCGCTGAGCGCGCTGCCGACGCCGTCGTTCCTGATGTGGGGCTGGCGCATTCCATTCCTGCTGTCGGCGGTGCTCGTGATCATCGGGATGGTGATCCGGCTGCGGCTCGAGGAATCGATCGACATGCAGCGCGTGCTCGCGCGCAAGCGGACGGTGAAGCTGCCGCTGCGCGACGTCGTGCGCGACCACTGGCCCGTCGTGCTGCTCGCGGCCGGCACGCTGCCGGTGATCAACGTCACGTATTTCCGCAGCACGTTCGCGCTGTCGTGGGCGACGAAGGCGCTCGGCTACGCGCAGGGGACGTTCCTCGGCATCCTGTCGATCTCGCTCGTCGTGCAGTTCCTGATGCAGCCGGTCGGCGCGTGGTTCGTGTCGAAGGTCGACATGCGGCGGGCGATGTGCTGGATCCTGATTCCCGAGATCGTGCTGATGCCGGTGATGTTCCATGCGCTCGCGACCCGGTCGTACTGGGTCGCCGTCGCGGGGATGTGCATCTCGACGATCCCGTCGGCGATGTTCTACGGCGCGGTCGGCGGCGTGCTCGCGCGCGTGTTCCCGGCCAACATCCGCTATACGGGCCTGTCGCTCGCGTACCAGCTGAGCGCGCTCGTGGTCGGCGGCGGCACGCCGGTGCTTGCGCAGGCGATCCTGAACGCGACCGGCAGCATCGTCGGCGTCGCGATCGCGTCGGGGCTGTATGCGCTCGTGTCGCTCGCGTGCATGCTCGCGCTGCTGAATCGTACCGGCTACCGCGCGGACGAACTGTCGACGGCCGAGCGTAGCGATGCGGCCGAATGGGGCACCGAAAGCACGAGCGCCGAAAGGCCGGCCGGCGAGCCCGCGCAGCCGGACGAGCGCGGCGCGTTGAAACCGGCGGGTTGAGCCGGCAGGCCGGCGCGGCTTGCCGATCCGGCGGCGTCGAACGCGCCGGGCCGATCGCATCGGCTCGATTCCGCTTCCCCAAAAGCAAACGGCACCGTGTGAAACACGGTGCCGTTTGCCTTGCGTTGCTTCGCGCGAGGCCGGCATGGCCGGCCTGCGCGAGGCGCGGCGCTCAGCCTTCCGTCGGCGGTACGTAGCCGGACGCCTGGTCCGCGCCGTCGCCGAAGAAATACTTCTCGGTCTGCTTCATCAGGTACTGGCGTGCGCGCGGATCGGCCATGTTCAGGCGGTTCTCGTTGATCAGCATCGTCTGCTGCTTGAGCCAGCCTTGCCACGCTTCCTTCGACACGCTTTCGTAAATGCGCTTGCCGAGTTCGCCCGGCAGCGGCGGGAAATCGAGACCTTCGGCTTCCTTGCCGAGCTTCGCGCATTGGATCATTCGGGCCATCGTGTACTTCTCCTGTAATCGATCTGGGGGAGGGCAGTCGTGCCTGCGCTCAGAGCTGCTTCATCAGCACGAGCGACTTGCGCTGCCAGTTATAGAGTTTGCGGCGGTCTTCCGGCAGGTCGTCGACGCTGACCTTGACGAAGCCGCGCTTGAGGAACCAGTGCTCGGTGCGCGTCGTGAGCACGAAGATGTGCGTGAGGCCGCGCGCGCGGGCGCGCTGCTCGATGCGCTTGAGCAGGCGTTCGCCGTCGCCGGAGCCCTGCGCTTCCGGCGCGACCGTCAGGCACGCCATCTCGCCGATCTTTTCCTGCTGGTATGGATACAGCGCCGCGCAGCCGAACAGCACGCCATCGTGCTCGATCACCGAGAAGTGGTCGATGTCGCGTTCGATCTGGTGGCGGCCGCGCCGCACCAGCGTGCCGTCCGACTCGAGCGGCTCGATCAGCGACAGGATGCCGCCGACGTCGTCCGGCGTCGCTTCGCGCAGGCTCTCGAGGTTCTCGTACGAGATCATCGTGCCGACGCCGTCGTGCAGGAACAGTTCGAGCAGCATGCTGCCGTCGAGCGACTGCGGAATCAGGTGGGCCCGGGTCACGCCGCCGCGGCAGGCGCGGATCGAGTGCTTCAGGAAGAACGCGTCGTCGCCCTGGATGTTGCCGGAGTCGAGCAGCTCGGCGGCTGCGTCGAGCGACATTTCGCGGATCAGCTCGCCTTCGTCGTCGACGATGCCGGGCGCCTCGGTCAGGAAGATGATCTTGTCGGCGCGCAGCGCGATCGCGGCGGCCGAGGCGACGTCTTCCATCGACAGGTTGAACGCCTCGCCGGTCGGCGAGAAGCCGAGCGGCGACAGTAGCACGAGCTTGCGGCTCGCGAGCGAATGACGGATCGATTCGGCGTCGATCTTGCGCACGATGCCGGTGTGCGCGAAATCGACCCCGTCGAGAATCCCCACCGGCCGCGCGGTCACGAAGTTGCCGGACACGACGCTGATGTGCGCGTGCGCCATCGGCGAGTTCGGCAGACCCTGGCTGATCGCGGCCTCGATGTCGAGACGCACTTCGCCGGCCGCTTCCTTCGCGGATTCGAGCGCGCGCGCATCGGTGATGCGCAGCCCGTGCGAAAACTCGGATTCGACACCATGCAGGCTCAGTTGCTCCTCGACCTGCGGCCGCGAGCCGTGCACCAGCACGATCTGGATGCCCATTGCCTGCAGCAGCGCGATGTCGGACACGAGCGCGTTCAGGAGCCCCTGCTGCACCACCTCGCCGCCGAACCCCACGACGAACGTGCTGTTGCGGAACCTGTGGATATAGGGCGCGACGGAGCGCATCCAGTCGACGAACTGCGCGTGGCTGGCGGCCGAATCGTCGGCGGCCGGCGGCGTCGCGGCGCCGGTCTGGGCGGAAGGGAGGTCGGTTTGGGAATTCATGGGCGGGATTATAATGCGCCCCCATGTCGAATGTACCTAAAAGTCCCGCGCCGACGCGGGCCAAAGCGCCGTCGGCCAGGCACCCGGATGGTGCGGCCGATGCGCGTCAGCAGCAGGGCCAGCCGCCGCGCCAGCAGCAACAGCAGCAGGCGGGCAAGCCGCCGCGCGGGCCGCACGGCGATGAGCGGCGCCGCGAGGCGGGCCAGCCGGCCGCGAAGGGCGCGCCCCAGGCCACCGGCGAGCGCGCGCCGCGCCGCGAACGTCCGCCGCGCGCGACCGTCGCGCCGAATCCCGTCCCGCCGATCACCTACCCCGAAAGCCTGCCGGTGTCGGGCAAGCGCGACGAAATCGCGCGCGCGATCGCCGGTCATCAGGTCGTCATCGTCTGCGGCGAAACGGGTTCGGGCAAGACCACCCAGCTGCCGAAGATCTGTCTCGAGCTCGGCCGCGGCCTCGGCGCCGGCGGCACGGGCCTGATCGGCCACACGCAGCCGCGGCGCCTCGCCGCGTCGTCGACCGGCCGGCGGATCGCCGAGGAACTCGGCACGCCGTTCGGCGAGGTGGTCGGCTACAAGGTGCGCTTCACCGACAATCTCGCGCCGGGCGCGTCCGTCAAGCTGATGACGGACGGCATCCTGCTCGCCGAGACGCAGACCGATCCGCTGCTGAAGGCGTACGACACGCTGATCATCGACGAGGCGCACGAGCGCAGCCTGAACATCGACTTCCTGCTCGGCTACCTGAAGGAGATCCTGCCGAGGCGGCCGGACCTGAAGCTGATCGTCACGTCCGCGACGATCGATGCGGACCGCTTCGCGCGCCACTTCGGCACCGACGCGCGCCCGGCGCCCGTGATCGAGGTGAGCGGGCGGCTGTATCCGGTCGAGATGCGCTACCGCCCGGTGGCCGAGGATCGCCCGGCCGTGAAGCACGCCGAGGGCACCGGTGGCCGCGACCGCGTGAAGACCGCGCGCGAGGCCGAACGCGACCTGATGGACGCGATCGTCGACGCGGTCGACGAACTGTGCCGCGAAGGCCCCGGCGACGTGCTGGTGTTCCTGCCCGGCGAGCGCGAGATCCGCGAGGCGGCCGAGGCGCTGCGCAAGCACCATCCGCCGCATACCGAGATCCTGCCGCTGTTCGCGCGGCTGTCGGCCGCCGACCAGGACAAGGTGTTCAAGGCGTCGAACGCGCGCCGCATCGTGCTTGCGACCAACGTGGCCGAGACGTCGCTGACGGTGCCGGGCATCCGCTACGTCGTCGACACCGGGCTCGCGCGCGTGAAGCGCTATTCGTACCGGAACAAGGTCGAGCAGCTGCAGGTCGAGTCGATCTCGCAGGCCGCCGCGAACCAGCGCGCGGGCCGCTGCGGCCGGGTGGCCGACGGCGTCTGCATCCGCTTGTACGAGGAAAGCGACTACCAGGCGCGCGCGCGTTTCACCGACCCGGAGATCCTGCGCTCGTCGCTCGCGTCGGTGATTCTGCGGATGAAATCGCTGCACCTGACCGCGATCGAATCGTTCCCGTTCCTCGAGCCGCCGCCCGGCCGCGCGATCGCGGACGGCTACCAGCTGCTCAACGAACTCGGCGCGGTCGACGACGACAACGCGCTGACGCCGCTCGGCCGCGAGCTCGCACGGCTGCCGCTCGACCCGCGCGTGGGCCGCATGATCCTCGCCGCGCGCGACCAGCAGTCGCTGCGCGAGGTGCTGATCATCGCGAGCGCGCTGTCCGTGCAGGACCCGCGCGACCGTCCGATCGAAGCGCAGGAGCAGGCTGACCAGGCGCATCGCCGCTTTGCCGACGAGCGCTCCGAATTCCTGCAGTGGCTGAAGATCTGGGCGTGGTTCGAAGAGGCCGTCGCGCACAAGAAGTCGAACCGCCAGCTGATCGACGCGTGCCGGCAGAACTTTCTGTCGCACCTGCGGCTGCGCGAATGGCGCGACGTCCATTCGCAGCTGCTGACGGTCGTGCGCGAGCACGGCTGGCGGCTCAACGAGGTCGAGGCGACCTACGAGCAGGTGCATCTGGCCCTGTTGACGGGCTTGCTCGGCAACCTCGGCATGAAGGCCGACGACGATCCGCACTATCTCGGCGCGCGCGGGATCAAGTTCTACCTGTGGCCGGGCTCCGCGCTCGCCAAGAAGGCCGGCCGTTGGGTGATGGCGGCCGAGCTCGTCGAGACGAGCCGGCTGTATGCGCGCTGCCTCGCGAAGATCGAGCCCGAGTGGGTCGAGAAGATCGGCGCGCACCTGCTGAAGAAGTCGCTGTCGGAGCCGCACTGGGAAAAACGTCCTGCACAGGTCAGCGCGTTCGAGCGCGCGACGCTGTACGGGCTGCCGATCTATCACCGCCGGCGCGTCGCGTTCGGCCAGCAGGATCCGGCGCGTGCGCGCGAGCTGTTCATCCGCGGCGCGCTGGTCGAGGGCGAGTTCGACACGAAGCTGCCGTTCTTCGCGCACAACCGCAAGCTGCTTGCCGACATCGAGCAGCTCGAGCACAAGTCGCGCCGGCAGGACGTGCTGGTCGACGACGAGCTGATCTACGCGTACTACGACCAGGCGATTCCCGAGGGCATCCATACCGGCGCGGCATTCGAGCGCTGGTATCGCGACGAGGTGAAGCAGGGCGGCCAGGCGGAGGACAGGCAACGGCTGCTGTACCTGTCTCGCGACGACCTGATGCGCCACGAGGCGGCCGGCGTGACGACCGAGCTGTTCCCGAAGCGCGCGACGATGGCCGGCGTCGAGATGGCGCTCACCTACCATTTCGAGCCCGGCACGCCGCGCGACGGCGTGACGCTCGCGGTGCCGCTCTACGCGCTGAACCAGGTCGATGCGCGCCGTTGCGAATGGCTCGTGCCGGGGATGCTGAAGGAGAAGGTGCAGCTGCTGCTGAAGTCGCTGCCGCAGAAACTGCGCCGGCACTGCGTGCCGCTGCCCGAGTACGCGGCCGGCTTCGTCGAGCGCGCGGGCCGCGAGCGCTTCGGCGCGGGCGGCCTCGTCGAGGCGCTGATCGCCGACGTGCGCGGCCAGACGCAGGTCGCGATGAAGACGGCCGACTTCAAGCTCGAGACGCTGCCCGCGCACCTGTTCATGAACTTCAAGGTGATCGACGAGCACGGCCGCCAGCTCGCGATGGGGCGCAATCTCGCGCAGCTGCGTCAGGAACTCGGTGCGCAGGCGCAGCAGCAGTTCCAGAAGATCGCGGCGGCGTCGACGATCGCGCCCGGCGGCGAGGCCGGTGCCGGCGACGCGGGCGACACGCCGGCGCCTGCTGCCGCGCCGGGTTCGGCGGCGCAGGGCGGCAAGGCTGGCAGGGGCGCGGCGCCGCATACGGCCGCCCCGGCGGAAGCCGGCGCGACCGCGCTTTACGAGAACCTGACGACGTGGAACTTCGGCAAGCTCCCCGAGTTGCTCGAGATCCGCCGCCGCGGCCAGACGCTGTACGGCTATCCGGCGCTCGTCGATCGCGGCACGCATTGCGACGTCGAGGTGTTCGACTCGCCGGAGGAGGCCGCGCGGATCCACCGTGCCGGCTTGCGGCGGCTGTTCGCGCTGCAGCTGAAGGAGCCGATCAAGTTCCTCGAGAAGAACCTGCCGGGGCTGCGCGAGATGGCGATGCAGTACATGTCGCTCGGCACGCAGGACGAGCTGCGCGACCAGCTGATCGACACGGCGCTCGATCGCGCGTGCCTGCAGGACCCGCTGCCCGACGACGACGCGAGCTTCCACGCTCGCCGCGACGAGGGCCGGAGCCGCCTGAACCTGCTCGCGCAGGAGATCGCACGGCTCGTCGGGCAGATCCTCGCCGAATACGCGGGACTCGCGAAGAAGCTCGCGCAGGCGAAGCCGTTCGCGCAGGCCCACGCGGACCTGCAGCAGCAGCTCGCCGCGCTGGTCGGCAAGCGCTTCGTGATCGACACGCCTTACGTGCAGCTTGCGCACTTCCCGCGCTACCTGAAGGGGATCGCGCTGCGGATCGACAAGCTGAAGGCGGACCCGGCGCGCGACGCGAAGCAGTCCGGCGAGCTGCTGCCGCTCGTCCAGCAGTACCAGCGCGCGGTGTCGCAGCGCGGCGGTGTCGCCGACCCGCGGCTCGCGGAATTCCGCTGGCTGCTGGAGGAACTGCGCATTTCGCTGTTCGCGCAGGAACTGCGCACGCCGATGCCTGTCTCTGTCAAGCGTCTGCACAAGGTCTGGGAGTCGATGCAGCGCTAGCGCAACGGCGGTTGTCCGGGCCCGCACCGGCTGCCGGTCCGGCCGGCCGCGCGGCGCCTGCCGCGGCGGGCCGCACGGCGGCCGCGGCGTGCGTCGAAGTGGCGCAACGTCGATTCTCGTCAACCGGCGGGGCCGGTTGAGCGTTTTACAATGACTGCTGTTCCACGACGTGAGTCTTCATGCGCACCTTCCTTTCCTTCGGCCGCACGCTTGCGCTGGCCGCCGCCGTGCTGGCGCCCGCCGCACACGCGAATAACGTGATCATCCTCAATTCGGCCGAAGCGACGCTTTCCCTGATCGACCAGCAGACCCGCCAGGTCGTCGGCACGATGCCGACCGGCAAGGAGCCGCACCACCTGATGGCGACGCCGGACAATTCGTCGCTGATCGTCGCGAATTCGGTCTCGAACAGCCTGATGTTCGTCGATCCGAAGACGGGCAAGCTGCAACGCACGGTCGAAGGCATCGAGGATCCGTACCAGCTCGGCTTCTCGCCCGATAAGAAGTGGTTCGTGTCGACCGGGCTGCGCCTCGACCGGCTCGACATCTACGGCTACGACGGCCGCGACCTGCATCTCGTGAAGCGCCTGCCGCTCGCGGTGATGCCGAGCCACATCGCGTTCACGAAGGACAGCAAGACCGTGCTCGTGTCGCTGCAGGTGTCCGGCGAGATCGCCGCGGTCGACCTCGCGACGCAGACGGTCAAGTGGAAGATGCCGGTCGGCAAGGTGCCGGCGGGCCTGTGGCTCACGCCGGACGACAAGTTCCTGCTGGTCGGGATGACCGGCGCGGATTACGTCGCGGTGGTCGACTGGCGCAACCAGAAGATCGTCAAGCAGATCTATACGGGCAAGGGCGCGCACAATTTCCGCTCGCTCGCCGATGGCACGCACGTCGCGATCACCAACCGGGTCGCGAACACGATCAGCATCATCGACGAGAACACGCTCACCAACGTCGGCGACATCACCGGCCTGCTGCCGGGCCCCGACGACATGGAGCTGTCCGCCGACAAGAAGACGCTGTGGGTGACGTTCCGCTTCGCGAAGAAGGTGGGAATCATCGATCTGGCATCGCGCAAGCTGGTGCAGACGATCTCCGTCGGCCGTTCGCCGCACGGAATCTACTTCTACGACCGCGCGCCGTGGAAGGCTGCGAACGGCGCGTGACGGGCGGAGGCGGACGATGCTGCACCTGATCGATGCGTTCGTGTCGGACATCCAGACCTGGCTGTACGTCGACGTCGTGCAGCCGCTCCTCTTCAAGTTCAACCTGATGGACTATGACGAGGACACCTACGACGCGCTGTACTGGGTGATCGTCGGCGCGCTCCAGATGGTGCTGATGTTCGCGCTGCTGCGCCCGCTCGAGGCGCTCGCGCCCGTCGAGCGCTGGAAGAACCGCCGCGCGGTGCGGGTCGACGTGATCTACACCGCGATCTCGAAGCTCGGCATCTACACGCTGTTCTTCTTCTTCGCGCTGCAGCCGGTGTTCGACAACTTTCAGGCATGGCTGCGCCTGCACGGCGTCGCGAACTTCAACCTCGACTATCTGTGGCCGGGCGTGACCTCGCAGCCGATCGTCGCGTTCGCGATCTACCTCGTCGTGCTCGACTTCGCCGGCTACTGGTATCACCGCTGGCAGCACAAGTTCGGCATCTGGTGGGAGCTGCACGCGGTGCATCACAGCCAGCGGCAGATGTCGCTGTGGTGCGACGACCGCAACCACCTGCTCGACGACGTGATCCAGTCGTGCTTCTTCGCGGCGATCGCGCTCGTGATCGGCGTGACGCCGTCGCAGTTCGTCGTGCTGACCGCGGTCACCAACTTCCTGCAGAGCATCCAGCATACGAATGCGCGGCTGTCGTTCGGCCGGCTCGGCGAGCGCCTGCTCGTGAGCCCGACCTTCCACCGGCGTCACCACGCGGTCGGCTACGGTCACGAGGGCACCAAGTACGGCTGCAACTTCGGCGTGCTGTTCCCGTGGTGGGACATGATGTTCGGCACCGCGTCGTGGAACCGCACGGTCGAGCCGACCGGCATCCGCGAGCAGGTCGAGGGCGTGTCCTACGGCGACGGCTTCTGGGCGCAGCACGGCCTCGCGTTCGTGCGGATCTTCCGGCGTCTCGTTCCCGCGAAGCGCGGCGCGGCGTCGGCCTGACCCGATCCAGCTCCCGTTGAACGGCGTGACCACACGGCCCGCATGCGCTTTGGCGCATGCGGGCCGTGTGGTTTATCCTTTCCCCGTTTTTCTCCGTCGATACAGGTTCGCATGAACGACTTGCTGCGCTCTTTCGTCCGGGCCTTCGCCAGCGCGCTGCACCCGCGCATGCTGTGGCTCACCCTGATGCCGTTCGTCGTCTCGGCGCTGCTGTGGGGCGTCGTGCTGTGGTTCTCGTGGCAGACGCTGATCGACGCCGCGCGCGGCGCGCTCGACGGCTTCGTGCTGACCGCCGCGCTGTACCGCGCGTTCGACGCGATCGGGATGTCGCAGCTGCATGCGGTCGTCGCGCCGTTCGTCGTCGTGTCGCTCGCGATCCCGCTGATCGTGCTGACCGTGCTGCTGCTGATCGCGACGATCTCGATGCCGGTCGTGATCAAGCACCTGTCGAACCGGCAGTTCGCCGCGCTCGAGGCGAAGCGGGGCGGCACGTTCCTCGGCAGCGTGTTCAATTCGCTCGGCGCGGCCATCGTCGGCGTCGTGCTGCTCGTCGTCACGATCCCGCTGTGGCTGATTCCGCCGTTCTTCGCGCTGCTGCCGCCCGTGATCTGGGGCTGGCTCACGTACCGCGTGATGACCTACGACGCGCTCGCGCAGCACGCGAGCCGCGACGAGCGCCGCGCGCTCGTGCGGCAGCATCGCTGGCCGCTGATCGGCATCGGCGTCGCGACCGGGCTGCTCGGCACCGTGCCGACCTTCGTGTGGGTGTCGTCGGTCTGGATGATGGTGCTGTTTCCGTTCGTGGCGGCGGCGATGATCTGGGTTTACGCTTTCATCCTCGTCTTCTCGGCGCTGTGGTTCGGGCACTATTGCCTGCGCGCGCTGGACGACCTGCGCGCGAGTTCGCGCGCCACCGCAATCGACATGGGGCAGGCATGAGCATCGGCATCATCATCATCGGCGACGAAATCCTTTCGGGCCGCCGGCAGGACAAGCATCTGGCGAAGGCCATCGAGCTGCTCGGCGCGCGCGGCCTCGCGCTCGACTGGGCCGAATACGTCGGCGACGATCCGGCGCGGATCACCGCGACGCTCGCCCGCGCGATCGCGTCCGGCGACATCGTGTTCTCGACGGGCGGCATCGGCGCGACGCCGGACGACCACACGCGCCAGTGCGCCGCCGCCGCGCTCGGCGTGCCGCTCGAGCTGCATCCGGAAGCGAAGCTGCTGATTTCGGAGCGCATCCGCGAGACGCACGCCGATCCGGCCACGCCGGTCGACTTCGATTCGCCGGAAAACCAGCACCGCTTCAACATGGGCGTGTTCCCGGCGGGCGCGACGATCATCCCGAACGGCTACAACCGGATTCCCGGTTTCTCGGTCGGCGATCTCCATTTCGTGCCGGGCTTCCCGGTGATGGCATGGCCGATGATCGAATGGGTGCTCGACACGAAGTACCAGCATCTCCATCACGCAACGCCGCACGCGGAGCGCTCGCTGTACGTGTTCGAACTGCCGGAATCGACGCTCACGCCGCTGATGGAAAGGATCGAGCGCGATTTCCCGGGCGTGCGCGTGTTCAGCCTGCCGAGCGTCGGCGATGCCGAGCGCGGCGGGATCTACGCGCGCCGGCATATCGACCTCGGCGTGAAGGGCGAGCCGGAAGCGGTCGCGGCCGCGTTCGTGAAGCTGCGCGAAGGCGTGCACCTGCTCGGCGGCGACGTCGTCGAGCCGGACGCACCGCGCGCCTGAACGGGCCGCACCAGAACCACGGGTCGCGCAACGCGGCCCGTCATCGGGATGTCATCGCCCGGCTCGACGATGTCGCAGTCGGGCGTGCCTGAACGGCGGCGCCGTCAGGCGCCGATCCACGGCAGTTTCCGGAAGCACCAGCCGTCGACCGTCTTGCGGTGGCCCTCGGCGTCCTTGCCGCCCTCGAAGCCTTCGAGCAGGTCGAAGGCCTTCGTGAAGCCGGCCTGCGACGACGCGACCGCGGCGAGCTTCGAGCGCGCCGCGCTGCGGCACAGGAACAGGATGGGCGTATCGGCCGGGAGGGCCGCCTTCAGTTCGTCGATGAATTCGGCGTTCGGCACGCCGCCCGGGTAGCGCGTCCATTCGAGATGCAGGTACTGGCCGTCGCCGACGAGCGGGCGGCCGATCCAGTCGAGCTCGGCGCGGGTGCGCACGTCGACGAGGCGTGCCGACGGATCGAGCTGCAGCAGTTCGAATGCCTCGGCCGGCAGCAGTGCGCCGGCATAGTGGAGCGCGCCTTGGACGCGGCGTTCTTCGGCCTTCGCGTAAAGCTGGTCGAGCGTACTCATGGCAGGAGGTCTCCGTATCGGTCAAACGAACATTCTAGCGCGGCACCGCTGCGCGGATGTCCGTGCCCTGCGGCGCATGCACCGCGCACGGATTCACCAGAAGAGTGCAGAATGGCATGGGTGCACCAGAATGATCCCGTCGCGCCGGTGCGTCCCGTCATTTGCACCGTATCGGTGCGGCCGGGCAACCGCTGATGCGGCGCCCGGCCCCGGAATCGCGCAGCCGGGCCCTGCCGTGGCGCGGGCTGGCACGATTCATGTCGCTTCTGCGCATGGCTGGCACGGTTGCTGCTATATAGAATTCGGTCGACCCGGGGCGCGCTGCGCCAAAGCCAGACTCCGGGCAGCTCGATAAACGAGGCGGTTCCCAGTCCGCCGGAATTGTTCAATCAGGAGAAGAGGTTATGAGTAAAACCGTCGCCGACGTCATGCAGCTCGTGAAGGACGAGGACGTCAAGTTTGTCGATTTCCGCTTCACGGATACGCGCGGCAAGGAACAGCACGTGTCGGTGCCGGTTTCGGCGTTTGACGAAGACAAGTTCGAAAGCGGCCATGCATTCGACGGTTCGTCGATCGCGGGCTGGAAGGGCATCGAGGCGTCGGACATGCTGCTCATGCCGGACCCGAACGCCGCATTCGTCGACCCGTTCTATGAAGAGTCGACCCTCGTGCTGACCTGCGACGTGGTCGAACCGGCTGACGGCAAGGGCTACGAGCGCGATCCGCGTTCGCTCGCGAAGCGCGGCGAAGCGTACCTGAAGAGCACGGGCATCGGTGACACGGCCTTCTTCGGTCCGGAACCGGAATTCTTCATTTTCGACTCGGTCCAGTGGAACACGGACATGTCGGGCTGCTTCGTGAAGATCAACTCGGAAGAAGCGCCGTGGTCGTCGGCCAAGGAATTCGAAGGCGGCAACACGGGCCACCGCCCGGGCACGAAGGGCGGCTACTTCCCGGTCGCGCCGGTCGACACATTCCAGGACATGCGTTCGGAAATGTGCCTGCTGCTCGAACAGCTCGGCATCCCGGTCGAAGTGCACCACCACGAAGTGGCGGGCCAGGGCCAGAACGAAATCGGCACGAAGTTCTCGACGCTCGTGCAGCGCGCCGACTGGACGCAATGGTCGAAGTACATCATCCATAACGTCGCGCACTCGTACGGCAAGACGGCGACGTTCATGCCGAAGCCGGTCGTCGGCGACAACGGTTCGGGCATGCACGTTCACCAGTCGATCTGGAAGGACGGCCAGAACCTGTTCGCGGGCAACGGCTACGCCGGCCTGTCGGAACTGGCGCTGTTCTACATCGGCGGCATCATCAAGCACGCCCGTGCACTGAACGCGATCACGAACCCGACGACGAACTCGTACAAGCGTCTGGTCCCGCACTTCGAAGCGCCGGTCAAGCTCGCCTACTCGGCACGCAACCGTTCGGCATCGATCCGCATTCCGCACGTGTCGAACCCGAAGGGCCGCCGTATCGAAACGCGCTTCCCGGATCCGATGGCGAACCCGTACCTGTGCTTCACGGCGCTGATGATGGCCGGTCTCGACGGGATCCAGAACAAGATCCATCCGGGCGAAGCTGCCGACAAGAACCTGTACGACCTGCCGCCGGAAGAGGATGCAAAGATCCCGACCGTCTGCGCGGGCCTCGACCAGGCACTGGAAGCGCTCGACAAGGATCGCGAGTTCCTGACGCGCGGTGGCGTGTTCACCGACGGCATGATCGATGCGTACCTCGCGCTGAAGGAGCAGGAGCTGGCGAAGTTCCGCATGACGACGCATCCGATCGAGTTCGAGATGTACTACTCGCTGTAATCGGCGATGGCGCTTCGATTCAGCGCCGTCCTGCCGGTTCGTTCCCGTCGCGCGGCCTGCGGCGGGAACCGCGGAGTCTGAAAGGGGACGGCGTCCAGCCGTCCCTTTTTTGTTCCGACAATTTTCATTTTCCGGCCCGCTGAGGCGCGACGATACGCAAGATGGCTCTGAAGAATCTGATCAAGGCGAAGACGGGGCAGCCCGAGCGACTGACGGAAGACGAGCGGCTCGCGCGCTCGGGCCTGCTTGCGGGGCTGGAAGCGCTGCCGACGGTCGTGATCGTGCTCGACCGCAAGACGCTGCGGGTTGCGTTCGCGAACCCGTCCGCGGAGGCGATGCTCGACATCTCGCGCCGGCAGCTCGCGCAGCGGCCGTGGGGCGAGATTTTTCCGAACGCGAACGAGCTCGCGTCGACGATCACCGCGATCGGCGAGGAGCGCTTTCACGCGACGCATCTCGATACCGTGCTCGACCGGCCCGGCCACGAGGCGCTGCACGTGCATGCGATCGTCGGCTTCCTCGAGACCGCGCCCGATTTCGTGCTCGTCGAGCTGTTCGAGAACGAACGGCAGTCGCGCACCGATCGCGAGGAGCGCATCCACGACCTGACCGCGGTCAACAAGCAACTGATCCGCAACCTCGCGCACGAGATCAAGAACCCGCTCGGCGGCATTCGCGGCGCAGCCCAGCTGCTCGAATTCGAACTGAGCGAGCGCGAGCGCGGCGAGTTGCGCGAATACACGCAGGTGATCATCAAGGAGTCCGACCGCCTGCAGACGCTCGTCGACCGGTTGCTGGAGCCACACCGGCATCCGCACATCGTCGGCGACGTGAACATTCATGAAGTGTGCGAACGCGTGCGCGCAGTGATGCTCGCGGAATTTCCGCGCGGGCTCACGATCGAGCGCGACTACGACGTCAGCGTGCCGGACCTGCGCGGCGACAAGGAGCAGCTGATCCAGGCACTGCTGAACATCGTGCGCAACGCCGCGCAGGCGCTGCGCGAACGGATCGCGCAGGGCGACGCGAAGATCGAGCTGCGCACGCGCGTCGCGCGCAAGGTGACGATCGCGAAGCGCCTGTACAAGCTGGCACTGGACTTGCACGTGGTCGACAACGGGCCCGGCATTCCGGAAGAGATCCGCGACCGGATCTTCTACCCGCTCGTGTCCGGGCGCGACGACGGCAGCGGCCTCGGCCTCACGCTCGCGCAGACGTTCGTGCAGCAGCACGACGGGATGATCGAGGTCGAGAGCCGGCCCGGACGTACCGAATTTCAGATCCTGCTGCCGCTCGACCATTGAGCGGCGGCATGGCGATTCACCCGATTCACCAATATCTGACCGACCTATGAAGCCGATCTGGATAGTAGACGACGATCAATCGATCCGCTGGGTGCTCGAAAAGGCGCTCGCCCGGGACAGCTTCGCGACGAAGAGCTTCGCGAACGTGCGCGACGCGCTGGCCGCGCTCGACCACGAGAAGCCGCAGGTGCTCGTGTCCGACATCCGGATGCCGGGCGGCTCCGGCCTCGAGCTGCTGCAGGCGATGCACGAGCGCCTGCCGGGCCTGCCCGTCATCATCATGACGGCGTTCTCCGATCTCGACAGCGCCGTCGCGGCGTTCCAGGGCGGTGCGTTCGAATATCTCGCGAAGCCGTTCGACGTCGACAAGGCGGTCGAGCTGATCCGCCGCGCGGTCGAGGAAAGCCTGCGCGGCGGCGCGCCGCAGGACGAGCGCGTCGCCGAGGCGCCCGAGATGCTCGGCCAGGCGCCCGCGATGCAGGACATGTTCCGCGCGATCGGCCGCCTGTCGCATTCGGCGGCGACCGTGCTGATCACCGGTGAATCGGGCACCGGCAAGGAGCTCGTCGCGCGGGCGCTGCACCGTCACAGCCCGCGGGCGAACGGGCCGTTCATCGCGCTGAACACCGCGGCGATTCCGAAGGACCTGCTCGAATCGGAACTGTTCGGTCACGAGCGCGGTGCGTTCACCGGCGCGCAGACGACGCGCCAGGGCCGCTTCGAACAGGCCGAGAACGGCACGCTGTTCCTCGATGAAATCGGCGACATGCCGTTCGATCTGCAGACGCGCCTGTTGCGCGTGCTGTCGGACGGGCAGTTCTATCGGGTCGGCGGCCACAACCCGCTGCGCGCGAACGTGCGCGTGATCGCCGCGACGCACCAGAATCTCGAGGCGCGCGTGCGGCAGGGGCTGTTCCGCGAGGACCTTTACCACCGGCTCAACGTGATCCGGCTGCGGTTGCCGCCGCTGCGCGAACGCAGCGAGGACATCGCGCTGCTCACGCGCCACTTCCTGCAGAAAAGCGCGCGCGATCTCGGCGTCGAGCCGAAGCGCGTGTCCGACGAGGCGCTTGCGTACCTGACCTCGTTGCCGTTCCCCGGCAACGTGCGGCAGCTCGAGAACCTCGCGAACTGGCTGACCGTGATGGCGCCCGCGCAGACGGTCGAGATCAAGGATCTGCCGCCCGATCTCGTGCCGGCAGGCGCGCCGGTGACAGCGACGGTCGATGGCGCGGATGCGTACGCCGGCACCAGCGTCGGCGGCGGCGACGTCGCGCGCGCGCAGCCGGCGGCCGGTGCGATGCCGTTGACGGTTGTTGCGCCCGTCGCGGCCGTGCCGAACGGCGCGCCGGCCGGCTATCCGATGTGGGAAAACGGGCTGCGCACGGAGGTCGCGCGGCTGTTGCGCGAGAATTCGGCCGACGTGATGGACGAGCTCGCGCGCCGCTTCGAGGCCGCCGTGATCCGCGAGGCGCTCGACTTCACGCGCGGCCGCAAGGTCGAGGCGGCGGAGCGGCTCGGCATCGGCCGCAACACGATCACGCGCAAGATCCAGGAACTGCATCTGGAGCCGTAAGCAACCGTCGCGGCATGCGCGGGCATCGCGCATGCCGCGATCGGACATAATCTCGGTTTGCCGTCACGTGCACACCCGTCATGTCCGATTCCTTCCGCTGGCCCGCCGGGGCCGATCCCTTCCGTTTTCTCGAAGCGCTCGACAGCAAGCGCGCCCGCGCGTGGGTCGACGAGCAGAACGCGCGCACGCGTGTCGTGCTGCGCGATGACGATGCGTATCGCGCGCTCACCGCGCGGCTCGCGCAGGCGTATCTGCCGCGCGAACGCCCGGTGATTCCGACCCGCTGGCGCGACTGGGCGTACGACCTGTGGCAGGACGATCTCCACCCGAAGGGACTGTGGCGCCGCGCGCGCTGGGACGACTGGCGCGCCGGCCGGCCCGAGTGGGAAACGCTGCTCGACGTCGACGCGCTCGGCGCGCAAGAGGGCGAGTCGTGGGTGTTCGAGCAGGACGCGATCCTGTATCCGGACGGTGACCGTGCTTTGCTGTCGCTGTCGCCGGGCGGCGCCGACGCGGTCGTCGTGCGCGAATTCGACCTCGTGCAGCGCCGTTTCGTCGACGGCGGGTTCACGATCGACGAGCCCGGGAATCACACGGTCGGCTGGATCGACCGCGATACCGTCTACGTGAGCTGGGATCGCGGCGAGCCACATGTGACCGCCGCCGGCTATCCGTACGAAGCGCGCCGCTGGGTACGCGGCACGCCGCTCGCCGATGCGCCGGTCGTGTTCCGCGGCGAACCCGACGACATCAGCGCGGGCGCGGGGTTCGATCCGATCGACGGCCGCCACGTCGCGTGGCGCAGCGTCGATTTCTTCGACGCGCATGCATACCGGCTGACCGACGCGGGCGAGTGGGCGCGCTACGATGTGCCGACGCACGTCGAGGTCGGTTTCTGGGAAGGCTGGCTCATGCTGGAGCCGCGGCTCGACTGGGACTGCGGCGGCGTGCGTCACGCGGGCGGCTCGCTGCTCGCGATCCGCGAGCAGGCGTTCCTCGCCGGGTCGCGCGAACTCACGACGCTGTTCGAGCCGCGGCCGTCGACGTCCGCGTGCACGTGGACGCACACGCGCACGCTGCTGATCGCAAGCTGGCTCGACGACGTGCACAACCGCACGCTGCTGTGGCAGCCGCGCCAGGGCGATGATGGCGCATGGACGTGGGACGCGCGGCCGTTCGAGTGGCCGGGCGATGCGCAGATCGACGTCGAGCCGGTCGAGTCGACGCTGAACGACGACGTGTACGTGGACGTCGATACCTATCTCGATCCCCCCGAATGCTGGCTCGCCGATCTGGACGATCGCGCGGCCGATGCGCCGTCGCGCCGCGTACTGCTCGACCGGCCGCCGGTGCGGTTCGATGCGGCCGGGCTCGTCGTGCGGCGCGCGAATGCCCGCTCGCGCGACGGCACGGTCGTGCCGTACACGCTGATCGGGCCGCGTGACGCGCTCGATGGACTGGCGCATCCCGACGGCAGCGCCCGCGTCGCGCGGCCGTGCCTGCTGTCGGGCTATGGCGGCTTCGCGATTCCGAACCTGCCGGGCTATAGCGATGCACTGGGCATCGGGTGGCTCGAACGCGGCGGCGTCGCGGCGTTCGCGCACATCCGCGGCGGCGGCGAATTCGGGCCGGGCTGGCACGTCGACGCGCAGCGCGAGCATCGGCAGCGTTCGTTCGACGACTTCATCGCGGTGGCCGAGGATCTGATCCGCACCGGCGTGACGACGGCCGCGCAACTCGGCATCGAGGGCGGCAGCAACGGCGGGCTGCTGGTCGGCGCGTGCATGGTGCAGCGTCCGGAGTTGTTCGGCGCGGTCCTGTGCCGCGTGCCGCTGCTCGACATGCGGCGCTATCCGAAGCTGCACGCGGGCGCCGCGTGGCTCGACGAATACGGCGATCCGGACGATGTGCGCGAGGGCGCGGCGCTCGCCGCCTACTCGCCGTATCACCGCGTGCGCGAAGGTGTAGCGTATCCGCCGCTGTTGCTGACCACGTCGACGCGCGACGACCGCGTGCATCCCGCGCATGCGCGCAAGATGGCCGCGCGCATGCATGAGCTTGGACATGAACGGGTGTGGTACTGGGAGAACACCGACGGCGGCCACGGCAGCGCCGACGACCTGGAGCGTGCCGAATCGGATGCGGCGGAGTTCGGCTTCCTGTGGGCCCATCTCGGGCCCGCGCCCGCGCGCGGTTGAGCGCGGGCGTGAGCGGGCGGGGTGGTCAGCCGACGATCGCGACGACCGGCGTGTGGTCGGACGGCTGTTCCCACGTGCGCGGCGTGCGGTCGACTTCGCACGACGTGCAGGTGGCGGCGAGCGCCGGCGACAGCAGGACGTGGTCGATGCGCAGCCCCGCGTTGCGGCGGAACGCGAACATCCGGTAGTCCCACCACGTGAAGGTCTTCTCGGGCTGCTCGAAGCGGCGGAACGCGTCGACGAAGCCGAGCTCGATCAGCTTCGCGAAGTGCGCGCGCTCCTGCGGCGACACGAGGTTCTGGCCTTCCCATTTCGCCGGGTCGTGCACGTCGCGGTCCTCGGGCGCGATGTTGTAGTCGCCGAGCAGCGCGAGCTTTGGGTGGCGCTGCATTTCGGTGCTCAGCCACGCATGCAGCGCGTCGAGCCACTGCATCTTGTAGACGAACTTGTCGGAGTCGGGCGCCTGGCCGTTCGGGAAATACGCGGACACGATGCGTACGCCGTCGACCGTCACGGCGACCACGCGCTGCTGCGGATCGTCGAAGCCGGGGATGTTGCGCACGACGTCCGATTCGTCGACGGCGAGCGTGTCGCGCACGAGGATCGCGACGCCGTTGTAGGTCTTCTGGCCCGCGAACCAGCTGCGATAGCCGATTGCCTCGAGATCGGCGCGCGGATACTTCTCGTCCGGCAGCTTCAGTTCCTGCAGGCACAGCACGTCGGTTCCGCTTTGCGCGAGCCAGTCGAGCACGTGCTGCTTGCGGACGTTGAGCGAGTTGACGTTCCAGGTGGCGATTTTCATGAACGGGAATGCGTGCGGGGTGAATGCGAAGGCCGCCATCTTACCGCGAGCACGGGGCGCGAACGCGCGCGACACGCGATGCGAAGCACGCGCCGGGCATCGCGACATCGACGGCTTGCAAAGAAATTGTGACAAAGGTGTTGACGTGAGTGCTTCATCACCCTATAATTTATTTCTCTGACGCGGGGTGGAGCAGTCTGGCAGCTCGTCGGGCTCATAACCCGAAGGTCGTAGGTTCAAATCCTACCCCCGCAACCAAGCACACCAGACGATGTGCAGCGCAAGTGACCGATGCGCGCTTCGTCGACAAGAACCCGGCCTCGTGCCGGGTTTTTTGTTTTCAGCACGCCGCCCACTCGACCGCTGCCTTCGCATGCAGCGCGGTCGTATCGAATACCGGCAGCGGCGAATCGTCCGCACCGATCAGCAACGTGATTTCCGTGCAGCCGAGAATCACGGCCTGCGCGCCGCGTTTCGCCAGTTCGTCGATGATCGCCACATAGGTCGCGCGCGACCCCGCATCGATCACGCCGTGACACAGCTCGTCATAGATGATCCGGTGCACGTCGCCGCGTGCGGCTTCGTCCGGCACCAGTACGTCGAGGCCGAACCTGTCGCGCAGGCGCTCCGCATAGAACGGCAGTTCCATCGTGTAACGCGTGCCGAGCAGTGCGACGCGCTCGACGCCGGCGGCGCGCAGCGCGGCGCCGGTCGGATCGGCGATGTGCAGGAACGGCAGTGCCACCGCAGCCTCGATCGCGTCGTGCACGCGGTGCATCGTGTTGGTCGTCAGCACGACGAGATCGGCGCCGGCCGCTTCGAGCTGTCGCGCGGCGTCGGCCATCCGTTCGCCGAGCGCGGCCCAGTCCTGCGTGCGCTGCAGCGCTTCGATCTCGGCGAAATCCACCGTGACCAGCACGCTCTTCGCGTTGTGATGGCCGCCGTGCAGCGCCTTCGAATGGCGGTTGATCATCCGGTAGTACTCGGCCGACGATTCCCAGCTCATCCCGCCGATCAGTCCGATCGTCTTCATCCGTCACCTGTGCGTTTCTTCTGTCGTGGCAGACGAGTATAGGGGCCGGCCCGTGCGCGCGGCGGTACGATCCGCTCGAAGCGGACCGGTACGGTGCCGCCGGCCAGGGCCGCTTGGCCGGAGATGGCCGCGGATCGCCGGGGAGTACGGGAAGCGGCCCGATGCGGCCAAAGGCGCCCGGCGGCGATCGAACGCGGCAGCACGCGACAGTTGAAACGGGCACTGTGTTTTTGTACAGTATCGGCACCGTGAACCCGACCATCATCCCGCCTGCCGATCCGCGCGCGCCGCCCCTTGGCGACGCGCCGCCGCGCGTGCGCAAGATCATCCACTGCGACTGCGACTGCTTTTACGCGTCGGTGGAGATGCGCGACGACCCGTCGCTGCGCAACCGGCCGCTCGCGGTCGGCGGCCGGCCCGACCAGCGCGGCGTGATCGCGACCTGCAACTACGAGGCGCGCCGCTATGGCGTGCATTCGGCGATGTCGTCGGCGCTGGCGATGCGCAAGTGTCCGGACCTGCTGATCCTGCCGTCCGCGATGGACAAGTACCGCGCGGCGTCGCGGCAGATCATGGCGATCTATCGTGACTACACGCACGACGTCGAGCCGCTGTCGCTCGACGAAGCCTACCTCGACGTCAGCGGGTCGGAACTGTGCCAGGGCAGCGCGACGCTGATCGCGCGGGAGATCCGTCAGCGTGTGTACGACACGGTCGGCGTGACGGTGTCGGCGGGCGTCGCGCCGAACAAGTTCATCGCGAAGATCGCGTCCGACTGGAACAAGCCCGACGGCCTGTTCGTCGTGCGCCCGCATGAAGTCGATGCGTTCGTCGCGGCGTTGCCGGTGCGCAAGCTGCACGGCGTCGGCAAGGTGACTGCCACGCGGCTCGACCGGCTCGGCATCCAGACCTGCGCGCAGTTGCGCGACTGGTCGCTGATCGATCTGCATCGCGAGTTCGGTGCGTTCGGCCGGCGGCTGTACCAGTTGGCGCGCGGAATCGACGAGCGGCCGGTGCGGGCTGACCAGGAGCGCAAGTCGGTCAGCGTCGAGACGACCTACGTGACCGACCTGACGACGCTCGAACAATGCGCGGACGAAATCCGCCGCCTCGTCGTGCAGCTCGACGCGCGGATCGCGCGTGCCGGTGCTGCCCGCGCGATCCGCAAGCTGTACGTGAAGATCCGCTTCGCCGATTTCCAGCGCACGACCGTCGAATGCGTGGCCGACGCGACGAATGCGCAGACGGCGGTCGCGCTGCTCGCGAAGGGGCTGCAGCGGCGCGCGCAAGCCGTGCGGCTGCTCGGCGTCGGCGTGCGCATCGACGAGGATACGGCCGAGCGTCACGGGCAGTTCTTGCTGTTCGATGACGACGCCGATCATGCGGACGACGCCGGCAGTGAGACGCCGGCGCCATGAAAAAAGGCACCGCCGAAGCGCGGTGCCTTTCGATGCAGCCGGACGCGCCGGGCGGCGCGCACTCAGTGCGCGGGGGCGGCCATCCCGTTGTGGCGCAGCAGCGCGTCGATTTCCGGCTCGCGGCCGCGGAACGCCTTGAACGAATCCATCGCCGGGCGGCTGCCGCCGACTTCGAGGATCTCGCGGCGATAGCGCGTGCCGGTCGCCGCGTCGAGCACGCTGCCGCTGGCGGCGGCCGCTTCCTCGAACGCCGCGTACGCATCGGCGGACAATACCTCGGCCCACTTGTAGCTGTAGTAGCCGGCCGCATAGCCGCCTGCGAAGATGTGGCTGAACGTGTTCGGCCAGCGCGAGAACGCCGCCTGCGGGATCACGTGGTAGCGCTCGTTGATCTCGCGCGCGAACGCGTTCACGCCGGTCGCGCCGGCCGGGTCGAAGTCGACGTGCAGCAGCATGTCGAACATCGAGAACACGATCTGGCGCAGCGTGCCGAGTCCGCTCTGGAAGTTCTTCGCGGCGATCATCTTGTCGAACAGCTCGCGCGGCAGCGCGGCGCCGGTATCGACGTGCGACGACATTGACGACAGCACGTCCCATTCCCAGCAGAAGTTCTCCATGAACTGCGACGGCAGCTCGACCGCATCCCATTCGACGCCGTTGATGCCCGACACGCCGAGCTCGTCGACGCGCGTGAGCATGTGATGCAGTCCGTGGCCGAACTCATGGAACAGCGTGATGACTTCGTCGTGCGTGAAGCACGCGGGCTTGCCGCCAACCGGCGCCGAGAAGTTGCAGGTCAGGTACGCGACCGGTGTCTGCACGGTGCCGCCGCGCTTCGCGCGCGCACGCGCATCGTCCATCCAGGCGCCGCCGCGCTTGCCTTCGCGTGCATACAGGTCGAGATAGAACTGCGCGACGAGCGAACCGTCGCGGTTCTCGACGCGGAAAAAGCACACGTCCTGGTGCCAGACCGGCGCATCGTCCGGCGCGATCCGCACGCCGAACAGCGTTTCGGTGACGGTGAAGAGGCCCTTCAGCACGGCCGGTTCCGGGAAGTACTGCTTGACCTCGTTTTCCGAGAACGCGTAGCGCTGCTGGCGCAGCCGCTCGGCCGCGAACGTGACGTCCCACGGCGCGAGCTCGGTCAGGCCGAGTTCCTTCGCGGCGAAGGCGCGCAGTTCGTCCCAGTCCTTGTCCGCGTGCGGGCGCGCGCGTGTCGCGAGATCCTCGAGGAACGCAATCACCTGCTGCGGCGACTCGGCCATCTTCGGCGCGAGCGACACTTCGGCGAAATTGCGGTAGCCGAGCATCTGCGCCTCTTCGCGGCGCAGTTTCAGCTCGTCGGCCACGATCGCCGTGTTGTCCCATTCGGCCTTGCCGCCGCCGTACTGCGGCCCGAGTTCGGAGGCGCGCGTCGCATACGCGCGGTACAGCGTCTCGCGCATCGCGCGGTTCTCGGCGTACTGCAGCACCGGGAAGTAGGACGGGAAGTGCAGCGTGAATTTCCAGCCTTCCTTGCCTTCCTTCTGCGCGGCTTCGCGGGCCGCTTCGATTGCGTCGCCCGGCAGGCCGGCCAGCTCGGCTTCATCCTGTGCGAAATACGCATAGGCGTTGGTCGCGTCGAGCACGTGGTCGGAGAACGCCTTCGACAGCGCCGCCTGCTGCTCCTGCAGTTCCGCGAAGCGCGGCTTCTGGTCTTCGGGCAGCTCGGCGCCCGACAGGCGGAAATCGCGCAGCGCATTGTCGAGGATCTTCTTGCGCTCGGCGGACAGCGTCGCGTATTCGTCGCTCGCGGCGATCGCCTTGTACTTCTCGTACAGCGCGAGGTTCTGGCCGACGCTCGACCAGAATTCGGTCACGCGCGGCAGGTTCTCGCCGTAGGCGGCGCGCAGCTCGGGCGTGTCGGCGACAGCGTTGAGGTGGCCGACGACGCCCCATGCGCGCCCGAGCGGCTCCGTCGCCTGCTCGACCGTCTCGACGATCGCGGCCCAGGTCGCCGGCGTCGCGGGTGCGCTCGCGGTGTCGACAGCGCGATTGGCGGCGTCGAGCAGCGTGTCGAGCGCGGGCGTCACGTGTTCCGGACGAATCTCGCCGAAGCGGGGCAGGCCGGAGAAATCGAGAAGCGGATTGGTATTGGCGCTGGCGGACATTAAGACTCCCTGTCTGTTGCCGGATGAACCGGGGTGAAAAGGGTGAGGCGCGAAGCAGCGGCGCCCGATATCGACATTATTGGGGCGCATCGCGCGCTTTCCAATCGTTAGTTTCTAACGACGCGATTGGATGCGCTCGACGCGGGGTCGGATACGGGCGAAACGCAGCGGGGGGTGGCAGGGTGACGGCGCGGCCGCGGCGGCGACCGGCGGGATGCCGGCGCACGAATGCGCGCCGGCTGGGCGGGCAGGGCGATCAGGCGGCCGCGGCGGCGCGCTCGGCTGCCTCGATCGTGTTGATCAGCAGCATCGTGATGGTCATCGGGCCGACACCGCCCGGCACCGGCGTGATGTGGCCGGCGACTTCCTTCACACCGGCGAAGTCGACATCGCCGCACAGCTTGCCTGCGTCGTCGCGGTTCATGCCGACGTCGATCACCGTCGCGCCGGGCTTGACCATGTCGGCCGTCAGGATGTTGCGCTTGCCGACCGCGGCGACCACGACGTCGGCCTGGCGCGTGTGCGCGGCGAGGTCGCGCGTCTTGCTGTGGCAGATCGTCACGGTCGCGCCGGCTTCGAGCAGCATCATCGCCATCGGCTTGCCGACGATGTTCGAGCGGCCGATCACGACCGCGTTGGCGCCCCGCAGCGGGATGTCATGTGTTTCGAACATCTTCATCACGCCGTACGGCGTGCACGGGCGGAACAGCGGCTTGCCCGTCATCAGCGCGCCGGCGTTCGCGACGTGGAAGCCGTCGACGTCCTTCTCAGGTGCGATCGCCTCGATTACCTTGTGGCTGTCGATGTGCGCGGGCAGCGGCAGCTGGACCAGGATGCCGTGGATCTTCGGATCACGGTTCAGCTCGTCGATGCGCGCGAGCAGGTCGGCCTCCGACAGCGTGTCCGGATACGCATCCTTCTGCGAGAAGAAACCGTTGTCCTCACACGCCTTGATCTTGTTGCGCACGTAGACTTCGCTCGCCGGGTTCGCGCCGACGAGGAGTACCGCGAGGCCGGGCTGGTGGCCGCGTGCGGTCAGCGCGGCGGCGCGTTCGGCGGCCTGCGCGCGCAAGGTCTTCGAGAGGGCGTTGCCGTCGATGAGGAGGGCTGTCATGGTGGTGGGTCCTGCCGGGAAGTTGGAATGCGGGCGTACGACGCCTGAAGCGCCGCAGCAAAGCACGCAATTATACCGTTCGCTTGCTGTCGTCCGACAGCGAATGCACGGGAAGCGTCATGTCGGCGGCGCCGGCGCTCCGGGAGGAAGCGCCGGGCCACGCCGCGCGAGTGGGCCGCATCGCGCGGCGCGGTGGCGCGGCAGGCCGGGCAGGTGCCCCGCAGCCGCGCGACGTTCAGGCCTGCTTCTTCGACAGCGCGAGGCGCAGCAGGTCGGCGACCGTGTTGACGTTGAGCTTTTCCATGATGTTCGCGCGGTGCGCTTCCACCGTCTTGATGCTGATCCCGAGATCGTCGGCGATCTGCTTGTTCAGGCGGCCGGCGATGATCCGCTCGAGCACCTGCTGCTCGCGCGCGGTCAGCTTCGACAGGCGCTCGCTCGCGGCGCGCTGTTCCTGGACGCTCTTGCTTTCGCTTCGGGCCTTGTCGAGCATCCGCTCGACGAGCTTGCGCAGCTCGGCTTCGTCGAACGGTTTCTCGATAAAGTCCATCGCACCCTTTTTCATCGTCGACACCGCCATCGGCACGTCGCCGTGGCCCGTGACGAAGATGATCGGCAGCGCGGCGTTGTCGGCGATCAGGCGCTCCTGCAGTTCGAGGCCGCTCATGCCCGACATCCGCACGTCGAGGATCAGGCAGGCGATCTGGCCGGCCTGCTGCGCCGGCTGATAGGCATCGAGGAACTGCTCGGCGCTCGAGAAGCATTGCACGCGATAGCCGTTCGCCTCCAGCAGCCAGCGCAGCGAGTCCCGTACGGCCTCGTCGTCGTCGACGACGAAGACAGTTTCCTGAGTGGTGGTGACAGGGCTATTCATAGTTCTCCCGTAACGGTATGTGATGCCGATGCCTCGCGCCCCCCTTGGCCGAGATCAGCGGGTTCCCCAATGGGCAGGCTGCAGTGGAATGTCGCGCCGGAAATGCGGCCGTCCGGTTCGACATTGTTGACCACCCACAGACGCCCCCGATGCGATTCGATGATCGAACGGCAGATGTTCAGCCCCATGCCCATGCCGTCGGACTTGGTGCTGTAAAACGGTTCGAACAGGCGTTCGGCGGTCGCTTCGTCGACGCCTGGACCCTGGTCGATCACGCGAATGTCGACGAAACCCGCCTCGATGTCGGCGACGACGCGGATCATGCCATCCGCCGACGCCGGCTTCACGTCGGCCATCGCCTCGGCCGCGTTCTTCATCAGGTTCACGAGCACCTGCTCGATCAGCACGGGGTCGACATAAATAATAGGCATTCTTGCGAGGATTTCCGTGACGATCCGGATCCTGCGCTTCCTGGCCTCGATTTCGGCGAGCCCGACCGCGTCGGCGACGATGTCCGCGACCCGCGCCGGCTGGCGCTTCGGCTCGCTGCGCTTCACGAATTCGCGGATCCGCTTGACGATCATCCCCGCGCGCAGCGCCTGCTGCGCGGTCTTTTCCAGCGCGGGCTGCAGCGTCTCGGGCGTGCCGCGGCCGCTCTTCACGAGCGCGAGCGTGCCCGAGCAGTAGTTGTTGATCGCGGCGAGCGGCTGGTTCAATTCGTGAGCAATCGACGACGCCATTTCACCCATCGTCATCAATCGGCTCGTGAACTGCAGCTTCTCTTCCTGCTGGTGCGCGAGTTCCTGCGCCTTCTTGCGGGTCGTGATGTCGGTCGCGATCTGCATCTGCGCGAGGTGGCCGTCCACCCACTGGATGTATTGGCGGCGCACCTCGAACCACTTCTGGATGCTCTCGACATACACTTCCTGCGCATCGGCGGTGCTGCTCGTCAGCGCGGCGGCCGGCAGGCCGGCGAACGCGTCGACCATGTCGATCGAGTCGGAGGACGCCTGCGCGCGATCGAAGCCGCCGCCCGACAGCTCGAGGTGGCCGTCCGGGCGGATCCCGAACAGGTGGCGGTAGTAGCGGTTCGCGAACAGCAGTTCGGCCTCGTCGGCGGCGAGCACCGACACCGCGGCGTCGAGGCTTTCGAGCACCGTCGTGAAGCGTTCGTGCGCGGCCGCGAGCTCCTCGCGCGCGCGCTTAGGCTCGGTGATGTCGGTCATCGACGACATCCAGCCGGTCTGGCGGCCGGAGCTGTCGATCAGCGGCGACACGTAGAGGCGCGCATGGAACAGCGTGCCGTTCTTGCGCCGCACGCGCAGCTCGAAGCCCGAGCTCGGCGCCTTGCCGCGCAGGGTCATGTCGAGCTGGCGCTGCATTTCCGGGTACGAATCGCGCGGCCAGTACGGAAACGGCGCGACCTTGCCGACGAGGTCGGTCTCGTCCCAGCCCGTCATCCGGCAGAACGCGGGGTTCACGTGCGTGATGCGGCCGTGCATGTCGAGCACGCGCATGCCGATCAGCACCGAGTTTTCCATCGCGCGGCGGAAGAACGCTTCCGCGTACAGCGCCTGCTGCGCCTCGAAGCGCTGGCGCGTGTGCTTCCACAGGCTCCAGAGGCTCCACAGCACGAAGCACGACAGCCCGGCGACCAGCCACACGAGCGTGTTGTTGGTCAGGTTCGTGAGCTGCGGGAACGCGTACACGCGCACGGTCAGCCCCTGGCCGGGCGGATCGAGCGGCAGGTCGTAGTGGGAGTCGCGCGGCAGGCGCGGGCGCGTCGACGTCGACGACAGCTCGCGGTTGTTCGAGTCGGTGATGGAGATCTTGTACTTCGACGACAGCTCCTGCGGGATGTCGTGCTTCAGGATCCCTTCGACCGAGAACACCGCGGCGATCGAGCCGAGATACTCGCGGTCGCCGCGCATCACGGGCGTCTGCAGCGTGATGAAGCCGTTGCCGAAGTCGTCGTAGATCAGTGGCGAATAGGCCTGGCGGCGCGTGCTGCGCGCTTCGTCGTACGCGCCGCGCACGGCGTCCTGCATCTGCGCGTCGCCGGGCTTCGCGAGCCGCTGGCCGAGCAGCGGCGGATGCACGGTCGGCCAGCGCTGCACGCCGGGCGCGGTGTACCAGTTCAGATAGAGGATTTCCGGATGCGTCTGCATCACGTCCGCGACGGCCATCTGGAAGGCATTCTGGTCGAGGCGGCCGGACGCGAGATCACGCGACAGCGCCTGCAGCTGCTCCTGCGCGCCCGTCATCGACAGGCGGATCTGCTGCTGCGCCCATGCGACGTTACGAAACAGGGTGTCTTCCTGCTGCTGCTGTTCGCGGCGATTGAGACTCCATAGAATCAGGCTCATCACCACGAGGAACACGAGGATCGACAGCAGCGGCGTCAGCAAATAGGAGTTGGACCACCACGGTCCGTGGTGCCAGCGGGACGGCTGCGACTCCGCCGGCGGGCCCGACGGTCGCGCCGAGCGTGCGAAAAGCCGATCGGTCAACATGGCAGGATTGTAGCGCAGCGCAATACATGGAAAACCCATACCGGATATGTTGAACGGAAACGAATTTGTGCTCGCGGCGCGCGCCGGAGAGGCCCGAAACAAGGGTGCGGCGCAGCAATATTCCGCATTACGAGAAAAGATCTCATAATTCGAAAATTTTGTTGCGCGGGCCCGTGCACGCTCATTACAATCCGTCGGAGCTTGCCCGCAGCCGGCCGCGTCGCGTCGTCTGCACGAGAGCGATCCTCACATTCCAGGACCCAGGAGACGAGAATGTCCGCTGTACCGAACGAAGTGATGAAATATGTCGCCGCCGAACGTGACGACGACCCGCAGGAAACCGTTGAATGGCTCGAGTCGCTCGACGGCGTGATCTCCTCCGTGGGCACCGGCCGCGCGCACTACCTGATCGAAAAGCAGATCGAATTCGCCCGCATGCACGGCGAACACCTGCCGTTCTCCGCGAATACCCCGTACATCAACACGATCCCCGTCGAAGCCCAGGCGAAGATCCCGGGCGACCAGGACGTCGAGCACCGCATCCGTTCGTACACGCGCTGGAACGCGCTGGCGATGGTGCTGCGCGCGGGCAAGGACACGAACGTCGGCGGCCACATCGCGTCGTTCGCATCGGCCGCGACGCTCTATGACGTCGGCTACAACCACTTCTGGCACGCGGCGTCCGACCAGCACGGCGGCGATCTCGTGTTCGTGCAGGGCCACTCGTCGCCGGGCGTGTACTCGCGCGCGTTCCTGCTCGGCCGCCTGTCGGAAGAGCAGCTCGACAGCTTCCGCCAGGAAGTCGACGGCAAGGGCATCTCGTCGTACCCGCACCCGTGGCTGATGCCGGACTTCTGGCAGTTCCCGACCGTGTCGATGGGCCTTGGCCCGATCATGGCGATCTACCAGGCCCGCTTCATGAAGTACCTGGAGGCCCGCGGCATCGCGAAGACGGAAGGCCGCAAGGTGTGGGCGTTCCTCGGCGACGGCGAGACGGACGAGCCGGAATCGCTCGGCGCGATCGGGATGGCGAGCCGCGAAAAGCTCGACAACCTCGTGTTCGTGATCAACTGCAACCTGCAGCGTCTCGACGGCCCGGTGCGCGGCAACGGCAAGATCATCCAGGAACTGGAATCGGAATTCCGCGGCGCCGGCTGGAACGTGATCAAGGTCATCTGGGGCAGCCGCTGGGATGCGCTGTTCGCACGCGACAAGTCCGGCGCGCTGATGCGCCGCATGATGGACGTCGTCGACGGCGAATACCAGACGTACAAGTCGGAGTCGGGCGCGTACGTGCGCGAGCACTTCTTCAACACGCCTGAACTGAAGGCGCTCGTCGCCGACTGGTCGGACGACGACATCTGGGCGCTGAACCGCGGCGGTCACGATCCGCACAAGATCTACGCGGCGTTCCACGAAGCCAGCAACACGAAGGGCGCGCCGACCGTCATCCTCGCGAAGACCATCAAGGGCTACGGGATGGGCGAGTCGGGCCAGGCGATGAACATCACGCACCAGCAGAAGAAGCTGCCGGTCGAGCAACTGAAGAAGTTCCGTGACCAGTTCCGCCTGCCGATCACCGACGAGCAGATCGCCGACGTGCCGTACCTGAAGTTCGAGGAAGGCTCGAAGGAACTCGAATACATGCGCAAGCAGCGCATGGACCTCGGCGGCTACCTGCCGCACCGCCGCGAGAAGGCGACGTCGCTGCCGGTGCCGGCGCTCGACACGTTCGAGCCGCTGCTGAAGGGCACGGGCGAAGGCCGCGAGATCTCGACGACGATGGCGTTCGTGCGGATCCTGAACATCCTGCTGAAGGACAAGGCGCTCGGCAAGCGCGTCGTGCCGATCGTCCCGGATGAATCGCGCACGTTCGGCATGGAAGGCCTGTTCCGCCAGATCGGCATCTGGAACCAGCAGGGCCAGAAGTACGTGCCGGAAGATTCCGACCAGCTGATGTTCTACAAGGAATCGGAAACCGGCCAGATCCTGCAGGAAGGCATCAACGAAGCGGGCGGCATGTGCGACTGGATCGCGGCGGCGACGTCGTACTCGACGCACGGCGAGATCATGGTGCCGTTCTACATCTTCTATTCGATGTTCGGCTTCCAGCGGATCGGCGACCTGGCATGGGCGGCGGGCGACATGCGCTCGCGCGGCTTCCTGCTCGGCGGCACCGCGGGCCGCACGACGCTGAACGGCGAAGGCCTGCAGCACGAAGACGGCCACTCGCTCCTGTGGGCGGCATCGGTGCCGAACTGCGTGAGCTACGACCCGACGTTCGGCTATGAACTCGCGGTGATCATCCAGGACGGTCTGCGCCGCATGGTGCAGGACCAGGAAGACGTGTACTACTACATCACGGTGATGAACGAGAACTACGAGCACCCGGCGATTCCGCAGGGCGAGCACGTGGCGGCCGACATCATCAAGGGCATGTACGCGTTCAAGAAGGCCGACGCCGACCAGAAGGCACCGCGCGTGCAGCTGCTGGGCGCGGGCACGATCTTCAACGAAGTGATCGCAGCCGCCGACCTGCTGAAGAACGACTGGGGCGTCGCGGCCGACCTCTGGAGCGTGCCGAGCTTCACCGAGCTCGCGCGTGAAGGCCACGAAGTCGAGCGCTGGAACCTGCTCCATCCGTCCGAGGAGCGTCGCCTGTCGCACGTGCAGAAGTGCCTGAAGGACACGCAGGGTCCGGTCATCGCATCGACCGACTACGTGCGCGCGCTGGTCGACCAGATCCGTGGTCAGATCGATCGCCGCTTCGTCGTGCTGGGCACGGACGGCTTCGGTCGTTCGGACACCCGCGAGAAGCTGCGTCACTTCTTCGAAGTCGACCGTCACTGGGTCACCGTCGCCGCGCTGAACGCGCTGGCCGACGAAGGCACGATCGAGCGCAAGGTGGTCGCGGACGCGATCGCCAAGTACAACCTCGATCCGTCGAAGCCCAACCCGATGACCGTTTAACGCACACGCGCCGTGTGATGCCGCGCGCCGCTTCCGGGAGGGGCGCGCGCGGCCATGGAGACACAAAAAGATGAGTCAAGCGATCGAAGTGAAGGTGCCGGATATCGGCGATTACAAGGACGTGCCCGTCATCGAGGTGCTCGTGAAGGTGGGTGACACGGTCGAGCCCGAGCAGTCGCTCGTCACGCTCGAGTCGGACAAGGCGACGATGGATGTCCCGAGCCCGGCAGCCGGCACGGTCAAGGAAGTGAAGATCAAGGTGGGCGATTCCGTGTCGGAAGGCTCGCTGATCATCCTGCTCGACGGCGCCGCCGCGGCGCAGGTGAACGGCGCGGCCGCGCCGGCCGCAGCCCCGGCTCCGGCGGCAGCGCCGGCACCGGCTGCAGCAGCGCCGGCTGCCGCGCCGGCAGCGTCGGGCGGCACGCTCGAGGTGAAGGTGCCCGACATCGGCGACTACAAGGACGTCCCGGTGATCGAGATCGGCGTGAAGGTCGGCGACACGGTCGAGAAGGAGCAGTCGCTCGTCACGCTCGAGTCGGACAA
>NZ_QTPQ01000059.1:0-40895 GCF_003853425.1 Burkholderia sp. Bp9140
CGCCCGTCCCCGCCCCGACCACCCGCCGAAACGTCAGGTTGACCCGCTCGCCCTGCACGGCCGGTGCCTTCGGCACGCGGTGCTGCCATTCGGCCTGCGTGCGGCCGCGCATCACGAGCAGGCTGCCGTGCGTCAGCCGGTACGCATGCACGACGCCGGTCGCGCGATGACGCAAGTCGAACACGCGCATCGCGCCGAGGCTCACCGACGCGATCACCGGCGCGTCGCCGAGTTCCGGCTCGTTGTCCGCATGCCAGCCGAGGCTGTCCTGCCCGTTCCGGTAGCGATTGAGCAGCACGCTGTTGAAACGCGCGCCGCAAGTCGCCTCGACCGCGCGCTTCAGGTCCAGCACGGCCGGCGTCCACGGCGCGGGCACGTTGCGGATCCCCGAATATACGTAGACGGCGTCCGGCTCACCCTGCCATGCGGTGAGCCGCGGCAGCGGAATGCGGCCGCGCGGCGTGCGGATCGTATCCTGCCGCCACGCGACCTCGTCGACCAGCGCGGCCAGCACGCGATCGGCCTCGGCCGGTGCAAGCCAGTCCGGGTACCAGTCCACGTCGGGCGCGGGCGTATCGGCAAAAAGGTCGGGCGTCGACATGTCGGGATCAGGCAGCACATGAGCGGTGCAGGCGCACCATGTCTGCATGGTAGCCAACGGCGACGCGCACCGCCATGCGCTGTCATTCGGGCGCGTGACACGCCCGTGCACGCCAATCACCAGTCGCGAAGCCGATGCGCTGTCGCGCGCCACGCTATCATCGCGGCCTGTCGCAGCGCCCTCATCCGGGGTGCGGCCTTATTCCGCAATGCGGGCCGGCGCGACCCGGCCGATTTCTTCCCTGACCCACCATGACGCTCTCCGATTCCGCCCTCGACCAACTGTTCCTCACCGCGCGCACCCACAACGCCTGGCAGGACAAACCCGTCGACGACGCGCTGCTGCACCGGCTGATCGATCTGACGAAATTCGGCCCGACGTCGGCCAACGCGAGCCCCGCGCGCTTCGTGTTCGTCAAGTCGCCCGACGCGAAGGCGCGCCTGGCACCCGCGCTGTCCGAAGGCAATCTCGCGAAGACGATGGCCGCGCCCGTCACCGTGATCGTCGGCATGGACTTCGCGTTCCACGAGCACCTGCCACGGCTGTTCCCGCACGCCGACGCGCGCAGCTGGTTCGCCGGCAACGACGCGCTGATCGAAGCCACCGCATTCCGTAACTCGTCGCTGCAGGGCGCGTACCTGATCCTCGCCGCGCGCGCGCTCGGCCTCGATGCCGGCCCGATGTCGGGCTTCAATGCCGCGAAGGTCGATGCGGCATTCTTCGCGGGCACCGCGATTCGCACCAACTTCCTCGTGAATCTCGGCTACGGCGACCCGGCGGGCCTGTTCCCGCGCGGCCCGCGCTTCGATTTCGACGAGATCGCGCGCATCGAGTGACGCGCTAGCGGCCGCGCGTCAACCGGATCAGCGTGATTTCGGACGGCACGCCGAAGCGATTCGGCGGCCCCCAGTAGCCGGTGCCGCGGCTGGTATAGAGCCACATCGCGCCGAACCGGTTCAGCCCGCCGATCACCGGCTGCTGCAGGCGCACGAACGGCGGCCACGGCAGGAACTGGCCGCCGTGCGTATGCCCGGACAGCTGCACGGTGAACCCGGCCCGGCTCGCCGCTTCCGCGCTGCGCGGCTGGTGCGCGAGGAGGATCTTCGTCGCGACGTCGCGCGGCGCGCCCGCCAGCGCCTGCTCGGGGTCGCTGCGATGCGCCGGATCGAACCCGCCCGCCGTGAAATCGGTGACACCCGCGAGCACCGCGCGCGCGCCGTCGTGCTCGATCAGCACATGCTCGTTGAGCAGCACCGTCAACCCGATTCGCCGGAATTCGTCGATCCACGCGTGCGCGCCGGCGTAATACTCGTGGTTGCCCGTCACGAGAAAGCTGCCGTGCCGCGACTGCATGCGGCCGAGCGGCGCCGTGTGTTCGCGCAGCCGCTTGACCGAGCCGTCGACCACGTCGCCCGTCACGACGACGAGATCCGCCTCGAGCGCATTGACCGCGCGCACGATCCGCTCGATATAAGACCGCTTGATCGTCGGCCCGACGTGAATGTCCGACAGTTGCACGATCGCCAGCCCGTCGAGCGCGGCCGGCAGCCCGTCGACCGGAATCGACACGCGCTTGACCGCCGCCGTGCGGCGCGCGCCGACGAATCCGATCGCGCTGACCAGCACGGCGCCCGCCAGCACGCCGAGCGCCGTGCCGGATGCCGCGCCGCTCCATGCGCCGTCGTGCCCCAACTGCCGCCATGCGAAGACGGCGAGCAACACCAGCTCGCGCAGGAACGTCAGCACCAGCAGCGACGAGAAGAAACCCATCGCGATCGAGCCGGCCCAGCCGAACAGCGTCGCGGCCCAGCCTTCGTCGAAGCGGCGCGAGAACATGCCGAGCGGGATCAGCACGACGAAGCTCGCCAGCACCAGCGCCGCGATCGTGCGCGCGAGCGGCGACGCGAATGCGTCGGGAATGATCCGCAGCCCGACATACAAATGGAACAGCACGCCGATTGCAATGAACCGGACAAAGAAACTTCGCATGGAATACTCGCCCTCGTTGCGATACCGCTTCCGCGCTGCGCATCGGACGGGACCGTGACGTCTGGTCTCGTCATGTCCCGCGCCACGCGCCGCGTCCTTCGCACGATGGTACACAGATACCGGCCGGCTCGACCGAACGCGGATTCGTTCGCGCGCCTGCGGCAATCCGGCAATCGTCGCGGCGATTCCCGCGCATCGACAGACAAACGCCGCCCGCACGGTTTCGTCCAACGATCCTTTACAGTCCGGTTGCGCCCCTGCAAGAGCGTGCGCCGGCAGAATCGCGGACCGGCCGCGACCACCGTACCGCGAAGCCCGCCGGCCGGCCCGTCGCGCGCCGCCGGTGCATCCCGCATCGCTGGCGGTCCGCATCGCGCTGATTTATTATCGGCTCCGTATCGCGGAATCGTCGTCGCGGCCGCGAACCGAATTGCACCGCGCCCGGCATCCACTCCCAACGTCGAGCTCGCCACACCATGAGAAAAACAACGCCGCGCGCCCCCCTGCGCGTCGCCGCCGTCCTGGTGCCAGCCCTGCCGCTCGCGGGCTGCACGTCGCGCGGCGCACCGTCGTACGTCCTGTTCGGCGCATATTTCCCGCTTTGGCTCGTGAGCGCGATCGTCGGCATCGCCGGCGCGATCGTCGCGCACCGCGTGTTCGTCGCGACCGGCTGGGCCGCTACCGTCCCCTATCAGCTTGCCGTCTGCACCGCCATCGGGCTCGTGGTCGCCGTGATCGTATGGCTCACCGGCACGGGGCCGTTCGCATGAAGGCCGCCGGAACCGCCCGCCCCTCCACGAAAGGCCGCGTGATCGCGCTGGCGATCGTCGCGCTCGGCATCGCCGCGCTCGCGTACGCGTACCACCGCACGACGGCCTACCCGTCCACCGACGACGCGTCGATCGACGCGGACGTCGTCCACGTCGCGTCGCCCGTCGGCGGCCGCATCGTGCGGCTCGCGGTACACGAGAACCAGCGCGTCGCAAAAGGCGACCTGCTGTATGAAATCGATCCGGTGCCGTACCGGCTGACGGTCGCGCAGGCGCAGGCCGATCTCGAGCTCGCGCGCGCATCGCTCGACACGCGCCGCCGGTCGCTGATCGGCGAGCGCTCGAACGCGGCGGTGGCAGCGGAGCAGGTGAAACGCGCGACGCAGAACCACGATCTCGCGACGCGCGACGTGAACCGGCTCGCGCCGCTCGCCGCGCAGGGCTACGTCAGCGCGCAGCAGTTCGACCAGGCGAAGGTCCGGCAGCGCGATGCGGCCGTGTCGCTCGCGCAGGCGCGGGAACAGCAGCGATCGTCCGCGCAGACGATCGGCGACGACGCCGACGCGATCGCCACGCTCCATGCGCGCGAAGCCGCGCTCGCCCGCGCACAGCACGCGCTCGACGACACGGTCGTGCGCGCGCCGCACGACGGGCTCGTGACGGGCCTGGCCGTGCTCGCCGGCGAAACCCTCGCACCGAACCAGTCGATCTTCACGCTGATCGACGCGAGCGAATGGTTCGCCGTCGGCAATTTCCGCGAAACGTCGCTGAACCGCATCGCGGTCGGCGACTGCGCGACCGTCTATTCGATGATCGACCGCAGCCGTCCGCTGACGGGCAAGGTGGTGGGCATCGGCGCGGGCATCGCGGACAGCGATCGCATCAACCTGCCGCGCACGCTGCCGATCGTGCAGCGCTCGGTGAACTGGGTGCATGTCGCGCAGCGCTTCCCCGTGCGCGTGAAGCTCGACGAACCCGACGGCAAGCTCGTGCGTGTCGGCGCGAGCGCGATCGTCGAGGTCCGGCATGGCTCAGCCTGCCGCTGAGGTCCGCGCGCCGGGCCCGCGCGAAGTCCTGCGACTGCTCGCGCCGTTTCCGGGCCGCACGTCGATCGCCGTGCGGGTCGCGCTGATCTGCGCGCTGACCGCGCTCGTGACGAGCGCGTACGGTACGCCCGAAGCCGCGCTGTCCGCCTACGTCGTGTTCTTCATGATCCGCGCCGACCGCGTGACGAGCATCGTGCTCGCGGCCGCGCTGCTCCTGATCGTCACGCTCGTGATCGGGCTCGTGCTCGGCATCGCGATCTTCAGCATCGACTATTCGATCCTGCGGGTCGCGTGCATGGCCGTGCTGTCGGCCGGGCTGCTGTACCTGACGTCGGCCAGCAAGCTGCGCCCCGTGGGTGCGATCCTCGCGATGATCGTCGGCTTCGGGCTCGACCAGCTCGGCCTCGCGCCGTTCGGCGAAGCCGCGACACGCGCGCTGCTCTATATCTGGCTGACGATCGCGATCCCGGTCGGCGTCGCGATCGTCGTCAACCTGCTGATCGCACCGTCGCCGCGCCGGCTCGCGCTCGCGCAGCTCGCGAAGCGGCTGCGGCTCGCCGCGCTCCGGCTGCGCGGCGACGACGACACGCGCGCCGCGTTCGACGCGAGCCTGCGCGAAGGCGACCAGCAGTTGCTGACGTGGCTCAAGCTGTCGAAACTCGAAGGCACGTCATCCGCCGCCGACGTCGCGGCGCTGCGGCAGGCCATTGCGTCGAGCACGGCGCTGCTGGTCGGCGTCGCGCTGTCCGATCGCGAACCGGACGCGCGGCTGCCCGCCGCGTTTGCCGCGCCGATCGCGGCCACGCTCGACGAGATGGCGGCCATTCTCGAACGCGGCGGCTATCCCGTCGACGTGACGCTCGCGCTGCCGCCGGCCGATGCGCTGCCGCCGCTCGCGCGCGTCGCCGCGACGGATCTCCATGCGGCGGTTACGCGCTTCGCGGAACCGGGCGCGTCGGCCGATGCGGCGGCACACGCGCCGGCCGGCGCCGTCGGCACGGCCGCTGCCGCCCGAGCCGAACCCGCCGCATCGCCCGCGCCGGCGCCGCGCGGCGGCTTCTTCCTGCCGGATGCGCGCACCAATCCCGACCACATCCGCTATGCGTTGAAGACGACCGCCGCGGCAATCTTCTGCTATCTGCTGTATTCGCAGCTCGACTGGTCGGGCATCCACACGTGCGTCGTCACCTGCTACATCGTGTCGCTCGGCTCGACGGCCGAGACGGTCGAGAAGCTTATGCTGCGGATCGTCGGCTGCCTCGTCGGCGCGCTGCTCGGGACCGCGGCGCTCGTGTTCGTCGTGCCGGCGCTCTCGTCGATCGGTCAGTTGATGGCGCTGGTGTTCGCCGGCGCGTGGCTGTCCGCGTGGGTCGCGTTCGGCTCGCCGCGCATCGCGTATGCCGGCTTCCAGATCGCGTTCGCATTTTTCCTGTGCGTGATCCAGGGCGCCGGCCCCGGCTTCGACCTGACGATCGCGCGCGATCGCACGATCGGCATCCTGCTCGGCAACGTCGTCGTGTATCTCGTCTTCACGCGCATCTGGCCCGTGAGCATCGGCAAGCAGATCGACGTCGCGCTCGCGGCGCTGCTCGAGCAGTGGCGCCGCGTCGTGCAGACCGCGCAGCCGGCCGAACGCCGCACCCTCGCCGCCGAAGCCTTCGCGCGCCACGGCGCGATCGCGCAGGAGCTCGGCCTCGTCCACTACGAGCCGTCGTGGGTACGGCCGGCCGCCACGTGGCTCGCCACCCGGCGACGCGCGCTCGCGGAACTCGGCGCGCTCGAGGGGCCGCTGTTCCTGCTCGCCGAGCGCACGCCGGGCGACGCGGCGATCGGCGCGCAGCTCGCGCGCGTGGTCGACCTGCGCGACGGCGCCCCGGCTGTCGACGCCGCTGCGCCGGCGCCACCGTCGAGCCCACGTGCAGCAGCCGTGCCGGCTCCGCCGCCGGCCGCCACGCTCATCGACCCTGCACGCGACGCGCTGCTGAACCTGATCGACACGCGGCTCGCGCACATCGCCGACGCCGCGCGTCAAGCTACCCCGAAGGAGCCTGCCCCTCATGCGCGTCCCTGAACCGCCGCGCGCGTCGATCGCCGCCGCGCTCGCGACCGCCATCGCGCTGACCGGTTGTGCAACGTCGTCGATCGATCTGGCGCCGGAGGCACCCGACCGCCCGTGGCAGCCGCAAACGTCGGCCGCGGGCGACCTCGTGCCGGCGCCGCCGCTCGCGTCCGCGCAACGCGCGCCGCACGACTACACGCTGCCGGCCTCGCCCGCACTCGCGTCGGTGTCGCCGCCCGCTGCGCTCGATGCCACGCATCCGTATGCGCTGCCCGAGCTGATCGACCTCGCCGAATCGACGAACCCGCTGACCCGCATCGCGTGGAACGACGCGCGCAACGCGGCGCTCGCGGTCGGCATCGCAAAGGCCGCGTACCTGCCGAACCTGTCCGCGACCGCGATGGGTGCATACCAGACGAGCCACGGCTCGACATCGACGATCCTCGGCGACGCGTCGAGCAACACGACCGTGCACGGCACGATCTCGGCGCTGTCGCTGCAATGGCTGCTGTTCGATTTCGGCGGCCGCGCGGCGCGCGTCGAGGCGGCCGAGCAGGTGTCGCTCGCGTCGAACGTCGCGTTCACGGCCGTGCACCAGCAAGTGATCCACGACGTGACCGTCGCGTACTACCGGTACGAAGCCGCCCGCTCGCGCGCGGCCAGCGCGCGGCAGGGCCTGGCGAACGCGGATGCGATCCTCGCGGCGTCCCGCGCGCGGCTCAAGCAAGGCGTCGGCACCGTCGTCGAGCTCGCGCAGGCGACGCAGAACCGCGCGCAGGCGAATCTCGCGCTCGTGCAGGCGAGCGGCGCGGAAAGCGACAGCTACCTCGCGCTGGTTTCGGCGCTCGGCATCTCGCCGCTGTCGAAGCCGTCGATCGCCGCGCTGCCGAAGCGCCCGCTGCCGCCCGCGCTCGCTTCGTCGGTTGACGCGATCGTGTCGGATGCGATCGCGCGCCGCCCCGACCTGCAGGGCGCGTATGCGCTCGAGCAGGCCAACCGCGCGAAGATCAAGGCCGCGGAAGCCGCGTTCATGCCGAAGATCTTCCTGTCCGCGTCGACGTCTTACGCCAGCGGCGGCACCGCGATCACCGCGCTGCCCGCGATCGGCGACCAGGCACCGACCGTGAACCTGAACGGCAGCCGCTACGGCGGCGGCGTGTTCCTCGGCGTGACGATTCCGCTGTACGACGGCGGCCTGCGCTCGGCGGTGCTGATGCAGGCGCGCAACGATGCGCAAAGCGCGTCCGCGCGCCTCACGCGGACCAAGGAGGAGGCCGTCCGCCAGGTCGTCGCCGCGCAGAACGCGGTGCAGACGAGCCTCGCATCGCACGACGCGGCGCGGGCGCTCGTCGATGCCGCGCAGACGAGCTACGACGCGGCGCTGACCGCGTACCGGAACGGCGTCGGCTCGGTCACCGATGCGACGATCGCGCAAAGCCAGCTGCTCGCGGCCCGCAACGCGGAAGTCGACAGCTACGCAGGCGCGCTGTCGGCCGCCGCCGCGCTGGCGCTCGCGACGGGGACGATCGGCTCGTCGCCATCATCGTCGCAGTGACGCGCCGGCCGGCCGCCAAACCGGTTGACGCGTGCGCGGGCGGCCCTCTAGAATGCCGCCCATTCTTCCTTCAGGAACCATCGTGGACAGTTGCAGCACTCCGTTGCGTGCGCCGCTTGCCGCCTGAACGCCTGTCCGACGCAGTTCTCCTGCCGCGGCTCGCGTTCCGCGAGCCCGCACGCCACCCGTTTCACATCGAATGACGCATTCGCGCGGTACAGTACCGCGCGATGACGGCTATCGCGCCGCGCTCGGCCTCGCGCCGCCGCGACGCGGGCCGGCATGCGCTCCTTGCACGGCAGGACAACCCATGACTCTCGATTTCGCACTTCGTCTTTTCACCGCGTTCGCCTGCGGCGTCGCGATCGGCCTCGAACGCCAGATGCGGCAACGCACGGCGGGCCTGCGCACCATCACGCTCGTCGCGAGCGGCGCATGCCTGTTCGTCACGCTCGGCGTTCTGACCGGCAACGGCGTGGCCGGCGTCACGCAGATCGCCGCATACGTCGTGTCGGGCGTCGGCTTTCTCGGCGGCGGCGTGATCATGCGCGACAAGGGCTCGATCCAGGGCATCAACACGGCCGCGACGCTGTGGTGCTCGGCCGCCGTCGGCGTGCTGGCCGGCTCCGGCCATTACGTCCCGGCACTGGCCGGCACGGGCGTCGTGCTGCTCACCAACACGGTGCTGCGCGGCGTCAGCCAGGCGATCAACGCGACCCCCGTGTCGAACGCCGATCTCGTGCGCGAATACCAGATCACCGTGATCTGCCTGACCGCCGACGAAGTGCACATCCGCACGCTGCTGTCGAATGCGATGTATGCGAAACCGCTGTCGTTCCAGAGCCTGACGAGCGAGGACGTGCCCGAGCAGCCGGAGCGGCTGAAGGTAACCGCGACGCTGAAGCTGCATCCGAAGGATCAGCAGAAGCTCGAGCAGATCGCGAGCCGGATGAGCATGGAGAAGAGCATTTCCAGCGTGAGCTGGACCGCGAAGGAAGCGGAGCCGATGATGGAGTGAGCGGCGGCGGCCGCTCATGCAACCGGCGGCCGACCGCGCCGCCGGTGCCGCGTCAGGGCGTGTCGATGAGTCCGGCCCCGATCGCCTTGACGACCGCCTGGACCTTGTTCGTCGCGCCGAGCTTCTCGAGGATGTTGTTCACGTGGAAGTTGACCGTACGCTCCGAGATGCTGAGGATCTGGCCGATCTCGCACGCGGTCTTGCCCTCGGCCGTCCAGCACAGCACCTCGCGCTCGCGCGCGGTCAGCGTGACACTCGACTCGGGCGACAGCTTCGGCACCATGAAGCGGCTCATCAGCGAATGCGACAGGTTCGCGAGCCAGTTGGTCTGCAGCGTCAGCATGTTGATCTCGGCCGGGGTGAGCCGGTCGGCGTGACGCGCGATGCTCAACAACCCGAACGCGCCACGCGCCGCCCAGCTCGACTGCGCGACGCCCACCGACAACCCGTAGTCGCGCGCGTCCTGCCACAGCGGGCACGGCTCGATCCGGTCGACGTCGGGCCAGACGATCATGTTGGTGCTCAGCGCGCCGTCGCGAACCGTCGAGTCGATCTCGATGTAGTTCTGCGCCTGATAGTGCGCCATCCAGCCGTCCGGATAGGTATTGAAGATCGCGACGGCCGGCTTCGACACGGGCAGCGGCATGCGAATGCCGTAACAGCAATATTCGAAGCCGAGGCGTTTAGAATAAGCGGCGATCCGCTGGAAGAGCTGCTGCTCGTCTTCCGCGGCACTGAATTGTTGGTAGGCATCCTGCCAGCGCAATTCCATTATTTCTCCGACAACGTCACGCTGTCATAGCTGTCAGGTGCCAGCACCGGTTGGGGGCTGATACATTCCGCGCATGACTTCACCTTTGTTGCACCCGGTCCGCGGCCCGTCTCCGGACGGCTATGTGCGTCTGTCCGAAAGCGCACTGGCCGCGCTCGCGCTCGACCATGTCGCCACCGGCCTCGATGCATCGCTGCTCGCGGAACTGCACGACAGCGCCATCGACGCACGCCTGGCCGGCTACACCGAATGGCACCGCCCGGCCAGCGCCGGCGTCGCATACCTGACGATCGGCTGGGACTGGTATCTCGAACGCGCGACGGGCATGTTCGTGATCGCGGGCGGCGACGTCCGCAGCAACATCATGGCCGTCGACGCCACCGGCGCCGACCTCGGCATGTTCCGCACAGCGGCAGCGCTCGCCGCGCGGCTCGCGTCCATCGACTGGCCGGCCGCGGTTGCGTCGGCACTGCTCGGTCGCAACGACGCCTATCATGCCGGTCCCACGCTCCAGTGACAACCGGCCACGCATTCCTCTGACATTTCCGCAAGACTGGCGCTCTTTATAAGCAAAAGCCGTCCGTATTTCAATCCCGCCGATCAAGAAACCGTTACCACCGGTCGAATGGTGCCGGCGCACGCCCTCACCCTGTAAGAGTTACCAGTTACCGCCTCCTCGGAACGCGCGATGTAATGCGTGCATACCAAAGTACCGATCCGAGGACACCATGCGGACCTTCGTTCACGAAGAAGGGCGGTTGCCACACGAACTTGCAGCGGATCTCGGGCGCTATCGGCGCCGGGTGTTCGTCGAACAGCTCGGTTGGGCACTCCCGTCGGCGAATGAAAACTTCGAGCGCGACCAGTTCGATCGCGACGATACCGTCTACGTGTTCGCGAGAAACGCCGGCGGTGACGTGTGCGGATGTGCGCGCCTGTTGCCGACCACCCGCCCGTATCTGCTGAAGTCACTGTTCGCCGACCTGATCGCCGAAGACGTCGCGCTGCCGCAATCGGCTGCCGTCTGGGAGCTGTCGCGGTTCGCGGCGACCGGCGACGAAGGCGGCGCCGGCAATGCCGAGTGGGCCGTTCGCCCGATGCTCGCCGCGGTCGTCGAATGCGCGGCACAGCTGGGCGCGCGGCAGCTGATCGGCGTGACGTTCGCGAGCATGGAGCGGCTGTTCCGCCGGATCGGCGTGCACGCGCACCGGGCAGGCCCACCGAAGCAGGTGGACGGTCGCCTGGTTGTCGCGTGCTGGATCGACATCGATCCGCAAACGTTTGCCGCACTTGGAATCGAGCCGGGACGGGCCGCCCGGCAAGCCATCGCCGCCTGAGCCGGAACGCGCGTAGTCCGGCCGGGCGGCATCGTAACGAAGGAGAACCACCGTGGACCAGTCTCAGGTCTTTCGCGCGATGATGCCCGGCTTGACGGGTACCGGCGGCGCCCGCATCGCAGTCGCCTACCCGGCGTTTTCGCGGCCGCTGCCGCTCGTGCGGCTCGATCGCCGCGGGCTCGTGTTCCGGGCTGCCGGCGCCGCGCCGCTCGTGTGCGGGCTGCCGCGCGCGGCGACGCTGCTGGTCGCCGACGAGCCGCTCTGCTCGCTGCGCCTCGTGATCCGCGACGTCGCCGCTGTCGGCGACGGCCGGCACGACCTGACGATGCAGCCGTCCGGTGCCGCCGGCGACGAACTGCTGTGGCACGCGCTGCGCGAGCGCGAACCGTACCGGCAGATCCGGCAGCCGCTCGCGCCGGTCGATGCGGCCATCCCGCCGAACGGCGAGCCGCGGGCCGCCGGCGACGCCGCACAGCGTCCGTCGCGCAGCGCGGCGTTCCGCCTGCGCTGCCACAGCGATGCGTTGTTCTTCGCCGACTGGCTCGAATATCACTTCGACGAGCTGCGCGCGCTGTCGCAGCGGCACGGGCCGCAACTGCAGCTCAACGAGCTGCGGCGCCAGGTCGCCGACGACGAGGTGGGCGTGCGCTTCGTCTACGACATCGACGGACACGCGACGCGGCACGCGCTGACCGACTGCGCGCGCGAGGCCTGCGCGTGGATCGAGACGGAAATGCGCAACAAGTACGCGGTGCCGGTTGCGCAGGAGAGGTTCGGCGCGTTTGCCGCCCACGCGCGGGCAGGCGCCATGTGACAGTGACGGCGGCTCTCACGGATACGCGACGGCTGCCGGATCGAGGGGCAAATGCGCTGTGGCCGGACACGGGGGAACGTCGGCAAGGGTCGCGATACGCGCTCCCCTACCCTTGCCAGGACAGCGCGCTGCGCTGCGTTGCACAATTACAACTAGGGCTTGCCAGCCCTCGGGTTTTCCCTTAAAGTTGTGTCTGTCTCCTCCATGTCTCCAAACATGGATTCAGCCCGCTCCAGTAGCGGGCTTTTTCTTGCCCGTATGGTTTATCGGGGTCACATCCTCCTCTCTACCCGCCCGCGGCATGTGCATTGGCCGGCCCCGGCCAGTAGTAGACGAAAGCACACACCAGCACGAGAAGCACGGCAATCATCAGCAGCAGGTGCAACCAGCCTTTCCGGGTCGTCGGCAAGTCCGGCGCGCCGGCCATTGCCATCAGCACCACGATTGCCAGTCCAGCCAGCACCATCGTCCCCTTCGCCACCCACCCGAACGCGACTTCCAGCACAGCCATCAATCGAGACTGACGATACGGGCCGGCGACCGGTCGGCGCAGATCGGGCTTACGCATCGTGTTGCCCTCGCATCCCGCATGCAGGCCCGCATGTTGATCTGACGACACGGAAACACCGGATTCCGGTCCGCGCGCATCGCGCTGTCCGCAACGACCGACTCATCGCTCGGTTCCCCCCTTTTGGCGCACGGATTCGCCGCGACGCCGCGTCTCCGGTCGACTCAGCGTACCGCCCACCACACCACCCAAAACAGCGCGCCCGTCAACAGCGTCGCGTACTCGTCGGCAAGCGCCACGACCAGGCCCTCATCACACCGGCACGGCGACGCTGCGATGTCCCGTTTGCCGTGCCGCGAACGGCACCATTTACCAACTCAAGTCTGCCCCTAACGCTTGACGACGGACGTAGGAGACTCCGCTGTCGTCTTCATGGCGTGGCCTCCGGGTCTTGACGACAACGTCATACCGGAATTTTCCCCTTTCAAATAGGACAGTCTTGTGGGTGAGGGTCTCAATCAGATCTCTATCGCTCGTTATCAAATGGATACTCATGTATTTCGCGAGCGCAGCTTGATCCGTCCCACGAAACCACTCGTACCGATCGCCTCTTCAAAACACCGCCGCGCGTGCCGCCCTCCCTGTCAGGGAGACGTGTCCTGACCGGTCGCAGTCTCTAAGAACTGCCCCAAAAGCGATCGACAATCACGAAATTTAAAGATCTATGACCGGTCCACCGAGCGTGCGCCCAAGAGACTGCACTACTGCCACAACGCGTCCATCAGCGCCAGTGACCGTAACCGAATAAACCCGATTTCGCCCCTTGTGGGCAGTCTCACTGGCCTCCGCAACAATGCGCTCGCCGCTTTTGACGGAATCAATAAAAACAATACTCGCACTCTGTGACACGCTCGCCTCATTTCGACTGTTACATGCATACGCAAACGCCGTATCTGCGAGCGCGAATAACATTCCTCCATGTGCGATACCATGACCATTCAGCATGCCAGGTTGAATGGTCATCGACAAACGCGAATATCCCGGTCCGGTTTTCTCGATTTCAATATTCCAGGCCAACCCAGTGCCCTCACGCGAAAGCATCTCTTTCGCAACCCGCTCCGCCAACGCAGCCTCGCTCACATTTTCCACTTTCCACCCCAATTCATAAGATCGTTGCCGCGGCACCACTTACAGATGATTTTTCATTAAATTTATCAATGAAACAGATTCGGAAGGATTGATGATCTGCCACTTCGGCTGGCCCAAACGGGCGTAATAGCCCCCTACAGAATCGACGCCCCGATTCGCCTCAAGTCGTTGAATTGACCGGATGCAGCCAATTTCCGTTTAGGTTGCAGCGCTTAAAACTGCGTCCACACGCCTGTTTCATCAATTTGAGCAATCATTTCCAAATGCGCCAGAGCATCTCATTGCCACTCAAAATTCCCTCGCGGAATACGCAGCGCCATCCTTTTGACGACGCAAGCACGGGCCAAACACGAGCACACCTGTCATGCAAGTAGCAATCGCATGATGATTCCAAGCTTCTCCGCGAATGGCCCATAAACTTCCTTAGCTATTTCCCTTCAATTTCATTTCTACAATTGCCTTTCTCACAAGATCTTTCGTCACCTTCCCGTAACCCGACTTAGGAAGATCTTTCCAGAAAAAATAATGCCGAGGCTTCTTGTACGAAGCAATTCTTCCATTTAGCCATGCATCCAGGTCTGGACAGGACGCTTCATCTCCTTCATTTTTAAGCACACAAACCGCAATACCAATCTCGCCCCATTCCTCGTCCGGCACCCCAACGACAGCGACCTCGCTAACCAAAGGATGTGCAAGTATCTGTTCTTCAATCTCGCGGGGGTAGACATTCGACCCGCCAGAGATATACATGTCTGACTTCCGCCCGGTGATAAACAAGAAACCATCCGAATCAAGATATCCCAGATCACCGGTGTGAAACCATCCATTCTTAAAACATTTTTCTGTCGCGAGCTGATCGTCAAAATAGCCCTCGAAGACTGCCGGTCCAATCACACAGATTTCACCAACCTCACCTGGCTCGACCTTGTGGCCTTCTTCATCGTGAATTTCGACATCCATTCCCGTCCGCACAAAACCAGCAGTTGCGCTACGCGTCCGGCTTTCGAGGTGCCATTCAGGAGGCAGAAAAGAGATGGTGCCGGCAACTTCAGCCAGCCCGTAATATTGGACGAGCACCGGCCCCAGAAGACGTAGCGCCTTTTCACGATCCGAATCGTACATGGGCGCTCCTGCATAAACCACGTACCGCAGCGAGGAATGATCGTGCCTCGACAAACCTTCGTAGTCCACAAGCCGCTTCAGAATGGTAGGAACCGTGAACATATTGGTTATCTTCCAGCGAGCAATAAGACTGAACACCTCCTCTGGATCAACCCTGCCGCTTTCCGGCAAAACAGATTTCACACCCCTGGCAACTTGCACCAGGAAATGAACTCCCGCACCGTGCGAGAGCGGTGCTAGCACCAAGGAAGCGTCATCGGCGGTCATCGACGGCATCAGGTCACAAAGCTGATTATTGATAGCGAACGCCATCTGACCATGTGTCATGGTCGCCGCCTTCGGGCGCCCCGTCGATCCCGAAGTAAACATAATCCAGCATAGGTCATCGTAGTTGACCGCAGCTGGCAGGACGGCTTCCCCTGCAAAATGGGCTAATACCTCTTCATATTGATCAGAACCGGAATTTTCAAGACCACCTGCCCAGCTCAATGCGAAACGCAAGCCCTCGGTTTCCAGGCGAGCTGACTCGACATGAGAGAAAAACTCGGCACCATGCATGAAGCCGATTGCGCGACTGACTCGTGCCTGATATGCCACCTCCATCGGAGTAAGTCTGAAATTCACCGCTGTGAAGACCGCGCCCACGCGAAAGCAGGCGAACATCGTTTCGAGCATTTCCACGCAATTACGGGATTGCACGAGAATCGTGTCGCCCTTTTTTATTTCATATCGCCGCACAAGTGCCGCCGACAATGCATCAACGCGACTGTTGAATTCAGCCCATGTGATCGTCCCGGATCCGCAGGCGATTGCAATATTCTTGGGGAAACGCGTGGCGGAATTTTCCAGCAATGAAGCGAGATTTGCTGTGAGACGCATCTGGTTTACTCCTCTCATCGCGTCCTCTCCAAGATCGATACGTAGTTTGTCACTGCTGCACTTCCCATATTAAAGACACCTGCAAGCTCGGAGTTTTCAACTTGCATACCTCCGGCTTCATTCATGAGTTGCATTGCCGCCATAACGTGCATTGAAATGCCTGTAGCACCAATCGGATGGCCACGCGCCTTCAACCCGCCGGACGGATTTACAGGCAGTTTTCCCCCTTTCTGGGTCCACCCCTCAAGTATCGCTCGCCTTCCCTCGCCTCTAGCGACGAGTCCCATGGCTTCGTATTCGATGAGCTCCGCAATCGTGAAGCAGTCGTGTGTCTCAACCAGATCCAAATCGTCGAGCTTGATTTTGCTTCTCTTTAAAGCCGCATCCCACGCACTACGCGCACCCGCAAATTCAATGACATCTCGACGACTTAGCGCCATGAAATCGTTGACCTGCGTCCGGGATCGGAAGCTTATCGCCCGCGGCAATGTATTCGCTACATCTTCCGATGCAATCACGAGAGCAACCGCACCATCGGACACTGGCGAGCAATCGGTTCGTCGCAAAGGCGCTGCGACGTAGGGATTCTGGCTGGAAACAGTGGCGCAAAATTCGAAACCAAGATCCTTCTGGACGTGTGCATACGGATTATCCAAAGCGTTGCGGTGATTCTTTGCGGCAATGTGTGCCATGGCATCCGACTGATCACCGTAACGCATGAAGTATTCAGAGGCCACGCGTGCAAATACTCCTGGAAATCCATGGGGTATTTCTGCCTCTTCCTTCATGTATGTCCCTCGTGTCAGCAACTCAGAAATCTCCGAGTTTGACACCGAAGTCATTTTTTCCGCGCCCACAACCAGTGCCACTTTGCCTCGCCCGGCCTCGATGAAATCGATCGCCCCAAAAAGCGCTGCGCTACCGGTTGCGCAGGCATTTTCGAATCTGGTAGCAGGTACATTGGCCAGCGCCGGATGACGCATGCCGACCAGAGAAGCTTGAAACTCCTGTCGCGTGAACCCGACGTTACAGATGCCAACGAAGATCCCGTCGATATCTGCAGGCTGAACTTGTGCGTGTGCCAGTGCGGGGCCGACGACCTCGAACATGAGTTCCTCGTTGTCCGCCGCCAACGATTTGCCAAATTTGCCGTGCGCCCAGCCGACGATACTTACAGGCATGATCATTCCCCCTTTTGCCTACGAGGCGCGGCCTCTTTCGCGAAGTCTTGCAGTCCGGCCGAAAGACCCTCGACCAGCTCCGTGCGCTCGCTGTCTGAGATCGTGAGCGGTGGACAGATCATCAGCCATTCACCATTCGCGCCACCGGCAGTTCGACGCGAAAACAGCAGCAGTCCATGGTTTCGGCAATGCATGCCGATACGCTCCGCAGCCATCATTTCCGCTGGGAACGAGTTCTTCTTGTCTGGCGACTGCACGATCTCGATGGCCATCAGAAGTCCACGACCGCGGATGTCACCAATCTCCGGATGCTGCTTCTGAAGACTCTCCAGATCTGCCCGAAGCTTCCGGCCTTGCAAGTCGGCGTTCGCGATCAGCCCCTCCTGTTCGACCACCTGCAAAACCGCATTCGATGCAGCGCAACTGATCGGATTGGCAGCATAGGTGTGGCCATGCTTGAAACCTCCCATCTTTCGCACATCTGCAACCATTCCACGGGAGACCAGAACAGCGCCAAGCGGTGCATAGGCACCGCTAACCCCCTTGGCCAATGCCACGATATCGGGGCGACAGTCAGGCCAATGCGCCGCGGCAAGAAATTCTCCCGTTCTACCTGCTCCACTCATGATTTCGTCATAAATAAGCAGGATTCCGTATTTATCGCAGATCCGCCGGATACCGGAATAATATTCATCCGGAGCGACAAGCGCCCCGGTAGAGACGCCTCCTACCGGTTCGACGATGAATCCCAATATTGTTTCCGGCCCTTCTCGTTCGATTGTGCTTTCAAGTTGCGTCAGGCAGCGTGAAACAACGTCGTCGATGCTTTCCGATTCATCTCGGCGATAGAGAAGGGGCGCATCCACTTTCGGATGCTCGACAAACATCGGCCGAAATGTTTCAGCATATGCGGGATCTCCCGTAATCCCGAGCAGCGCGGTTGTCGCTCCATGGTATGAGGGAAGGCGGCTAATAATTTTCCATCGAGAGCGCTCGCCACGGCTTACGGCCAATTGGCGCGCAAACTTGATCGCGGCTTCGTTTGCCTCAGACCCGCCCGACACAAAAAACGCCGCATCGTAGCCCCAAGCAGAGAGTCTCTCTAAACGCTCGGCAAGTTGTTCGTTCGGGTCGTTATCCCAGCGCAGGCTATGCGCATAGCTAATTCGATTCATCTGGTCACTGATTGCCGCGAGGACTGCGGGGTGTCGGTGACCAATATTTACAGCAACTGCCCCTGACGATCCGTCGAGAAGACGTCGGCCGTCGTTATCCCAGATATAAACCCCCTCTCCTCGAACCACTTTCGGGTACGGGATGGTGTTCGTCGGCGAGATAAAGTGCTGGTAACGCAGGGTCATTCCAAGATCTCCAAAGTGCGCCATCTAGACATAAGCGCAGATTTACAAAACTGGATATGAATTCATATTCATATCAGGACGCTCAAGACGCCGTATCGGCGCCAAGGATTAACCCTAATTTCAAAAGCCAAACCCGATGCTCGTTGTTGCGAGTGGATCGTCCGCACGGCGGGCGAGTGCCGCATGGACGTGTCTCTTCGAACTTAACGATGATGAGTTATTCGATCGCTGCGACACTCGGCAAGCATGCAAATTTTCGTAGGACGTTCGCGGTAACCCGTGAAACATTGTTGTCGTATCCGTTATACGAAAGACACGACGACCAGTTGATCGAGCCCACGGAAAACACATGTCCGCCACCAGGAACCGTGTAAAGCACCATGTCGGCACGAACATTACCGTGACTCCGTCCACCTTGATAGCCCGTAATACAGTTACAGTCCTCAATAACCACCTGGTACTGGTCAGTAAAATCTCGCGCCGTAGCGAGAACAATTACTCCAGCTGGAGATCCAAGATCGTGATCGACGCGGTCAATCTCGAACCCCGCTGCGCCCCAGGTCAGGGAGAGCGCCGGGAAGTCGCCAATCACGGTATCGTCGACGCCATCAAAGACGAACTGTGCCGCTGGTTGGAAACTTGCCTCCGTGCGCACGTAGCCGCATCCACGATCAAAACCCTGTGAGGCCATACCTATGCCTACATACCGGTTTGGTGCACGCCCCCTATCTCGCCACAACCCTCCCGGTTCACCAGTTAAACTGATATGCCCCTGTCCAGGCCACCCATTCCACGGCCGGGTTCCAGCAGGCCGCTGGACTTCGATCATGTCGCCATCGTCGCTGAGTGCGGTAACCCAGTACAGTCCGTTACCAGACAGGTACATAAAGTTACCACCCTGCTCCTGGTAAGCTGCCAGCGCGTCCAGAATCTGTCCGCTAACATATTCCGCGTGGCTCCCGCTGATCACGACGCTATAAGGTGCAAGCGCCTCGAGCCCATCTGAATGGACCTCACAATCGGTAACCACATCAAACTCAAAGCCCAGTTCCATCAGCCAATCAACAATATAAAGATCAAATCCAAACTGTTGCGGCGTATTTCTGGAGGCCGCCCTGCTTTTGGGACGAAACGCCAAAAGCTGTGGCCGCTTAACGGCAGCCAGGCTCACCCCCGAACCGTCCCGATGATGGTCGTAAGTGCTAAGCAATTTGCTTTTTACGATGAACTCATGTTCGTCCGAACCGATAGTCTGATCACGGTGCGGCGCGAGATCCCCCATTAGCTTCAAGGTCTGGTTATTGTAGTTGGCATATGCCAGATAACTAAAAACTGGAGCAAGAAATGCTATGCGAGCCCGAGTTCCCGAGGGGCTTGGAGTAACAAAAAATGGAATGTAGTCCTCGGCGCCGTCTGCCCCGGTCAGCCAATATGCGTAAACGCCACTAGGCAAATCCGCAGGAACAGAAAATGAAAATGCGACCGGCCATTGAGCGTCCTCAATGTCATCTTCATGAAAATGCACAGCGTCGTAATGCGCGGGCAAAGCCACAGGATTCACAACGGAACCATCAAACTCCGCGCTGGTAACCCCTCGAGCAGGCCTGTTAACCAATCGCCCATGAAGAGAATATGAACACTCGTCAATTACTACCTTGCTCGATATCTCCAGACCCATGTTCCAGTTGCACAGCGGACGTGCATAACCTCCGTCACCCGTGTCAATCGACATAAGCGACAGGCCACCGATTTTTCCGTTGAAATGGTTAGCCGGCGCGCCGCCATTGACGACATGCGCCGCCAGATACACTCTTTCGAGCAGGACATCTCGGGATCTCTTTACAAGAACGCGCAAATCGTCGGACTTTTTCGACTCGGTGTCTCTGACATTCAGCGTTATCTCGCCGCTTTCGGCATTGATGTCGATCTGACACGCGACCCATCTGCGCTTGCAAAGATCAATGGTGGAAAGCGCTCGCTGCTCGACACTTGCGCCATCAAACGTCGACAGGATGATTTTCCCGTCCTCCAGCAGGACGAGAAGACGCCACCCATCAGCATCGAGTGCGACAATCGACTGGGATGCGGCAGCCATGGACGTCGGCAGGAACTTGAATTCAAGTCTCATGGCAGCGTGACGGCCGAGCTCCGATAAGCCTGAGAAGTCAGCATATGAGCCTGACGCTATCCCGAATTTGCTGCCGCGATATGCACCATCGACCGACGACGGTACTTCGGTCTGGCGAAAACCGGGTCCTCTCGGATTTGTATCTCCGTGTCTGAGACGGACTAGTTTTGCACTGTATTCATCAAGCTCCGAACTGACATGAAACGAGATGCGTCCCCCCTGCTGGACGCTTATGCGATCAGAATAGCCGACTATTTTCATACCACTTGCCCCCCCTCTTCCGGCATGACGACGGAATTCGCCAGGCTGGGACGTTTTCGCGCGCAGATCAAGAATGAAAGGATCGCAAGAGGCGCAGCAGTCATCAAGAGCGTGACGAGCGCCAGATCGAGACGGCCGGCGAACATCGGGATATGATCAGATACATACCCTGGAATAAAAACACCTATTCCCAGACCCATTATGCTGACCACCAGGACAAAAAGTCCTGCGGCGCGTGCCCGCATCTTCAATGGGGTTTCATCAGCAATAGTCACGGTCGCCGCCGCCGACCACGACAGGATGATGCTCTGCATCAAGGCGATGCTTACCCACATCATTTCACCGGACAGCAGCAAGGCTGGTATTCCCACCAGGATCATGAGGCAGGTAACGCCAATGCAGGTGACAATTCCGGGCGCAGAAACCCCCGCAGCGCGAGCACGATCGCAGCACCAGCCCACAAGGAGCATGCCGGCAGACGAACCGATCATCGTCATGGGTCCGAGCAACGCTCCAACATGCGCTAAAGACTCTCCTTTGTTTCTCGTCAATACCATTGGCAACCACGCAATCACGGATTGCATAACCATGGCCATGAAGCCAAATCCCAGGAATGCAAATACATAAAATACCGGATGCTTCTTGATATGCCTGACGAAGCTCTCGTGATGATCCGAACCCGCTGCAATAGCGATCGAACCGCCCTTACCTTCATCAGCCGGAAACATCCTGATCAATGCCCAGATGAGGATCCCTCCCCCTCCCATGCCCACGAACATGAATGCCCATCGCCAGGCGGCAAGTCCGGAAGCGTGGATCCAGCCGACCTCACTCAGAACGCGATTGAGAAGGCTGCCCAACGACAGGGCAAGGCCAATACCCACCGGAACACCAATCGCATAAAACGCAAAGGCACGACCTTGCCGACTGGGGTCCACCCGCTCAGATAAAACCGAAACTCCGCAGGGATGCACTGTCGACTCACCCACAGCGACAACCATGCGCGCCAATAGAATTTGCCAAAATGCAAAGCAAAGTCCGGTACTTGCCGTTGCGAGGCTCCAGCATAGAACTCCAGCCAGGATCATCGGACGTCGCCCCCAACGGTCCACCAGTGCCCCGATAGGCAACCCGAACAGCGTATAGAAGACCGCAAATACAGGCCCCAACAATATTGCCAATTGCGTATCGCTGAGGTGCAACTCCAACTTGATACTGCTGGCCAGCACCGAGAGAAGCTGTCGGTCGGTGTAGGAAATTGCTGTTGCGAAAAACAGCAAAAAAACCAGGCGCCCAGTTTTTCGGTTCATCGTCCCCTCATCCTCGTTCGTTTTGGCCGAGGTCCTTGCCAGGACACGCCGATGAACCGATTGCATTGCGGTGGCACCGCGCCCCAAGACGGACGGATCCCACGACGATCTCACCACGGCTGCCGGATCTCGCCTCCTGGCATGCCTCCGGTAAGGCATCGGCCGTGGTTTCCGCAGGCGATAGCTCCGCCCTCGCACCGCCTGAAGCCAAGCCCCTGGCATGTTGCTGATACCTCATTCTGTCTCCTTCCGTAGGAATTCTATGGTCAAGGCATGGTCGACAGCCGTTCTTGCAACGTGCAGCGCCACCTTGTTTATGAATGTGAACTCATATACATTCCGTGTCAAGATTGCCTTCCGTCAAAACGCCATGGGGTTTACGAGAGGCGCCTCCGATGCGCCAGTGAAAAGGCATGTGGCTCCGCGTAAACCCCGGGCGTCACTTGGCGCTCGCTGCTCCGCCCTGTGTAAAATTCGGCGCAACCTGAGGTACAGGGCTCTGATACCCCGCTCGTAGGCAGAGACAGCCTTTGTGGCGCACAATGTCAGCGAAAGGGAGTGATGGAACCAGTAGGAACCAGGGGAAGTCCTTCTGTCCAGAAAGGCTAGTACAGCAGAGCTAACCAGTTATAAATTTCTGCCCGGGAACATTGCATGACTTCTGATAATGGACCAGTGTCAACAACCAAGAACACCAACAAGAAGAAAAAAGCTGTGCACGATTACAATGAGGCACCAAGACTCGGTGATCGCTATGCTGCCGTACTCGATTTACAGATTTCCGGTGATCCCGTTAAAGGCAGGAGCGCGCGGACCAACGCCAAACTAAGACGCTCAGTTCTCGACTTGTTGTCATCGGAAGGTCTTGATGCACTGACTATTGCACGCATAACAGAAAACGCAGGCGTTGCAGTAGGCACTTTTTACTTGCACTACGAAAACACCACCGATCTAACTCTAGAGGTCTTTAAAGGATATACGGAGCACGATGTCCGGCCTGCGCTGCCATTGTCACCGGATAGCGGTGACCGGACTGGCGAAATGGTCCGCGACTTTCTGGAAATAGTCGCCTCCTTTCGGCATAGGCGCAAGTTTCTGGGGGCCATGTTCGAACTTCGTCGCAGAGAAAAGCGCGCCAATGAGATATGGTTGAACATGTCCAAGGTTTGGGCCGAAACCCTATCCACGGTTGCTGACAAGAAAGGGACTGTTTCTCCCATATTTCGTGATCTAGTTGGTCATGCGGCCAGTTGCTTCACGGATGAGTTTCTAACCAGGATCTACATTGACGAGATATTTGGAGAAGAATATGCAGACGATAGTAAGAATGACATCGAGATAGCCGAGTTTTTAGCGCTATGCAGACATCGTCTCTTGTTCGGATCCGACCCGACGCCCTCGCTTCCCTCTCAAGAGAAACGTTAGATACCGCGGGTTTTCAGGCTGTCTGGCCTGGTCGGGGCTGATCTTGAGTAGCGCGAAGCGCGACGACGTTGCGTTCGCGCGGCTGCTCCTCCCAGCACTGCGACCCTTGGTCAACGAAGGCCTCGCGATGTCGAAGCAGCCTGCGAAACAGCGAGCCACCCCCACATGTAGCGCGCCAAGCATGAAGTCAGGCCAAGCGACAATTAGCTTGCCCGGTCAGCGGGGGAATGTTCGCTCTTCAAGAAGTCATCGTTACCGTTCCTTGTGGCTCGTGATCTGGCAGTCGATGCCGCCGTGCAGCCTTGGTATCGCTAGCGCTCCGACGCCGGTACGTTGAGGCCGCGGAGCTATGCACAACAGGAACGAGCTGCTGTGCCCCTCCCGTTCACTTGAATGGGAGATTCATATGTTGGAATCGAGGTGCTCAAACGCGCCATGTTCCTGTCTGCCTTCGCTGCCCTGCGAGACCAAGTCTCGCGGGCCACACCCATCCGAGACAACGCACCGTTGAAATGTCCGACGTGGCGTTTGGTTTGTTGGGGCGAAAATGACGCGCGCGTTGAGGGCGCCGGAAATTGCTCGGCCAACCGTTGTTGGTCCAACAAATGCCGAAAGCGCCGGACTTTGAGCCGCTCCTGCAGCTGGCTCACGCTACCCAACCGGGCATGATCACCAATCCAGCAGCACGTCGCGGAGCACCTCTTACATCGCGCCTTGCCTACCCAGGTCAACGACGCGTTTCGCCCGATTACTATGGATAACTTATTGTATTTCCATCGAGACCGCGAGCCGGCGAATCAGGGCCGATATCGCGTATACCACTACGATGTTTTGGCGGAAAGTCGTTGCCCAGAATTTTGAGAACATATATCGTTATATATGAATATGCATTCATATTCATATTACTCGCAGCGAAGCTTTCAGACTGTCAGCTCTTGTGCAAGGAATCCTTGTGCAAAGGGGTACGTCGTCTGAGCGCAGCAGTCGAACAAGGAAATCTAACGAATTTCCCGACAAGATTTTCTAATTTTTCACAAGATCATAGGTTTGGAGACCTAAATGAAAAGATCGCTTCTGGTCGTAGCCATCTCTTTCAGCGGTACAGCGTTCGCGCAATCTTCCGTGACTCTGTACGGGCTGATGGATGCCGGTATCACCTACACGAACAACGTCGTCACCTCGTCCGGTCACGGTGCCGCAGCCCAGTTCATTTCTGGTTCTGCACAGGGCAACCGTTGGGGGATGAAGGGAACGGAAGATCTTGGCGGCGGTCTGCAGACTGTCTTCGTGCTGGAAAGCGGCTATGACATCGGCACAGGAAAATTGGGACAGGGCGGCCTCGCATTTGGAAGGCAGGCTTTTATCGGTCTAAAGAGCAACTGGGGGACACTGACTCTCGGTCGGCAGTACGACCTCATCGGAGACGTCCTTCCCGCATATGCGATAGGCGCCAACACGCCGGCCGGCGTCCTCGCATGGAGCTTGCCATCCTATGCGGCGGGCGGAAATGTGCTCGATAACCGCGTTTGGGGGGTTGGCGTCAATAACAGTGTCAAATATCTATCACCCACGTATGCAGGGTTTTCGTTTGGAGCAATGTATGGTTTCGGCAATGTGGCCGGCTCCATGGGCACCAATAGCTCGAGCAACTTTGTGATGAGCTACAACGGCGGTCCATTCAGCGCATCGCTCGCGTATATGTCAATCCATAATGCAACTGCCACGGCAAACAAGCGTGAATTCGCCGGAGGCGCTGCATACAACATCGGCAAGGTACGCGTGTTCGCGCTGGTCACTGACGTCCAGTTGTCGAGCGGTGAGCGGCAGCGCGCAACGACATACGAAGGTGGACTGGCGTATATGATCGTCCCAACGGTCTCGTTGGGCACCGGCTTCCAGTATCAACACCGCAACAACAATCTTGGAAGCGCGAACCAGTTCACGCTCAGCGCTGACTACTTCCTGTCCAAGCGCACGGACGTCTACATCGTTGGCGCGCTGGCGCACGATCACGCCTTCGGTGCTCAGGCACAGGCTGCCTATGGCGGTCCGTCGAGTACCGACTTTCAAACCGCGGTCCGCGTCGCCATTCGCCACAAGTTCTAAGATAGACATTGAGTGCCGGGCGCATCACGCATTCAGCAAAAGCGGATTGCGCCCCCAAGCTCACGTTACACCGTTCAAACCGAACATTAGGGAAATCTGACCTTTTCCCGCTGAAGCTGCCGATGCCAACCAGTAGCCCTGGGCTTTGGGCATTCTCATCCCGCACGTTCGGGCCAGCCGTCAAGCTAGCCCGGACACCTCAACACTCCATCCCCGCCCTCTCCTCCGATGTGCATTCTGAATGCTCGATCACGCGCATCATTTCAACGACGTTCGCGACATACGCACTCAAAGCGTCGGCCCGGCATCTCCAAGCTCGAGAAAAGAGATTCGCCAGGCGTCCCGCTTCCAGCACTTGCGTGTCTCGAATCCGACTGCGATGGCTGTGGTGGCATCACGCGATTTTCGGTCGATTGAAGCGCTTGTTCCGGACTGGTGAAAACTGCGAATCGCACCCACGATATAGACGATACCGGGATGATCGAGTAACCAACAATCGGCTCGGATGGTGTCAGGCAGCAGTCAGAGGTAAAGCATCTATTAGGATATCTTAAACTTTCCAACAGTATCAGCGAGTGAATTTGCCTGCATCTGTAATGTGGCAGCCGCGGCCGTCGACTGCTCAACGAGTGCGGCGTTCTGCTGCACCATCTCATCAAGCTGCGTGACTGCGCGACTGACCTCGTGAATGCCGCGCGTCTGCTCATTTGCGGCATCCGTGATCTCGGAAATGATTGTCGTCACGTTCGCAACATTGGCGACGATCTCCAGCATCGTCTCGCCAGCCCGGTGCACCTTGCCCGAGCCGTCCGCAATGCGCGTAACCGTAGACTCGACCAGTTCCTTTACTTCATGGGCGGCCTGCGCACTGCGTTGCGCGAGGCTGCGTACCTCCTGGGCAACCACCGCGAAACCACGGCCCTGCTCGCCTGCGCGTGCTGCCTCGACGGCGGCATTCAGTGCAAGGATGTTGGTCTGGAACGCGATGCCGTCGATTACGCCGATGATGGCGCCGATCCGTCCTGATGCCTGTTCAATCCGCTCCATCGTCGCGACCACATCCGATACGACTACGCCGCCTTGCGACGCAATCTCTGACGCTGCCGCAGCGCACCCGTCGGCCTGCCGGGCTGCGGCGACCGCCTGGCCGGCCGTTGCCGTGATTTCCTCCATCGACGCGGCAGTCCGCTGCAGGCTTGCCGCCGCCAACTGTGTGCGGGATGACAGGTCCCGGTTACCTGCGGTGATCTCGTTCGCCGCAGTGCGTACCGATTCACTGGTTTCGCAGATCTGACGTATCAGATGCTCCAGCATGTCGACAAAGCTGTTGAACGAGCGCGCGATGCCCGCGACTTCATCGCGCCCATCGGCGGGCAACCGCTGTGTCAGATTCCCCGTGCCGGAGCCGACCAGCGTCATCGCATGGTGAACCTGCAATAATCGACGAAAAGCTGTTGTCGTGAGCGCACCAATGCTCAGGGAAGCGATGCCGACCAGCACGAGGAAGGTGACAAGCGACGCGGTCAGCATTGAGCGCATACCTGCTGTCGCTTCCGCCTCGTCGAGCGCAATGATTACGTACCAGTCGCTGCCCGGAACCGGGCACGCACGCAGCAGCTTCGAATCGCCACCAAGGCGCACCTTCATCGGTGCGCTCGCAGTAGCAAGTGAAGCGGGCGTGATGGCACCCATCTCCGGCGACGCCTCAACAACAGGTTTGAAGACCAACTTGGGATCCGGATGCGCGACGATCCGACCACTACCATCGATCAACATCCCAAAGCTCGCCGGCGTCGGATGGATTGACTTTACGTTTTCGACAACACTGTCCATCGAGACGGTGCCCGTAATGACCGCCTTGACCATGCCATCACGCAGGAGCGGCACCGAAAATGCGACGAGCAGGTGTCCGGCGGTGCCAATCAGCGGGGTAATTACGGGTCGGCCTGCCTGTGCAGCCTGCACGTACCATGGCCGCTTCGTCGGATCGTAATCGGCCGGGGGAGGAGCCAGATCGCTGAACTTTGCGCTCTTGTCCGGATAGCCAACTCCCACGTTAGCGAAGCCGCCGGCGGCGGCGATCTGCCTGAGCGCCGGCGTAGGATCCTGAGAGAGCGCCGCATCGCGGAGCGATTCAATCATCCGGGTCCTCGATGTGACCCAGTCGCCGATCGCGATGGCATGGGCATCCGCGACCGCCGTCAAGTTGCGTTCGATCGCTTCATCATTGCGTAACCTCACGATCAGATAATTGGTCAGCGTGCTCGCGACGAGGGCAACAACCACAAGCGCAACACTCGTTGCGAAAATGCGGGTTCGAATCGAAGAGAACATGTCAACGACTTAGTAGGATTGCGAATTAAAATCGCTCACTCGATATATACGGCGATCGCGGCGTTTACCTGAGCGTCGTTGCACATTCACGCTGCGGAAAGCCCCAAGGTGAAAAGTGTCGCGTTAATGGGGCCATGAGATCGATCAATCCCCGAGACTGTAGTCTTATCTTTGGTCCTTGCTGGTACTGCGCCGCCATGGGCCATATATCCATGGCATTTGCTCAATAAGATCTCCAGCTATGGCTTCGGCGTGCCGAATTTCACTGCACCGAAGTTCGAGCAGCTATACCCTCGACCAAAGTCATGAAGCAATGTACCGTGAACCGACACATTGTTGCCAGCAGAAAAGCGCTGGTTCGTGCGCAGCGTTTCGATGACAAAAAACCTCGACCCAAAGTCCCCGCCTTTGCCTCAAGGTTCCGCATTCAATACAATTCCGGGAACCGCATAAATGGTCTCTCTGGATCTGGAGGGAAAACGTACCATTTCCCGTCCCGATGGCGAAAAAACAACATCTCCTTTGGCCCTGCTCCGTTATCCGCGACGACGCAAACGTAACGTCCGAATACGGAGCGCCCAACGTGGCTGACGCTAACCCCGCTCTCAACGGCAGGTGCCAGCCAATCCCGAACCATGGTTCTCAGTGACCTCCCCGCACTTCCCATCGACCTCTCCCACTACAAACTGCCAATCATGAATCGGAGTATTTATTAAATAAGGCATACTAATGATTCTATGGCCTCGCTTCGAATCGACACTCCGAGGAAGGTCGCCATTTCTGCCGCTTGAGTTCTGTATTATTTTTGGCTTCTTCCCATGCGTCGGATGAAGCGACACTTCCTCTCATCATTGCTTAAACCGACCGAACTGCGGATCTATAAAACGATCGATGGCAGAAGCACGGCGGCATGGAACTCTGGTCGAACCAGTTTTTCATCGTAATCAGGAGATGTCAAATAGATTCTGATTCCTATCGATTCGTTATAAATCAGATTGCTGGGCTCGCCCCATTGTCAGCTAACGGCATGACGGACCGCGGACACGCTTGGATTAGCTCTATGGGGTGAGCGCGTCTAAACCATCACTATTAATACTAAAGCATAGGAAATTACATAAATTTTACTGCGCCGCGCCGCCAGCCCATGGCGACATCACCTCGTTCATGCCCGTCAGTTCGCCGGTCCTAGCGTCGCGAACAATGCAGGACGGATTGGCAAAACCGAGCGGCGAAATCTGGTTCGCCACTTCCGTGATCGGCAGCTTATCCGCAATCGCCGCTTTTACCGCGTCGGGCAGGTCACGGTTGACCCGAATCGGGCCAACACCGGAGACGTCGATGCGCGGTTGGTGAAACGCGGTTGTCACATCGAGACCGCGATCGGTCATCATCAAGGCAATCTGCGCCACCGCCGAGACGATACGTCTTCCACCCGACGCACCGATGCAGAACCACGGCTCACCGTCCTTGACCACGACCACCGGACACATGTTGCTCAGGGGACGCTTGCCCGCTGCAATCGAGTTCGGCCGGTCGGCTTCCGGGTCGAACCACAGCATGCCGTTGTTCATCGTAATGCCAGTCTTGGGCAGCATCACGCAGGACCCGAACAGTGACATCAGCGTCTGGGTCAACGCGACCATGTTGCCCTCCGAGTCGGCTGCACAGAAATGCGTGGTGCAAGTGTTCCCGGGTTTGTCGCCCAGCGTCTTGAGGCGCTCCTGGTAGGCGGTGTGCATACTCTCAGCGATGGCGACGAAGAAATCCGCCCCAGGGGCCCCATTGCCCTTGGTACCGCCTGCCGCGAGTTCGACGGCCCGCTTCAGCGTCGGACCAGCTGTGAGACCGCTGGCAGCGTTGAACGTCATACCGTTGTGCTCGAACGACAGCGGGTCGACGATACGTGCTTCGTAGTTCTTCAAATCTTCGTATGAAATGGCCGAGCCGCCCGCCTGCAGATCGGCGACGATGTCGCGTGCCAGCGAGCCTTCGTAAAATTCGCGCGGACCACCTTCGGCCAACCGACGCATCGTTTCACCAAGATTGCCGAGCTTGATATAGCGCCTGGTGCCCTGCAAGTCATTGGTAGGCACGCGACCATCATCGCAGAGGTAGTTAGCCTTGGAGGCAGGGAATTTCGACAAACGTTCCGCGCCGTTGGCGATCATCAACTGCATGTACCAGTCGAGCTCCATGCCGCGCTCGGCCAGAGCGACGGCGGGAGCCAGCACGTCCTTCCATTTCATCGTGCCGAACCGCTCGAGCGCCATGCTGAGACCCGCGACCATGCCGGGCACTGCAATCGAGTGGTAACCGACTTCGTTGTTCTGGTCAATGATGTCGGGCCAGGCGAATGGGCTGGCGGGACCAGGACCGACGATCCTGTAGTTCGAGACGTCGAGCTTTTTGGCCGAGATCGGTCCATAGTCGACCGTGTAGGCGCGCTTGTCCTTGGCGCTCCAGATGGTCATGAAGCCGACGCCGCCAATACCGCTCATCCACGGCTCAAGAGCGCCGATCGCCATACCCGTTGCGACTGCCGCATCGAAGGCATTGCCGCCCTTGCGCAGGATTTCGGCCCCCACCTCGGCTGCCTTGCAGTTCTGGGCAACAACCACCCCTTTACCCTTGACAGCCTCTTTAGCAATCTTCAGTTGCCCTGTCAGCGACTCACTCATCAAAACTCCTAGTATTCTCAGTTTAGACCACCCGATTGAACGGGAATCCGTAATGCGCTCAATCCCATGCAGCGCTCATGCATTCACCATCCAACGCCGCGTTTTGAGGATCAAATACACCTTTCATGTGCTTTGAGACTCTGCTTCCAGCATGACACCCGATCTGGACGTGCTAGGACGCGTTCGTGCGCAGATTGACAGTGAGAAGATTGCAAGTGGAGCAGCGATCATCAATACAGTGACAAGCACCAAATCGAGACGGCCTGCGAACATTGCAAAATGATCGGATATGAATCCCGGAATGAAAACACCTATTCCGAGTCCCATTATGCTAACAACCAGGCTACATAGCGCAGAGGCCCGTGCCCGCATCTTCGGCGGCGTTTCGTCGGTAATCGCTACATTTGCCGCGGCTGACCATGACAGCATGATGCTCTGCATCAGAGCTATACATACCCACATCCCTCCCCCGGACAGCAAAAGAGCCGGAATGCCAGCCAACATCATGAGGCAAGTAACACAAATGGCTATGACGATCCCTGGCGCCCGAACTCCGGCCGCACGCGCACGGTCACAGCACCAACCCACCAGGAACATGCCGACAGATGAACCGATCATCGTCATGGGCCCGAGCAACGCTCCAACGTGCGCTAAAGATTGCCCCTTGTTTCTCATCAATGCCATCGGCAACCAATGGACCACGGATTGCATGGCCATGGCCATGAAGCCAAATCCCAGGAAGGCGCATACATAAAATTTCGGATGTTTTTTAATATAATTTATGAAACTCGAATGATTTTCCGAATCAGCTCCAATGACTACCGAATTGGCACTGTTTTTATCTGCCGGGAACATTCTGATCAGCGCCCAGACAAGGATTGCCCCCCCTGCCAAGCCCACGAACACAAATGCCCATCGCCAGGGAGCAAGGCCACTAGCCTGGACCCAACCAACTTCTCCCAGAACGCGATTAAGAAAACTTCCCAACATCAAGGCAAGACCAATGCCGACCGGAACACCAATCGCAAAAAACGCAAAGGCACGACCTCGTCGATCGCGAGCCACCTGCTCGGATAAAACCGACACTCCGCATGGGTGTACAGTCGACTCACCCACAGCAACGAGGATGCGTGCTAAAAGAATTTGCCAAAATGCGAAGCAGAACCCCGTACTTACTGTTGCCAAACTCCAGCACAGGACTCCAGCCAGGATCATCGGACGTCGCCCCCATCGGTCCACCAGCGCCCCGATCGGCAAACCGAACAGCGTGTAGAAGACTGCAAATGCTGGTCCTAGCAATATTGCCAATTGCGTATCGCTGAGATGCAACTCCAACTTGATGCTGCCCGCCAGCACGGGGATAAGCTGTCTGTCGGTGTACGAGATCGCTGTTGCCAGCGACAGTAGAAAGACCAGGCGGCCAGTTTTTCGGTTCATCATCCCCTCATGCTCTTTCATTTTGGCCGAGGACGTTCTTGGAGCACGCCAATAAAGAGGTTGCTATTTGATTTGCATTCCTCATGGAAATTTCACAGCTGCCGGCAGCCCTCATCGCCCGCTGAACTCCCAGAAACGCGTCGACAGCCCTCGCAGCACGTGACAATGCCGTGCGCGGACAGCTTGAAGTTGAAACAATGGGATGTTGTTGCTGGCACCTCATTCTGTCTCCTTTCGTAAGAATTTTGAGGTCGAGGCAAGGTCTCCAACCGTCCTCGACATGCAGTCTCGCTGCATTTATGAATGTGAACTCATATACATTTTGTGTCAAGGCAACTTTTCGCAAAGACGCCGTAGGGTTTACGAGATGTGCATCTAATTGGGCTGTGCAAGTTGCACGACTGACATCAACCTCGAGCACGGTCGCGCGATGGTGTGAAGCCAGGCATTCCGGTGTGTAGTCGTCGTCGACGTTCAGTGTCCGAAGACGTCTCCCGTCGAACAGTGCATCTGCAACTAATGGTATGGTCCACCCGCTTCTTTTAACGTAGTGGCGCTACCATCCATGGATGGCTGCCATGAACTCGGTCACGTTAGGAATCGATCTCGGCAAGCGCTGGTTCCACGTCGTCGGCTGCGACGCTGCTGGCAAAGTCGTGCTGGGCGAGAAGTTGGGGGCGCCATCAACTCCTGCAGCTGATGGCACAACATCCACCGTGCCTTGTCGGTATCGAAACATGCTGTGGCTCGCAGTATCTGGCCCGCAAATTTCAGAGCTTCGGGCACGACGTCAAGCTTCTACCGGCACAGTACGTCAAGCCGTTCGTCAAATCGCAGAAGAATGACTTTAACGGCGCTCAGGCTATTTCCGAAGCCGTCCGACTTCCGACGATGCGGTTTGTGCCACTCAAGTCAGAGGAGCAGATGGATGTTCACGCGCTGCATCGCACCCGCGAACGCCTGCTCCAGCAGCGCCTGGCATTGACCAACCAGATTCGGGGACTGCTGCTAGATCGGGGTATCGAGATTGCACCGGGGTTCTACGCGCTCCGCACCGTGTTGCCCTCCCTGCTCGAGAAGGAAGACTCCGGCTTAACTCCCACGATGCGCGATCTTGGACACATGCTACTCGACATGTGGAACCGCACGGAAGCAACCATTGAACAGATGAACGACCGGCTCAAACGTCTCGCACGCGAGAGTGACCGTTGCCGGCGCCTTCAAACTATTCCGGGTGTAGGTGTCCTGCTGTCGACCGCGATCGTCTCCGCAGTCGCAATGCATCAACGTTCAGGCGAGCACGCGATCTCGCCGCCTGGGTAGGGCTGGTGCCACAACAGCATACAACCGGCAGCCAGCCACGTTTGCCAGGCATTACAAAGCGGGGAAACAGTTATCTGCGTCGCCTGTTCGTACAGGGCGCCCGCGCGCTACGGGTGTGGAAAGACAAGCACGCAACGATCCGATCCTGCGCTGGCTCATCCGACTTGCCGAACGCCGGCATGCGCACATTGCAGTCTGCGCACTGGCAAACAAACTCGTACGCATTGCATGGGCTGTTATCTGTTATGCGAAGCGGCGCGGAGTTTAACCTGCATTACCACACCTGAGGCATACCAGACCGATAGCTACCCTTGATCGCCGCCACTTTCCGCAGCTCGCGCAGCCAATTAGCCAGCGGAACCGCTTCGAGCTTGAATTCGAGCGTGTAGCGCGCCCGCTTCGTCTTGCTCATCTTCGTGACGCCTCTTGCTTGAGTTTAAACACTCAGCAAGGGATTCGTTTTTCGGGGGCAAGCTCACTTTTCCCACGCAGAGATCGCTGCAGCAAATGCCATCGCGGCCCACTCGCCGAGCTTCACCTGTCACATGCGGCCGTCGACCGGCGACTTGTAGCGATACGTCCACGACTTGCGACTCATCGAAGCCTGCAGGCGGAGTCCCGGAAACCCCTTAAAGGTCATGTGCTCGCCGCTCGGCAGTCTGGCCGCGACGCGTGCATCCAAGCGCACTTTCCGCAGCGTAGGTTTTTCCTGAGAGAAGCATACGCGGCGTAGGTTTTCTGTACAACGCCACAGAAACCTACGCCGACGCAGCAAGTTTAGCTAAGCAGAGACAAGCGTTGATGCCACGACGAAGGCGACGAGAAGCCCTGAATTTCCATTAACATTCAATGGCTTAAAGACATCAACGGATCAATTCAGACCACCTCGGACAAAGCCGAAATTTCGACTATTCGTTCTCTTCGAAGTAATGCCCGAACTTCACCTGCTTGGTCCGGATATAACGCTCGTTTTCCTCGCGCACGGGCACCGCGAGCGCCACGCGTTCGCAGACGGGAATGCCGTGCTTCACGAGCGTGTCGAACTTCTTCGGGTTGTTGCTCATCAAGCGCACCGACGTCACGCCGAGGATCCTCAGGATCGCGGCGGCCGAGTCGTATTCGCGGGCATCGTCGGGCAGGCCGAGGTCGAGATTGGCCTCGACGGTATCGCGCCCCTGCTCCTGCAGCGCGTAGGCGCGGATCTTGTTGCTCAGGCCGATGCCGCGCCCTTCGTGGCCGCGCAGATACAGCAGCACGCCGCGGTCTTCCGCCGCGATGTAGCGCAGCGCGAGATCGAGCTGCTCGCCGCAGTCGCAGCGGTAGGAGCCGAACACGTCGCCGGTCAGGCACTCGGAATGCAGCCGCGTCAGCACGGACTGCTCACCGGTGACGTCACCCATCACGAGCGCGAGATGTTCGGCATCGCTGCCCGATACGCGGAAAGCGTACGACGTGAACGTACCGTAGCGCGTGGGCAGCGACGCGGTGGCGACGAGCGTCACGCACTCGTCGACCTGGCCATTGCCCGGCGTGGGCGATTGGGGACGCGAAGACATCATGAATTCAGTCGAAACGATCAGGAATGTAGGAGTTGTGTGGATAGTGCGTGACCGGAGTTTACCGCTAATCTGACAACGTCACGCGACTGCCTCAGCCGGCCCGGCTATACTGGGCCCGTCGGGTGCCGCGCATCACGCCCTGCCTTCCCTGCATCGTCCCGCACACGGAGAAAGCAAATGAGCACGACTGTCGCGCAAATTCTCAAAGCCAAGCCGGATTCCGGCCGCACGATCTACACCGTCACGAAAGCCGATTTCGTCTACGACGCCATCAAGCTGATGGCGGAGAAAGGCATCGGCGCACTGCTGGTCATGGACGGCGACGACATCGCCGGCATCGTCACCGAGCGCGACTACGCGCGCAAGATCGTGCTGCAGGACCGCTCGTCGAAGGCCACCCGCGTCGAGGAAATCATGACGGCCAAGGTGCGCTACGTCGAACCCTCGCAATCCACCGACGAGTGCATGGCGCTGATGACCGAGCACCGGATGCGCCACCTGCCCGTCCTCCAAGACGGCAAGCTGATCGGCCTGATCTCGATCGGTGACCTCGTGAAGAGCGTGATTGCCGACCAGCAATTCACGATCAGCCAGCTCGAACACTATATCCACGGCACCCCGGCGGTCACGTCCGCGTGACCCACCCCAGCAAAAAAGGCCCAAACGCGCGAGCGTCTGGGCGGAAAAGCCGCCGGAATGCGGCGACGGAGGTTCTGCTCTGCTGACGCAGACGCGCGCGAGTGGCGCGCGTCCCGTCGGTCACATGCGGTGCTCGGGCAGACCCGGGGATGTTCAGTTGCCGAAGTAGACGGAATTCACGGGATTCGGGGCTTCATGCGTCATGCGGCGGCCCGACTGGCCTGCGCCCGTCGCCACCGCACCGTAGCCGCTCGTATCGGCTTGTGCGAGCATCGGCTGATTCGGCTGGATCCGTTGTTCCGCGGCCTGGATGTTCTGCGGATATTGCGAATCGCTCGCGAGCGGCTTGTAGCCGTTCTGTTCGAGTTGCACGAGGTCGGCCCGGACCTGGTCGCGGGTCAAGCCCTGCTCGGACTGTGCGAACGATGCGATCGGGGCGGCAAGGACGGATGCAGCGATCGCTGCGTAGATGATCGACTTCATGATGGACCTCCGAAATATGTTCTCTTTTGGCGTCGCTCCCGGCGGGACTGTCTGAAGCGATGGATCAAGTGTAGTGCTCGCAATACCAAGGGGAAACCCTTGGTTTGAACATACAGCGTTGCGTTTTTGGAAAATATCGACCGCTTTCGCTGCACGAGATTGCTATCACTTAAACCATTTTCACAACAATTCCTGACGAAAGGCCAACAGCCGAATCGCCGATCCGGAAGGTTGTGTTGTAAAATCGTAAGGTTTTATTCGCCTGTCGATACCCTATCCACCATGCACGCGCCCACGCCCCTTTCGGTTTCGCCGTCCGGCCCCGCCGGCGTGCGCGCGCGCGCCGGCCATCCGGCGCACCCCTGCGTTCGACGCACGGCCCAGGCGCCGCTCGCCCCTGCCCGGCGCCTGATCTGACGGCACGGTCTCCTCCCGGAGCCAGGTCAGACAGGCTCCGGGCGATCCCCATACGCACGCCACGCCTGCCCCAAGCCGATCATTTGGAGAACTGCCATGAAACAACGCCTTTACCAGTTGACCGAACTCGACGTTGCTCGCCTCGAGAAGCACGCCGAACACAACCCGCGCTTCCAGACGATGCTCGATACGCTGCTCGAGCGCGCCGACATCGTCCAGCCCGATGCCATCAAGGCGAACGTCGTCACGATGAACTCGCAAATCACGCTGCTCGACGAAACGACCCAGGAACAAGCCACCTGGACGATTGTTTATCCGGATGCCGCCAATCTCGAACTCGGACGCCTGAACGTGTTCTCGCCGGTCGGGATGGCCCTGCTGGGCACGCAACGCGGTCAACTGGTGAAGGTGCTGCAGCCGAGCGGCGCCGAAAAGCTCATGAAGGTCGCGGCGATCGTGTTCCAGCCGGAAGCCAACGGCGAATACACGCGCTGACGCCTGCAGCTCACCTGCCACACAGACAAAAAGCGAGGCGCTGAGCCTCGCTTTTTTGCGCCCGGACGATACGCATCGTCGTCGCGGCCTTCGTCGCCATCATCGACAGGCGAAAAAAAGGCGCCCGAAGGCGCCTTTTTCGATACTGCGAAGCTGGTTACCCAGCCGTCACGCTTAGAAGCGGTGACGCAGACCAACCGTTGCTGCGGTTTGGTTGATCGACGAGCTCGGCAGCGTGTTGACGTCGCCGTTGTAGATCGATGCGCCAACGCCGTTCTTCGCAGCGCGCTGGTACACAGCTTGTGCGTAGACGTCGGTGCGCTTCGACAGCGAGTAGTCAGCTTGCAGGCCGAACTGGTTCCAGTGCGTGCTTTCGCCAGCAACCTTCGCGTTCGTGTACGTGTACGCTGCGCCCAGGCCCAGAGCCGGCGTCAGGTTGTACTTTGCGTTGACTTCGTAGTTGTCAGCGTGGAACGTTGCCGCGCCGTTAGCTTGGTTGTCGATACGCGATTGCGTCCATGCTGCGCCAACTTGCGCCGGGCCGAATGCGTATGCAGCAGCCGCGCCGTACGTGCGCAGGCGGCCTTGGCCGTTGAACAGCGCCGACGACGAGTCAACTGCACCCGTGCTGCTGTTGTTCGGGTTGTTCGCTTGCGAGTAAGCTGCACCCAGCTTCAGGCCTTGGTACTGGTACGACACGCCGCCGCTGTAAGCACGGTTGTTGCCGAAGTTCGTGCTGTTCGAGAACGAGTACGTGCCGCCGAATTGCAGGCCAGCGTAGTTCGCGCTTGCGAACTTGATCGTGTTGTTAGCCGAGTAGCCGCCGTTCGTGCTCAGGTTGTCGTTGTTGAACGGGTGAGCGAAGTACGTACCGCCCCACGAGCCCGTTGCGGTCAGCGGTGCCAGGTAGTCCTGGACGGAGTCGTACTGCTTACCCAGCGTAACCGTGCCGTACTGGCTCGACAGGCCGACGAAAGCCTGGCGGTTGAACATGCCGTTGTTGTTCGCGAACTTGCCATTGCCGATGTTGAAGCCGCTCTCCAACGTGAAGATCGCCTTCAGGCCGCCACCGAGGTCTTCCGAACCACGCAGGCCGAAGCGGCTCTGGTCAATGCCCGAACCCATCGACCACAGCGACTTGCCTTGGCCGGCTGCGTTCTGGACGTTGCTTTGGTAGGTGATGCCTGCGTCCAGCACGCCGTACAGCGTGACGCTGCTTTGCGCGTGAGCGACGGTAGCGAACGATGCTGCAGCTGCTGCAACGATCAGAGTCTTGTTCATTCGTGGAGCTCCCTTCTAAAAAGAGGCAGGTCTCGCGACCTTGTTCATAAACGGTCTGCAACCGCCCGGGAACGCCATCTGTCCTTCTGGCCGCGCCCGGATAGTTGCCCGTTTGGGAACCGTGAGTTTAGGGGTGTACCCTAGGGGCGCGATCTGCAAATAAAGAAATAAGCTTTTCCAGAACTAGAAATAATGAAAGTGGGGACGAGTTATAAGTATTTGTTTTAACGCCTTTTTTTGACCTCTTGACGGCCTCTTTTTGGAGGCCTTCATCCCACCATTCTTTCATGTCATCGTCTTGACGGTTGCATAGAAACAACAAACGGAATCGGCGAAACCCTCAGAAAACGGTAATTTTTACCCAAATTGATCTCAAATACCGGGCCTGGCCGCCTAAAACGCGGCGATCGAACGGTAAACATATGGCGGCGCGGCCGTAGCCGGCCCCATTCGCCGCCGGCACCTGCTGCAACGGGAGACTTGGCCCAGCCAGCAGCCGGCAGCCGGCAACCAGCAGGGCCCTCGTGACATGCGGTAACAGCCTTAACGGCCCGCGTAACCCGGCCGCGGGACTGGCAGGCTAACGTCAGGCAGACCCGATTACATATTAGAGGACCCGCCATGAATCGACGCTCGTTGTTGCGCGCCATCGGACTGACCGCCGCCCTCGTCGGCACCGGCGGCTGGCTGCGTACCGTCGCGGCCCAGCCCGTACCGCCCGGGTACCGGCCGCCCGGACCGAACCACGGGCCCGGCAGGCCGCCTTATCCCGATCGCCCGGGCTTCGCGCCGCCGGCACCGCGGCACGATCGCCGGCCGCCGCCGCCGCGGCCGCGCGGCTATGTCTGGACCGACGGCTACTGGCGCTGGCAGCGCGGCCACTATATATGGGTGTCCGGCCGCTGGGTCGCGCGGCGCCCGGGGCGTCGGTGGGTGCCCGGCTACTGGCGGCGCCAGGGGCCGGTTTGGGTCTACGTCGACGGCACCTGGCGATAGGCAGTCGTCCACGCCGGCGCCCGGTCGGCACAAAGCCGTATGGCGGACGGCCCGGCGCCGTTCGGCGACGGGACGACGAGCCGGCATGTGCGGCGGCCAACCGGCATCGCCCGAACCGGCCGGGACGGCAGCCGCTCACGCCTGCCCCGATCACGGTGGATCGCGCCCCTCATGCCCCAATCGCCCTGCATACGTTGCCCCCTGCGCAACAACGCGCGCACACGCAAAGCGCGGCGTCGCGAACCGCGCCGGGCTGTTCGCGTGGTGCGTGACCGAAGACGACGCATGCGCCGACGGGGATCCCGGGATCGCGGCGGCCTTCCCCGCCTTCCCCCTTTGTCGCGGCTTGTCCCCAACACGATGACAGACTGCCGCCCGGCCCGGTCCTGGTATCTGACTCACCCGGCGCCAGCGGCGCGTCAGCCCCGCGGAGACGCGGAATGCCGATTCCCCGACGGACGCAGGCCTGAACGGCCGCGCAGGTGTCAGGCGATGCCGAGCGCTAGCACCTGCTCGGTCGTCAGCACGTCGCCGAACGTGTCCGACAGCGCGGCCAGCGTCGCGCGATGGAGGTCGCGGTGCGGCACCGTGCCGCCGTCCGCAACGTCGAGGTCGCGCGTCGCGCACGCGTCGTCGACGACGATCACCGCATAGCCGAGCGGCACCGCATCGCGCGCCGCGCCGGCGACGCACGCATGCGTCATCAGCCCGGTGACGATCAGCGTGTCGATGCTGGCCGCCTTCAGGCGCGCGTCGATGTCCGTCGTCGGAAACACGCTCACCGACGTCTTCTTCACGACCGCGTGGTGCGGTGCCGGCTGCAGGTCCGCATGAAAACGGAAGCCGTCGCTGCCGTCGGCGAACAGCGGGCCGTCGGTCGCGCCGACATGCTGGATGTGGAACACCGGGATGCCCGCGCGATCGGCAAACGCGATCACGCGCTGCGCATTGCCCAGCGCGCGCGGCCCCTCCGGAATCGGCAGGCGGCCGCTGAAATATTCGTTCTGGAAATCGATCACCAGCAGCGCCGTGCGGGCAGCGTCGATCGACGTCGGCGCGCTCGCGCCGGCCAGGGTACGGATGGTCGGATGTTGCATGGGTCGCTCTCTACTCCAGGTTGGCACATCGAACGGAACGGCGGTCCGGCAAGGCCGGCGCCGCCGCCGCGGCGCCTCGGCTGGTTGCCGCCCTGGGCGGGCCTGCCGTGACCGCGAGGCGCCAGTGTCGGGCCGCGCGGCTTCGCGCGACAGCGGCCCGCAGGACCACGTCCGACAGGATCGGGCCAACCTGCGCGCAGCCGTCTACGACAGCGCGGCCGCGCGCGCCCCGGCCTGCCTGCGCCCGTAGCACACCATCATCACGAAGCCGAGCAGGAAGCCCGCGCCACCGCTCAGCGGCAGCCCGATCTCGCCGAATACCGGCAGCAGGTTCGTGAGCGCCCCCGTCACGACCCAGGCGACGGCCATCACCGAGCCCGCGACGCCGAGCGCCCAGCCAGATCGGCTCGCTGTATTCGCTGACGATCCGCACCGTGCCCGAGGTCGTGATCGCGCTGAAGGAGCGCCGCCCCGAACTGCCGCCCGGCCGCGTGCGCGACCTGTTCGCGCACAAGATCGTGCTGGTCCGCTCGCCGCGCCGACGATCCGCCAGACGATCGGCCTGAGCTTCCTGCACCGGCGCGAACGCGACCCGAACCTGCTCGCGCTCGCGCTCGCGACCGTGTGCCGGCTGACGGTCGAGGGGCCGCACGCGGGATAACGCGCGGATCGCCCCTCCCTTCTCCATCCCGCTTTCCGGTCGTCACCTCGCGCACTCGAACCGTCGCGGCGCCGGACGACATCCGGCGCGATCCGGGCCCCGCA